>JAFZKT010000055.1 GCA_017553545.1 Bacteroidales bacterium | reverse complement strand
TGAGCGGGAAGGAGGCTTCATAGGCTTCGAAGGCCTCCGGCTGGGCAGCGGCCACGAAATAGCCGGAAGGCGGGCAATATGTGCCTTCGCGGTTACCCCAGTATCCCGGAATCAGTTCCTGGGCCAGGAAGTAGGGGACTTCGGCTTCGGCCGGTTCGCCGTGATAGTGAATCTTCAGCTTACTGGCCAGATCAAAGCCTGCATGCTTGTAGAAGTCAATATTGCCTTCCATCTGCAGAAGGCCGATGCCCATCGCGCGGGCCTTCTCCAGCGCATACAGCAGCAGTTTGAGACCGTAGCCCTTTCGCTTGTAGTCCGGGTGGATGCTGATGGGGCCGAAGGTCCAGGACGGGAAGGCCGTCCCGTCTGCCAGGGTAATCTCGGCCTTGGAGAACATGACGTGGCCTATGAGGCGACCGTCATCTTCCATCACAAAGTCCAGTTCCGGAATGAAAGCCGGATTGTTCCTGTACCGATTGAGTACAAAGTGCTCCTGGCATCCGGGCCGGTACACGTTCCAGAATGCCTCCCGCGTGAGGTTCTCCACCTCCCGCCAGTCTTCGGGTCGCTCTAAACGAATAATCATAGTTCCAATCTTAATACTCTGATAGGGGTATCCCTGCCTTGATCCGGATCTACGACGGTTTCTCCGGTGGGAATGAAGCCACACTTCTCCATAACCCGGCCAGAAGCGGGATTGTCGATGAAATGGCCGCTGATGAGCGATTTTATATCAGTGGTTTGGCGGATATGGCCTATCATCAGCCGCAGGGCTTCCGTGCATATGCCCCGGTTCCAGTAGGGACGGGCCACCCAGTAGCCGGTGAGGGGCTCGCCTTCGCGGGCGGGCAGGTTGCAGTTGCAGGACGGGCCATAACCCATGGCCCCGATGGGCTCGCCCGTTTCTTTGAGCACGATGGCCCATGTGTTGGTGGCGTCATGGAAGACGGTCCGGATAATCTTCAGGCTCTCCTCCATGCTTTTGTGCGGCGGCCAGCCGGCCCGGGGGCCGACCTCCGGGTCGGAGGCGTGTTTGAAAAGCGCCGGGGCGTCACTTTCCAGCCATGGGCGCAGCAGGATTCTATCGGTTTCCATCATTGACATAATCACAGGGCTAGTTTACCTCTTCTACTTCATTACAAAGATAACATTTTTCTCTCACAAACCTCCGCAGCTTTCATTGTGGAAGTTTTAGTTATCTTTGCAGAAACACCTCGCTATTTTGTTCTGAGTATGGCAAAAGAAAACGTATATCTTGCTTCCAAACCCCGTTATGAGATCCTGGACGGGCTGCGCGGCGTAGCTGCGCTCATGGTGGTGGTCTTCCACTGCTTTGAGACTTATGTCCCCGTTTTTAAGACGCAGATTGTGAACCACGGCTACCTGGCTGTGGATTTCTTCTTCGTGCTGAGCGGTTTTGTGATTGGCTATGCGTACGACGACCGTTGGGACAAGATGACCACCTGGGGCTTTTTCAAGCGCCGTCTCACCCGTCTGCATCCCATGGTGATTGCCGGTATGGTGGTGGGCGCCGCCCTGTTCTTCTTTGCCAGCGGTTATTTCCCCAAAACTATGGAAGTGGAAGGCTGGAAGTTTGCCCTCTGCTTTGTGATGGGCCTGCTGATGATTCCCTGCGGCAACGGACTGGATATTCGCGGCTGGGGAGAGCTCAATTCTTTCAACGGCCCGCAGTGGACGCTTACCTTCGAGTATATCGGTAACATCCTATACGCATTTGTCCTCCGGCACATGTCCAAGGTGGCGCTGGCCATCCTCTGTGTATGCTGCGCTTTCTTTACGCTGGACCTTACGCTGGGATGGAATGTCTTCGGCCTGTTCCCTGACGGGCCGCAGTATACCGTCATCGGCGGCTGGAGTCTGACGGCCCAGCAGATTTATGTGGGCTTTACGCGCCTGCTGTATCCCTTCCTCTGCGGCCTGCTCATTTCCCGCATCCTGCCCGGTCGGCGTTCGGCCCAGAATCCCAGCGGCTCTCCCATTCACCTGAGGGGCGGCTTCTGGTGGTGCAGCCTGACGCTGGTGGCCGTCTTCTCCATCCCCTGCATCGGCGGAGACTATGGTGTGCCGGACGGCATCTTCCAGGCCTTATGCATCCTCCTCATCTTCCCGCTGGTGGTGCTCACCGGTGCCGGAAGCGTGACCACTGACCCTAAGAGCACGGCCGTATGCAAATGGCTGGGAGACATCTCCTATCCCATTTACATTACGCACTATCCCATTATGTATATGCAGATGGGCTGGGTGGCCGACCACCCCGACGCCCCGGTCTGGATTCACGTGATGGTGAACCTGGGCGTCATCTTTATGTCCATTATCATGGCCTGGGGTCTGCTGAAGGCCTACGACCTGCCGGTTCGCCAGTGGCTTACGGAGCACTGGCTCAAGCGTGCTAAATAATGACGGCATGCAGTCCCAAGACCCCTGTAAGCGGAAATTGATATATGACTTTCAACACATACGGAAAGAAAGAGAATCCATCCTTGCTGCTGATTCCTGGTCTGGGGGTATCCTATGAGATATTCCTGCCGCTGATTGAGCTCCTGAAGGACCAGTACTATATTGTTGCGGTTGGCATTGACGGTTTCCTGCTGGGGCAACAGTCCGAGTTTACCTCAGTAGACGACCAGGCGGCTAAGGCAGCAGGATATGTTCAAAAGAACCTGGGCGGGCACCTGGACTTTGCGTACGGCCTGTCCCTGGGCGGAAAGATCCTGTCCCGAATCCTGGAGAGGAATGAGATTGTCATTGACCATGCCATCATGGATGCCGCGCCGCTGCTGCCGCTTCCCAAATGGAGCGTAGATCCGCTGCGATACTACCAGAGTTTCAATGTGTGGACCTGCTACCATTGGACAGGCTTCTGGAAGTGGGCGTTCCACTCTCATTACTTTGATGTCTTGCTGGAGGAGTGCAAAAAGGTATGGCCCTACGGCAAAGGAAAAGCCGTCCGGGATGGCTACAAAGACGTCTACACCCACAAGCTGGAGTCCATCCACGGGGCCGATATCCACTTCTTGTACGGCACCAAGGAGGCTTTTGTCGCAAAGCCTCAGGCAGATCACCTGCTCAAGTTATGCCCTCAGGCCCACGTGGAGGTGTTTCCCGGGATGAATCACGGGCAGCTCCTCATTGACCATCCGGAAGATATCGCCCGGAGTATTAACAAGTTATCAGATAATCAGTAGATATGCAGAACTTTGAATATTGTACCCCAACGCGCCTGATCTTCGGGAAGGGCGTGATTGAAAAACTGCCCGGCGTGATGGCGCAGTTCGGAAAGAAGATTCTCCTGACCTACGGCGGAGGAAGTATCAAGAAGATCGGCCTGTACCAGAAGGTCCTGGAACTGCTGAAAGGCTTTGAGATTGTGGAACTACCGGGCATCCAGCCCAACCCAAAATACGACCCCAGCGTGCTGGACGGCGTGCGGCTGTGCAAAGAGCATAAGGTGGATGTCATCCTGTCCGCGGGCGGCGGGTCGGTCCTGGACTGTTCCAAAGCCATAGCCGCCGGCGCCTGCTACGAAGGCGAACCGTGGGATCTGATTTCCTATAAGGTACAAGCAACATCGGCCCTCCCGATTGTCGATATCCTCACGCTGGCTGCCACCGGCAGCGAATATGACTGCGGCGGCGTCATCTCCCGCACCGAGACCAACGACAAAATCGGCTACATCGACCCGCTGCTTTTCCCGGCCGTATCCTTCCTGGACCCCGTCTATACGTTTACGGTGAGCAAGGGCCAGACGGCCGCCGGCATTGCCGACGCCATGAACCACATTCTGGAGCAGTACTTCTGCGAAGACGCCACACTGATGAACGACGGCTTCTGCGAAGCTGGTCTCAAGAGCTTGATGGTCAACGGAATGAAGTGCCTGGAGAATCCGGAGGATTATACGGCGCGGGCCGAAATGATGTTCGTCTGCACCCTCGCCTGCAACAACATCATGTCGCTCGGCAACAGTGAATCCGGCTGGCCGATGCACGGCATTGAGCACGCCCTCAGCGGCTACTATGACATCACCCACGGCTGGGGCCTGGCCATCATTACGCCTCGCTGGATGCAGCATATCCTGAGCGAGCGCACGCTGCCCCGCTTTGTGAAATACGGGGTCAACGTCTTCGGCATCGACACGTCACTGGACCCGTGGGAGATAGCCCGTAAGGCCATTGAAGAAACCTACAAGTTCTTTGAAAGCATCGGCATCCCCATGCACCTGCGTGAGTTGGGCATCGACAATAGCCGTATAGACGAGATGGCCCACCACGTAGCCGTAAACGAGGGCCTGGAAAACGCCTACGTTCCGCTCACGGAACAAGATATCAGGAAAATTCTCATTAAAAGCCTATAGTGCGCCCGGATAGTTAACGGCAGCGGAGTAGGACTCGAACCTTGAGTTCGTTGTGGGAGGGCTCAGATTAACTTTGGATAGGCTTCAACGGCATAGCGGAAGGTGAGACCGGCGTTCTCACGCAGCCAGCTTTGGAATTCCACCTTGAAACGGAATCCTTTGCCCAGGTATTGTTCAAAGAATGCCCGCAGGTCCTGGGAGCATACGCCCGTACTGCCACGCTACATACGCGAAAAACCAGCCGATTTGGCTGGTTTTTCAAGTTTTGTAGCGGAGGCAGGACTCGAACCTGCGACCTCCGGGTTATGAGCCCGACGAGCTACCGACTGCTCTACCCCGCGATGTGGAGTGCAAAGGTAAGAACATTTTTTAAAAACGCAAAAAATATTTACTCTGCGATGAAGGCGACCATGCCGGAAATGTCTTCGCGGCCAAAGCTGCGCTGATCTCCGCTGGCGAGGTTCTTGAGCTGCACGACCCCCGCCGCCGCCTCGGACTCGCCGCAGATGCTCAGGAACCGTATTCCCTTGCGGTCGCAGTAGTCGAACTGTTTCTTGAGCTTGGCGGGCTCGGGATAAATCTCCACCGAGACGCCTGCCGAGCGGAGCGCTGCGGCCACAGGCAGCACGTAGTCGAGTTCTGCCCGTCCCATGTTTGCGAACAGCACATCGGCGCCGGACGCGAGGCCGGAGGGGAATTTGCCGAGCCCCTCGAGAACGTCGAAAATCCGGTCTGCGCCGAAGGAGATACCCACTCCGGACATGCCCGGAAGGCCGAAAATGCCGGTGAGGTTGTCGTACCTGCCGCCGCCGCAGATCGACCCGATCTGCCAGTCGAGGGCCTTGACTTCGAAGATCGCTCCGGTGTAGTAATTGAGCCCGCGTGCGAGGGAGAGGTCCATTTCGCAGGGCATCTGCACCCCGGCGCTGCGGATGAGTCCGAAGAGCTCTTCCATCTCTGCAAGCCCGCGGAGGCCTTCTTCCGATCCCGCCATCAGCTTGCGCATGGCGCTGAGTTTCTGCTCGAAAGAGCCTTCCAGCAGCAGCACGGGCCGCAGGACATCGACCGCGGAAGGCGTCAGACCCTTGGAAAGAAGCTCCTCCACCACGGCGTCAAGGCCGATCTTGTCGAGCTTGTCTATGGCGACGGTGATGTCCACCACCCTGTCCGGGAAGCCGCAGACCTGCGCCAGGCCGGTGAGCACCTTGCGGTTGTTTATCTTGGTGCATACGCGGATGCCCAGAAGCCCGAATACCCGCTCCACAATCTGCACCAGCTCGAGCTCGCAAAGCAGTGAGTCAGAGCCGATAGCATCTACGTCGCACTGGTAGAACTCGCGGTAGCGGCCCTTCTGGGGACGGTCTGCGCGCCACACGGGCTGGATCTGGAAACGCTTGAAAGGGAAGGAAATCTCCCCCTGGTGCTGAACCACGAATCGCGCGAAAGGGACCGTAAGGTCGTAGCGCAAACCCTTTTCGCACACCTGTGAGGCCAGGGGCTTCCCAAAATCAACGTCTGCGAAAGCGTCTCCGGAATTCAGGATCCGGTACAGCAGCTTGTCCCCCTCGTCTCCGTACTTGCCGAGCAGCGTGCTGAGGTTCTCCATGGCCGGAGTCTCGATCTGCGAGTAGCCGAAACTGCGGAATACGGAACGGACAGTGTCGAAAATATAGTTGCGGGCGGCCATCTGCTGAGGGCCGAAATCGCGCGTTCCCTTGGGGATTGAAGGTTTCTGTGCCATAATTCCACAAATTTACTAACTTTGGCGAAAAACTGGAGAAAAATGAAGAATTTTCTGAAAATGGTCCTTGCCGTAATCTGCGGCATCCTTCTGCTGAATGCACTCATAATAGCGGTCATCGCCGGCCTCTCCGGCGGCAGTACGCCTTCGGTCCCCGCCGAGGGAGTGCTCAAGATAGACATGTCCAAGATAGTCATAGCCGAGCAGAGCAGGGAGACGGATCCCCTCTCAATGATTCAGGCCGGCGGCAAGCAGATTGTCACCTTAGGCATTTATGAAGCCGTGAGCGCAGTCAACGCAGCGGCACTCGATCCGGGCATCAAATATATCTACCTCAAGACAGACGGCAACTCCACGGATGCAGCCCATCTCAGCGAATTCCGCCAGGCCCTGCAGAACTTCCGCACCAGTTCCGGCAAGGCCGTGGTTGCATACATCGAATCCCCCAGCACCGGTTCCTATTACCTCGCGTCAGTTGCTGACAAGGTCTATATGACTTCGCATCCCGGGGCCTCGTCCATGGTAAACGGCGTCAATTCCAAGATGTACTTCCTGGGAGACCTCCTCAAGAAGCTCGGCGTAAACATGCAGCTCATCCGTCACGGCAAGTACAAATCGGCCGGAGAGATGTACACCCGCAACAGTCCCAGCGCCGAGAATCGCGAGCAGTACCAGGTGATGGTCAGCTCCATGTGGAAGTCCCTCGCCGGTGAGATTGCGGCCAGCCGCAGCATCCAGGTGGATGACCTGAACGCCGCAATCGACGGGCTCAAGCTCTGCATGCCCCAGGACTTCGTGGACTGCGGCCTGGTTGACAGCCTGCTCGACCGCGACGGCCTCAAGAAACAGCTCGCGACCCTCGCAGTGGCGGAGAAATATGAAAAGGTGACGATGATTCCCTTTGCCGATTACACCGCTGCCAAGGTCCAGCCTGCCGTGGGCAAGAACAAGATAGCCGTCATATACGCGGACGGCAGCATCATAGACGGCGAGAGCGAGGAGAATGTGGCAGGCGACCGCTTCGCCTCCATAGTTGAAAAGGTCCGTGAAGACAAGACCGTCAAGGCGGTGGTCCTCCGTGTCAATTCCCCCGGCGGCAGCGTCATCGCTTCCGACAAGATCAAAACCGAACTCGATCTCCTCGGCGCTGAGAAGCCCCTGGTCGCATCCTACGGTTCTTACGCGGCGTCCGGCGGCTACTGGATTTCCAACAACTGCGACAAGATCTTCTCCGACGCCGTCACCCTTACCGGATCCATCGGCGTATTCGGCCTGATTCCCGACTTCAGCAAGACAGCTTCCGACGTGCTCCACGTGGGCGTCGAGAACATCTCGTCCAACAAGCACGGCGACATGTTCGGCCTCATGCGCCCCCTCGACCAGGCTGAATACGACTACGAGCTCCGCAGCATAGAAGAAATCTATACCCTCTTCACCACCATCGTTTCCGAGGGGCGCGACCTTCCCGTGGAAAGGGTTGACGAGATCGGCCAGGGACGCGTATGGACCGGCGCCGATGCCCTTGAAATCGGCCTTGTGGATGAAATCGGCACCCTCGAGGATGCCATCGCCTATGCCGCCGCCCTCGCCGGAAACGAGGACGTAAGCTCCTGGAACGTAAAGGGTTACCCCACTCCTCCCACGGCTCTTGAATCCATGATGTCTTCCATCAACGGCCCCAAGGAGGATTACGCCGTACGCCTGAAGAAAGAGCTCGGAGTCGCCGGCATCTATGCCCGCATGCCAATGAACATAGAGATAGTGCTTTAACGGAGGTCGCAGGTTCGAGTCCTGCCTCCGCTACGCAGTCAAAAATAAGTCGCTGAAAATCAGCGACTTATTTTTTTGCTCCGCTGCGGCAGGACCGCTATTATCCCCCTGCACCCTCAGGGGACGGGGAAAAGAAATTCCCGGAGGCGCAAAGCTAAATGCTTGATTGTCAATGAGAACCTTGTTCTTCCTGCGGTAAAAAAGCTGCAGGCAGATTGCATATCTGGCTGAAAACCAGCCTGCTGGCTTTGCGCGCCCCGGATTTAATTGTTCCCGCCGAAGGT
>JAFZKT010000054.1 GCA_017553545.1 Bacteroidales bacterium | reverse complement strand
TCGCAGCCGCCGCCACCCTGGCCGTCTCCTGCACCAATGCTCAGCTTCAGAGCCGTATCGATGCCCTCGAAAACCGGCAGGAACTCAAGAACCTGGTGGACACCTTCTCCGTCCTGGCCGATGTGAAAGATACCGACACCCAGGGTCTTCTCTTCACCGAAGATGGATCGATGAAGACCATCGCAAACGGGCAGGTCGTCTTCAGCATCGACGGCCGGCAGAATATCGTAAATGCCTGCGCCGGATACCTAGCCCTCTTCGACACGGTGTGGCACAGCAACGGGCAGCAGACGGTGGAACTCATTGATGCGGAGAACGCCACCGGCGTATCCTATTGCACGGTCATCCTTATCGGCAAGAACCCGATGACAGGCAAAACCGAACGCCTGGAAGAAGGCTTCCGCTACCACGACACCTACACCAAGAAGAACGGCACCTGGCAGATTGCCGTCCGTGAATCCGAAGTTCTTTGGACCAAGACTGAAACCATCGAGTAATATGGAATACAAGAAAGGATACGTTTACGAGCTGATGGACGCCGGTGGCCCGACCGACATTCGCGAGCCATACTTTATGGAGGCTGTCACCGAGATGATGCGTGCGCGGACCCTCTGCGCCAAGGCAAACGCAAAGATGCCGGATGACGAAAGCTATGTGGCCGATCTGGAGGAACTTTTTAGCCGGAAACTGGACGATGTGCGGATTCTTACGCCTTTCATCTGTGACTTTGGGAACAGGGTTAGCTTTGGCAAGAATGTTTTCATCAACCATTCGGCTATTCTGAGTGCATCCGGTGGAATAGAGTTTGGCGATGGCGTGTCGGTTGCGCCGGGCGTACGTATCGCCACCATCAACCACGACTTCAATGAGCGGCACACCAAATACACCTACGGCAAGGTTACCATCAAGAAGAACGCTTGGATTGGGATGAACGTAACCATTTGCCCGGGCGTTACGATTGGCGAGTATGCTGTTGTGGCGGCAGGCGCCGTCGTGACTAAAGATGTCCCGGACTATGCAGTGGTGGGCGGGTGCCCGGCAAAAGTGATAAAGATGCAAGATTCGGCAAAACAGAAAGAACTCTAAGCATATAAACACCCATATGAAACTCACCCTTACCCTTGCGGCAGTCCTGCTCTCGCTGAGCTGTTCCGCACAAGAAAACGGCACCGTCACCCCTGACGGTCCTGAAACCCATAATCCTGAAACACAAAACACCACATTACCCATGAACCAGACCAGCATTACCCTGAATAACGGCGTCGTTATCCCGCAGTTCGGACTTGGCGTCTATGCCATCCCTGCCGGGAAGACCACTTACAATTCCGTACTGGCCGCACTCAAGGCCGGTTACCGTCACATAGACACAGCCCACGCCTACGGCAACGAGCGCAGTGTAGGACAGGCCGTGAAAGACAGCGGAGTTGCTCGCGAAGAAATCTGGATTACCTCCAAGCTATGGCCCAACGAATACGGCCCGGATGTTACGCTCAAGCAGTTGGACAAGATGCTTGCCCGCCTGGGACTGGAGTACCTGGACCTCGTGTACCTGCACCAGCCACTGGGCGACTACAACGGTGCCTGGAAAGAACTTGAAAAGGCCCTGGAAATGGGTAAGGTCCGCGCCATCGGCATCAGCGACTTTGACTTCAATGATGAACTGTTTAACTCCATCGTGGTTTCGGCCAAGGTGAAGCCTCAGATGTTCCAGATCGAGTGCCACCCGTATGCCCAGCGCGAGCACTGGCAGGAAATGGCTGCCAAGTACAACATTCAGATTGAAAGCTGGTTCCCGCTCGGAGGTCGTGACAGCCACGGCGAGATTCTGCGCGATCCGGTAATCAATGATATAGCTAAGGCTCACGGCAAGTCAGCCGCCCAGGTCATCATCCGCTGGCACCTGCAGAAGGGATTCTGCGTTGTGCCCGGTTCCTCCAACCCCAGCCATATTCAGGAGAACATCGAATCATTCTCCTTCCAGCTCACTGATGAGGAGATGGCCAAAATAGCGGCCCTGAACAAAGAGAAGCGCTACTTCACCATGACGTATGACCAGATCAAAGCCTGGATGGGAGATTATCAGCTATGGGACTAAGCGGTAAAATCATTACCTTTGCTCTTGCAGCCCTCTTTACCTGCTCGACAGGGGCTTGTGGGCAATCAAAATCAACGACTATGACGAATAATGGAAATTCACTTGTGGTATTCTTCTCTCACGCCGGAGAGAACTACTCTGTAGGCAATATCGAGGTGGGCAATACCAAGATTGTAGCTGACTATATCACCGAACTTACCGGTGCTGACCAGTTCGAAATTGTGGCCGAGAAGGACTACGATATGCCCTACAACAAACTCATCCAGGTGGCCAAGGAGGAAGCCAATAAAGGTGAACTGCCTGCCTACAAGGGCGACATTGACGTGTCCCAATACGACACCATCTTCATCGGAGGTCCCATCTGGTGGGGCACCTATCCCCAGGTAATGTTCACCTTCTTCAAGGACCACGACCTCAGCGGCAAGACCATCATTCCGTTTGTGACCCACGAAGGCAGCGGCCTGGCTTCCACAGTCTCCGACATCAAGAAAGCCTGGCCCAACGCCACTGTGAAGGACGGATTCGCCATCTACGGCCACGAAGTCCGCAGCGGCAAGGCGAAGATGGAGAAATGGATCAAGGGATTGAATCTGTAAATATGGATTTATCAGTTTAACACATGTTAGGCCAGTCCTCGTGACTGAAACCTGAACCTGTTGACTCCTTCGGATAATTTCCGGAGGAGTTCTTTTATTGGACACAAGAAAAACTTCTCAGCAAAGTAAAAAAGACCGTAGAGAAAACCAGCGTTCCGGAGAAAGTGCTTACCTTTGCAGCAGTTAATTCGACGAAGCCATGTTTGAAGCCGGAATACAACTCTACAATTTTATGGAGACTTTCTTCTGCTGCACCGTGAACCAGAAGGAGGAATTCAAATCTGTTGTACAGGAGCATATGCTGGTCTATGTGGTCCAGGGAGAGCTGGATGTTCTGCACAATGAGCGCAGGCATCATCTGCACAAAGGGCAGGCCTACCTGATCCGGAAGAACCACAAGGCCCACAAGAATGAGTATCCGTCCAAGGACGGTACGCCGTTCAAGGGCCTCTTCCTGCAGCTGAAGCAGCCGATGCTGAAGAAAACGCTCTCCGAATACCATATCAATCTGTCGGGCGCGCAGGAGTATAAGTCCAAGTCTCCGTATGTGATGCTCCCGGAGCACCCCGTCCTTACCGGGATGTTCAAGTCCGTGGAGAGCTGGTTCGATGCAGGGATGCAGCCGTCGGAGGCTCTGATGGAAGCCAAGATCAAGGAAGTCATCCTGACGCTGGTGGAGATTATGCCGGAGCTGAAGAGCGTGCTGTTCGACTTCCACGAGCCATTCAAAATTGACCTGGCTGCCTTTATGGATGCCAACTTTGCCAGCGATCTGGACGTGGAAGGGTTCGCCCATTACACCGGCCGGAGCCTGTCGGCCTTCAAGAAGGAGTTCGGTGAGATTTTCGGCGAGGCGCCCGGCAAATGGATCATTAGCCGTCGGCTCCAGGAAGCCAAGACGCTGATGGAGAACGGAGCCAAACCGCTGGATGTGTATCTGACGGTCGGCTTCAAGAATCTCAGCCATTTCTCCACGGCCTTCAAACGGCAATACGGTTACCCGCCGTCCTCCATTGTATCTTAATATCAACCCTATATGAAAAAGTTTAAAACCCGTAAGAGCCTGGGCGCTCACGCTATAACCCTTCCTCAGCCGGTGCTTATCATCGGAACGTATGACGAGAACGGAGTCCCCAACGCTATGAACGTGGCCTGGGGCGGCCAGGTAGGTGCTCAGCAGATTGAACTGAACCTGTCACTCGGTGGCCGCAAGACCATCGACAATCTCAAGATCCGCAAGGCTTTCACCGTTGCCTTCGCCACCATCGATACGGAAGTGGCCGCCGACTATGTGGGCATTGTTTCGGGTCAGAAGGAACCGAACAAGATGGAGAAGTCCGGCCTTCACGCCGTGAAGGCTTCCAAGGCAGATGCCCCGATGTATGTGGAGTTCCCCGTCACGGTGGAATGCAACCTCAGGCTAATGGAGGAAACCGATTATGGCGAGATGCGCGTCGTGGGTGATGTCGTGAACGTTTCCGCTGCCGAGTCCGTGCTGGACGAAAACGGAAAGATCGACGTGCAGAAGGCCGGCATCATCTGCTTCGACCCTGCCGGAATGGCATACCGCACCCTGGGCGACAAGGTGGGCCAGCCCTTTAGGGACGGCAATCAGCTGAAATAATCCACTGCCATGAAAAAGATTCTATTGGCACTGTCGCTGTTCTCTGCGCTCTCCCTGACGGCCTGCGAGAAGGTAGCAACTCCTGCTGAGGAAGAGCAGAAGCAGGAGAACAATGAGAACGACGGGAACGGCAACAACAATGGCGGAACTCCTTCCGGCAATAATGATAATACCGGAAAGAAGGTGCTGGTGGCGTATTTTTCCTTCACGAATACCACGAAAGGATTTGCCACAACCATCGCCGAGATTGCCGGAGCCGATGTGTATGAGATTGTTCCGGAGGTTGCCTACGGCTCCGAGAACAGCAACTATTACGACGAAAGCACCCGGGCCTACAAGGAGCAGAAAAATACCGGCGGAGAGCAACGCCCGGCCATCAAGAAAACGCTGGAGAACGCCGACAGCTACGATGTCATCTTCCTGGGCCATCCCATCTGGTACAGCAAGGCTCCCCGCGTGATATTCACCTTCCTCGACGCCTATGGATTCAAGGGAAAGAAGGTGGTA
>JAFZKT010000053.1 GCA_017553545.1 Bacteroidales bacterium | reverse complement strand
ACGTCGGCGGCCGTGATGCCGGAGACAATCTTTGCGTAATCGCAGTCATAGTCGCGGCCCTGGAGCACCGTCTCCATCAGGCGGTCCAACTGCGTGCCGATGTTTCGTTTGGCGCGGGCATCCAGCTCTCCGTGCCGCTTCAGGATGTATTTGGCGGCGACGTCCATCTCTTCCGCTGTGGGGCCTTCCTTGCACAACTGAGCCATCACGTCCTCCACATCTTTCAGCAGGACGTCTTTCAATTCCGGACGGGTCTGGAACTTCACTACACCCATCCAGGGCTTGCCCTTATCTTCCGGCACGACGGTGGAGTAGCCCACGTGGTAGGCGCCGCCGCGCTCTTCGCGGATGAGGTCCAGATAGCGGGCGCTCAGGATGTAATCCAGGAAGTCGGAGATGATGAGGTTCCGGGTGTTGTCTTTTTCCTTTCGAAGCCAGGCGTGGTAGATGCTGGTGAGCGGTTCGCCTTCCTTCGGCTGTTCCTCTTCAATGACCATCCTTCCTTTTACCCGCAGGGTGGGAGCTTCCGTTTTGGCCATCTTGTAAGGATAGTCACCGCCGAGGGACGCCACATACCGGCACACGTAATCCTCAACGTCCGCGCGGTCCAGATCCGTGCAGATGAATACGGACAGGACCTTGGGATTGCCCAGCGCCCGATGGAAGACATCCTCCACCAGCGCCATATCCGTAGCCTGTACCGCTGCCGAATCAATCTCCTGCAGCCAGGGATGGTTGCCGTATTCTTCGCGGAGGAGACGCTCGTCGAAAAGGCCGCGCGGCGTCTTTTTCTTGGAGAGGCTCTTGAGTTTGTTGGACTTCATCTGCTCCAGCTGATTCCCGAAACAGGGTTCGTTCAGCGTAAGATAAATGGTCTTGAAGGCATTTTCTTCCTTGCCCTTTCCTGCCATTGACAGCATGTAGGCCTTGCCTCGGAGTACGCTCAGGTTCCAGGTGAAACCGGACAGTTCCGGATAGTTCTTGCATTCCTGTTTCGTCATTCCCCGGAAGCCCAGGTTGTGGGACAAATAGGCGGAGGCGAAACGGGAAGCGGTGACTTTCTGCTGGTCATAGCTCTTCGCTCCGCTTTCCCATCGCCAGTTCATCGCCAGGTGGAAGTTGGAGTTCAGGGAATCCAGTTTCTTGTAATAGACCTTGGCTCCGTTGGAGAGCGTCCACAGTTCATAGCCCTTCTTCCGGCTCACTTTAGTGATATGACCCTTGGGGGCGTCCACATTTAGATCCGGGGCCTTATACTCCAGGAACTGCGGGCCGATTTCCTCCGCATCCACCTGCGCCAAAATCTCCTTCATCTTGTCGGCCGAAGGGGCGATCCCCGGGTCTTCCACCGGATTGTAGCAGTTGGTGAAGATGAGTTCGCAGTCGCGGAACATCTTGGCGGGATACGGGGCCAGTTCCTCATAGCGGATGTCATTGAGGATGCGGCTTTCTATCTCCTGCAGGTCCGCCGGGTGCACCAGGGGCCGATTCCAAAGGAAGTGCTCCAGGGCGCCGCGGACAATGTCACCGTTCTTGACGTCCTCCCGTGCCACGGGCCGATCCAGATGATAGCGCTGCGCCGTGGCCAGCCGGGCAGCCTCCACTTCTTCCCGGCTCACCCCGTATTTGAGGATGCGGCGGATCTCCCGCCAGGTGAAAGCCAGCGATTCGCCCATCAGTTCCTTCTCCTTGGGCGTAACGGTGAAGAGGGAGAGGAAATAGTCAGGCGTATATTCATTGGTGGTGAGGACGGCCGCCCGCACCGGGGAGTCCTTGGCCTGGATGCCCTTCTTCAGACGCTCCGCCAGGACGTTGGAGACGATGTTGCGGCAGTACCAGTCCCGGAGGTATTCTTCCGTGGAGAGCTGCTCTGCCGTGGGGTAGGGCTGCTTGCAGAAGATTTTGACGGCGAAGAACTTGAGGCGGTCATCGGCCATATCCTCGAAGAGGGGCTCGTCCAGATGCGGGGCCTTGTACACTTCTTTCTGCGGGGCGTTTGCGGGCATGGGAATATCGGCAAAGGCCTTCCGGACCTTCGCTTCCATCGCGTCCACGTCGAAGTCGCCCACGATGAAGATGGCCTGCTGGTCCGGCCGATACCACTTGTGGTAGAAGTCCAGGATTTCCTCCCGCTTGAAGTTCTGAATTACGTCCAATGAGCCGATGACGCTGCGTCTGGTGTGCTTGCTGCCCTTATAAATAATATTGTTCTGCAGGCGTGCGACGCGGGAACGGGCGTCGTCCCGCAGGCGGTATTCTTCCATGATCACGCCGCGTTCCTCGTCCAGGGCCCTGGGCTCGCAGGAGATGTCGCAGGACCAGTCGTGGAGGGCCAGCAGCACCGAGTCCACGAAGGATTCCCGCACCAGCGGAACGGCCGATATGTTATAGACGGTCTCCGTGCGGGTTGTGTAGGCGTTCACGTTGTAGCCGAAGCGCACGCCGTCTTTTGCCAGGAACTCCAGAAGGCTCTTTCCGGGATAATGCTTCGTGCCGTTGAAGGCCATGTGCTCCAGGAAGTGGGCCAGGCCGTCCTGGGAATCCTCTTCCTGCAGGGCCCCCACATGGTGGGCGATGAAAAACTCCGCGCAGCCTTTGGGGTTCTCGTTGTGGGCGAGATAATAAGTGAGTCCGTTGTCCAGCCGTCCGGTGCGGAAGGCAGGGTCGGCGGGAATGGGCTGCGCCTGTGCAAAAAGGGCCGTCAGCACGGCGGCCAGCAGGAGAAGGAATCTTTTCATGGTATTAGAATTGGCACCCCAGGGTGATCACGGCCACATTCCTGCCGGCTCCGTCCAGGTACTGCGGGGCGGAAAGGAGGTGGCAGAAAGAGTCGGAGAGTTTCACATAGGGGATGAAGTTCCCGCTGACAAGGCGGGTGTATTTCAGTTCCACTCCGGCACCCGCGCGGGCCGCGGTCTCGTATTCGAACTGCCGGTCGGAGTAATTGTCAAAGGAACGGAGCGTGGTCTGACCACCGGCGACGGTGTCTTTGCGGGGCTGGCCGGAGCCGGTGAGGAAACTGGCCAGCACGGCGCAGGAATAGATGTCCCGGCCCCGCTGGAGGTTCCGTCCTCCGCTCAGCTGAATATCAACGGTGGTTGATTTCCAGTTACGGCTGAAGGGATAGATGCGGGTGCTCTGCAGTTTGAGGTGGCCGCCCACTGCGGCGCAGACTTCCCAGGCAGGGAGATAGCCGTCCGTCCCGCCTTCTAATCGGTATGACAGTGCGCCGTCAAAAATCTTTTGGGTGAAGGACTTGCTCTGGCCCGTATATTCGATAACGCTGCTCATCCCGGGCCGGATGTCGTATTTGTAGGAATTGGTAAAGTTGCTGAGCAGGCTGAAGGAGGCGTCCAGGCCGAAATGGTGGCTGGTTTTGCCGGAAACCAGTTTATAGGATCCCGTTAAGGCCGCCTCCGGGCCCGTCCACTCACAGAATACCACGGAAGTGGAGGTGCGGCTACCGTAGTAACCGGTGCGGTACAGGGCGGTGAGTTCCGCGGTGAAACCGCCGCTGAGGGCTTGCAGCGAAAGGCCGTAGAAGGAGTTGGAAAGCGGACGCGTGTTGCTCACGGAAACATAACCGGCATCTCCCTCAAAGAGTTCCCTGGAGCCAAAGAAGTTGCCGCGGTCCACCAGGATGTGGTAATTCTGTTCCACCGTACCGAAGTTCCCGGCGCTGAGGGTTTCCAGCGTGTGCCGGTACTCCAGGTTGGCGCCCAGGGAGAAACGCTCTCCCAGGTGCAGCAGCACGCCGGGCCGGATGACCATATCCATCCAGACGTTCTTGAAACGGGGGTCCTTGTATTTGACCTGGTCGGCCGATGTGTAATCAAAGGCGATGCCCAGCGCCACTTTCCGGGAAAGGGTATAGGCGGCGCTGCCGGAAAGGGAGTATGTCTCCCGTTTCTTGGTGCCCCGGGTGGACAGGTCTTCCTCCAGGAAGTTAACGGGATTGTAGGTGGGGTCCATCAGGATTTGCCCACCCATCTCCTTCCCGCGGGAAAAAGTGTAGTCTATCTTTCCGTTGAAGGCCATTTTTTCTCCAACGCGTTGGAAGGATTCCGCTCCGGCGCCTGCGCTCCAGGCATCCGGTGAACTTTCGATGGGAATCAGGCCGCCGTCATCCTTCCTGAAAGACAGGCCTGCGTGTGACAGGGATCTGTCTTCCAGGAAGGACAGTACGGCCGGATTGGACAGTTCCGCCCAGTCAAAGGCCTTGCGCCAATCCTGCCCCGCGGCGCTGGCCGCGAGGAGCAGGAGGCTCAGGGCTATGAGGGTGAAACGACGCATAAATTTACTTCTTCAGGGAAGCGACTTTGCGCACGTGGAAGTCTACATTTGCATTGTTGGTGTCCATATAAACAATCTTGGCACCATTGGCGATGGATGCTTCCGCATCGATGCCGGAAGGATCCGAGGCATCGGGGTCCGCCGCGCCGTCATAGCCGTACACCAGTTTTCCCTCGTTTTCGGCAATGGCTTCAGTGGCTTCCTTGTCCACGTTGCGGTACTCGGTGTAGCCGGAGCCGGTTTCGCCCAGCAGGTGGCCCACGTTGATGGCTTTAGGGAAGCGGCTGTAGTATTTGGTGGCATCGTCTTCCTGCCATACGTCGACGGCGTCCTTGACCCAGGAAATGGGAAGCTTTCCGAATTTGGTGGAAGCGTTAATACCCCTGTTGTCAAAATTGCTGTCATTTTTCACCCACGCAGTAATGTCCACGCCATTGTCCGGAATCAGGAGGAAGAGACCGGCGCTATTGGTGCCGATGCTCCAGGCGGTGCCAATGCCGAACCTGTAGGTTTTCATATAGTGGGAGGCGTCAATGCCCTCTGCCGGTGCGGGATACTGGGCGGAGCCGGTGTACCCGGATTCCTTATCGTAGAAGACATAGTCTGCGCCGCTCAGATTCACCGAGTTTTTATAAGTGACGGTATGGTCGATGGCGCCGGTGATGGAGACGATAATCTGGGAATAGGCGGGAATCTTTACTTCGGTCCCGTTCTGGAACCACCAGATGCTGTTGCAGGCGGGGCTCCACCCGGCCACTTCAAATTCCGCAATGCCGTCGGCGTTTTCCGGATATTTGTTCGTACTCTGCAGGTTGGAAATTGCGCCCATCCCGATACACATTCTGGAGGCGTCCACTTCTTCCGCGGAGTTGTTGTAGATAATGACATACTTGTCATTGAAGTAGTTGCTTCCGTCGTCCTTTTTGCAGCCGCCGGTATACAGTTCCTTGATAATCAGGGCGCTGGCCTTGGACGCGATAACAGGAATCGCCACGGGTTCCTCGGGGTTGTATTCGGCATCCACCACGAATTCCTGGCTGCTGCCGTTGAGGTTGATGCCGGCTATCTTAAAGGAAACACTGGCGGTATAGGCGCCGGCCGGGACGTGGAAGGAAGCCACACCGTATCGGTTTGAAGTGGCGTTGAAGGAGGCGGTAGCGGATGACAGGGTAACGGGGAAATTACCGTAAATGGATTCTTCCAGATTGTTGTAGAATTTAAGCTGGACGGAGACGTCGTAAAGCTGTACAGGCTCGACCTTCTCTTCGCAGGAGGCCAGGGCAAGAAGTCCGGCCGCCGCCATCAGGTAAAAGAATACTTTTTTCATAATGCTGTTGTTTATGAGTTTGTTAGAATTTTAGGCGCAGGGTGAGTCCGTAGTAAAAATTGGGGATATAGTTGGATACGGGATAATTGATCCGGTATTTGGTGGACCAGATCTGTCCTCGGTTATTGAAGAAGTTGTTGGCGTAGAAGGAAATGGAGGCCAGGTCCCCGATTTCCTTGGTGACGCTGAAGTTGGCGCTGAAATAGGGCGAATAAAAGTCCTGCGCGAAAACATACACGTAGCTGGACTTATAGGCCAGGGTGGTTAAATCTGTGACCAGCGCGTTGTTGCCGGCGGCCTTGGCGGCCTGCAGGTCTGTCAGATAATCGCGCAGAACGCCCGGATTATCCGGCGTGCTGTAATATTGCGGATACACCACCACGTAATTGTCCCCGGCGTAAATGGATTCGCCGGTGGTGCTCAGGATGTCCGAGATGTTGGAGATGGTCCGGGCGATTTCCTCTCCATCCACTGTCTGACTGAGCGAACGGGAGTACTTGAGGAGGCTGGCCTCCAGTTTGGCGGACACGATGAGCCGAATGGCCGGGATGTGGGTGGATACCGTCAGATTCATCCGCAGCGTCCGGCTTTCCGAGCCGTTGGAGGTACTGTTGGCGCCGTAATAATAGCCCACGTAGCCGTAGGGCTGGTTGTCCTGGGCGGATGTGTAGGAAATGGGGCAGTAGGCAATCTGGTTGGTGCCCAGGTAGCGGTACGAATAGTATGTGCCGTCCAGGCGGATCTTGGTGTTGATGGCTTTGATGGGCGCGAAGTCCAGCACCCATTCCAGGCCATAACGGTCTGCGTGGCTTTGTTCGTTCTCGGGATAATAGTCGATGAGTGTCATCCGCCGGCTATAGTGGGCCAGTTCCTGGGAAGGCAGGTTTCCGCGGAGGTCGCTGACGGTGACTACGCCCGTATTGCGGTCAATGCTGAAAGTCCTGTCATCCACCGGAATGGTCACCGCATCCAGGGATTCGATGGGGGTGTAGGTATAGGCGCCCGGCGTGTAGCGGGACGATATACGGTAAGTGTCGAAGGTCCGGTTCCAGAAGGCGGCCAGGGAAATCTTGTTGCCCCACAAATCGGCCTCCACGCCTACCTCGGCCAAACGGTTCCTCTGCCAGCGCAGACTGGGATTGTATTCCACGCTCCGGGGCTGGATATGGTAGGCCAGGAAAGACTGGTTGGCGGAATTGGTGGTGGAGGTGAAGACGTCGTCGTCGCGGTACGTGGGGATGGGGAAGAGCACCGAGAAGGAAGGAAGTTTCACCGCAATGCCCCAGCTGCCCCGAACCGACAATCCCCGCACGGCCTTTTGGCCGCGGCCCTTCGGGTCTATGATGGTGTATTTGGCGTTGAAGCGGGGGCTCAGGCTGGAGGTGAGTCCGTAGTCCGATCCCTTGATGTAAGTGTTGTCGCTGCGGAGACCGGCGATGAGGTTCAGGTGTCCGCTCCCCACGGGAATCATCAGGTTGTCTTCCGCAAAGAGCGCTACATTGTGCATCACGGGCACATTATAATAAGGATATTCGCGGAAAGTGGGGGCCGTGGCCATTTCCGGGGACCAGACGCCGCGGCCGAAGTTGTAATCCGTGGTCCAGTCCGCGCCCAGTTTCAGGCGGTTGGTGACTTTGCCCATATGTGCGCTCCAGCTGGCTTTCAGGCTCAGGCGGGTGTTCAGCGGGCGGTCTTCGTCGCAAAGGATGTTGTACCAGTGGCCCGCAGGGATGTATGTGACGGCCGGTACGGGCTCCGCGAAGGCTTCGGCCATATAATATCCGGCTTCCGTTCCGTGCAGGACGATTTTATTGACTGCCGCATCGCCTTTCGCCCGCTCCCGGGTGGACTTGTCGGCATACGATACCGTGCCGCTCAGCTCCAGGTTGGTAATCCAACTCCTGTTCAGTTGCCAGTTCAGGGTGAAGTTCGCGCGGATGGCGTTGTCTTTCCCCACGGCCCAGGTTCCCTGAATGGCGTCCGGATCCGCCGATGTGTTCATCCCGCCCAGGTTGCCCGTCACGCCCATCGTCAGGCGCAGCGGCACGCTCTCGAAGAGGCCCTTGTTGAACAGGTTGAAGTACGTAAGGGACAGCTGCTTGCGGTCATAGGCCTTGTAAGGGGACATCGCCTGCGCAATGGAATTGGTGTACTCCGCGCTGGCGTTGATTACACCGCGGGAGGCGCCTGATTTGCCGTCTCCCAGGCCGAACCCCTTGCTCACGGATAGCTGCTTGGTGTTGGGGCTGGTGGACATAGTGACCATCCAGGGCGTTTTGCCCTTTTTGGTGTTGATTTTCACCACGCCGCTGCCCATATCGCCGTATTCCACGGACGGGACGCCGGTAATCACCTCCACGGATTCGATATTGGCCGATGCGATGTTGTTGGTGTTTACGCCCTTGATGCCCACGCTGCCGGAGGAGGCCGTATCGAACGAGGCATTGTTGGAAAGGCGTATGCCGTCCACCTCCACGGCGGTGCCGAATGAGGCGTTACCGCTTTCTCCGGAGCTCCCGGCGCGCAGGGTGAACTGTTTCTGGGAGGTCAGAGCGTTGTTTTCCGTCACGCCGCCCGGCAGCAGGCTGGCGATATCGCTCACGTTCATCAGCTGGACGTGGTCCAGGGCGGTTTTGTCGATGGTGCGGGAAGTGGTGGCTGCCGCGTGGTTCTCCTCCGCGGTGACCACGGCGCTCTCCAGGGTGAGGTTATCCTCCGCCAACTGGAATTTAAAATCCGTTATATCCCGGTTGAATACAATGTCCCGGGTAACGCTCACATAGCCCAGGCACGATATGGTGACGGAACTTTTTGATACGGGAATGTCCTTGATGGTAAAATTTCCCTTGCTGTCCGTGACAGCCCACTGTTCCGAAGCCGTCAGAACGACGGTGGCAAACTCCACGGGCTCACCGCTCACCTTCTCCACCACACGTCCGCTCAGAGAGTATTTCTGGGCGGCTGCGGGGAGCGCTGCAAGCAGCGTTAAAGCGCATATGATCAGGAGTTTCCTCATCTTTGACTTTGCAAAATTAAGAATTTTAAAGAAATATGAAAATCCCAAGAAATGGGGATGCGTGCGAATTGTTAATAAATGTGTTGAAAAAGTTTGAAATGCGGGAATAATTCCGTATCTTTGCGGTCCGCTATTGTGCCCAAGTGGCCTACAATCGGCGTTAAAGTATTAATAAACAATTAATTAACAAACACCAATGCCTGGTTTAATTGGAAAGAAAGTCGGAATGATTTCCGTCTTCGGTGCCGACGGGAAGAATATCCCGTGCACTGTCGTTGAGGCTGGTCCGTGTGTTGTCACGCAGGTTCGCACTGT
>JAFZKT010000010.1 GCA_017553545.1 Bacteroidales bacterium | reverse complement strand
TGGGTCTCCGCAGTGAGACCTGCGTGGCCTTCAACGTCACTTCCCGCGAGCAGGTGATCCTGAACACCTGGTACGGCGGTGAGATGAAGAAGGGTATGTTCTCCATGATGAACTATTATCTGCCCCTGAAGGGAATCGCCGCCATGCACTGCAGCGCCAACACGGATATGAACGGTGAAAACACCGCCATCTTCTTCGGCCTCAGCGGCACCGGCAAGACCACCCTCTCCACGGACCCCAAGCGTCTTCTCATCGGCGACGACGAACACGGTTGGGACAACAAGGGCGTGTTCAACTTCGAAGGCGGCTGCTACGCCAAGGTGATCAAGCTGGACAAGGAGTCCGAACCGGACATCTACAACGCCATCCGCCGCGACGCCCTCCTGGAGAACGTAACCGTGGACGCCAAGGGCAAGATTGACTTCAACGACAAGTCCGTCACAGAAAACACCCGCGTCAGCTATCCCATCTATCACATTGAGAAGATTGTCCGTCCGGACAGCCACGGCCCCGCAGCCAAGCAGGTGATCTTCCTGAGCGCAGATGCCTTCGGCGTGCTACCTCCGGTGAGCATCCTCACCCCTGAACAGACGAAGTATTACTTCCTGAGCGGCTTCACGGCCAAGCTCGCCGGCACCGAACGCGGTATCACAGAGCCCACGCCCACTTTCAGCGCCTGCTTCGGCCAGGCCTTCCTGGAACTGCATCCCACCAAGTATGCAGAGGAACTGGTCAAGAAGATGAAGAAGTCCGGCGCCAAGGCCTACCTCGTGAACACCGGCTGGAACGGCACGGGCAAGCGCATCTCCATCAAGGACACGCGCGGCATCATCGACGCCATCCTGAACGGCAGCATCGACAAAGCCCCCACCAAGAAGATCCCTTATTTCAACTTTGAGGTTCCCACCAAGCTCGCCGGCGTAGACACCGGTATCCTGGATCCCCGCGACACTTACAAGAACGCCGCGGAGTGGGAAGAGAAAGCCAAGGATCTGGCCGCCCGCTTCATCAAGAACTTCCACAAGTATGAGAGCAACCGCGCCGGCAAGGCCCTGGTCAAAGCCGGTCCGGCCCTGTAAGCCAATTCGCTGACTCTCAGCGAGATATAGAACAAGGGGTGCACCTGGCGGTGCACCCCTTGTTGCGTAAAATGTTGAGTGTCAGCTACTTCTGCTCCAGCCGTTGATGGAGGCCCGCAGACAGCGAAAGCTCTTCCAGTTTGTCGGCGTATTCCAGCCAGTAGGCGCTCATGTGGGTATCTTCCAGCAGGTAGAAACCCATGGCCATGTTGTAGGCGGCGCAGGCCTTTTTGATAATGCTCCCCTTCTTAACCTGCTCCATCCAGATATCCATCGCTTTGCCCATTTTCCCCTGGCCAGCCAGCGAGAGGGCATCGGTCCAGTCATCTGAAAAACCGTCAAAGTAGTAGAAACTGAAACTCTCCGTCTTCCAGTCCGACAGGAAGCGCTTGGCGATACGGCCGCCGATTTCGTCGGCCTGTCCGCCCAGGGATTTCATACCCTCCATCTCCAGGAGCGTGTTCCCATCGTAGCCGAACACCTTGTCCTCGCCCATGCTGTCGTACACGGAAAGGTGGGTTTTCAGCGGCACAATCATCGCGCCGGTGGTGTCGGCCGGCATGTTCAGATGGGACGACAGCACAAAAATGACATCTCCCTCCGTCTCCATCACCAGCGTATGCATCTTCTCCAGGGAAACGGAGTCCGCCGACGGAATGTGGAACAGGCCGATGACCGGTTCCCCGCCGAAGTAATCTTCCTCCAGGCTCCGGGCCAGGGCCGATGCCGTGTGGCGGTCGAAGAGGGAATCCACCTTATTATAGCCGTCCATGTACACCAGCGACATGGACTTGCGGGAAAGGTCCAGACCCGAGGCGGAAGGCTTCCGCACATCCAGGTACAGGGGATATACCTGAGGGGAACAGGCGGCCAGCAGCAACAGGGCCGATACAATTACACTTAACTTTCTCATATCACTTGAGCCGTTAGGTCATATTCGTCGGCGGCGGTGATGCGCACGTTCAGGAAATGTCCTACCAGGGACTCCGGAGCCGCGCCGTCAAAGGCCTCCGCCGTATAAGGAACCAGGATTTCGCCGTCCACTTCCGGGCTTTCGAACTCACTGCGGCACACCAGGGTGCCGTCCGCCACATCGTCCACCAGCACGCGGACTTCGGACCCGATCCGGGACTGATTGTATGCAAGAGATATGCCGCGCTGAAGCTCCATCAGACGGTTCAGCCGCTGTTTTTTCACGGCCGGCCGCACGCTGTCCGGGAAATGCGCGGCATCGTAGGTCCCTTCTTCCTCCGAATAGGTAAAGGCGCCCATCCGCTGGAAGCGGGCCTCCTCCACGAAGTCCATCAGTTCCTTGAACTCTTTCGCGCCCTCGCCGGGATGGCCCACAATAAGGGTCGTACGCAGCGCAACGCCCGGAACGCGTTCCCGCATCCTGCGGATGAGCTCCCGCGTCCAGGCTCCGTCCACCCCCCGGTGCATCTTCTCCAAAACAACGTCGGAGACATGCTGCAGGGGGATATCCATATAGCGGCACACCTTGGGATTGGCGGCCATTTCGTCCAGCACGTCCTCCGGGAAATCCGCCGGATAGGAGTAGTGGATGCGCAGCCACTGAATGCCCTCCACGGCCGACAGCCGCCGCAGCAGCTCCGCCAGGCAGCGTTTCTTATACAGGTCCAGGCCGTAGAAGGTGGTGTCCTGGGCGATGATGACGAGTTCCCGTACGCCCGTGGCCGCCAGGGCCTCGGCCTCCTTCACCAGCACTTCCATGGGCACGGAACGGTGCGCACCGCGGATGAAGGGGATGGCGCAGTAGGAGCAGCGGCGGTCGCAGCCTTCCGAAATCTTGAGGAAGGCATAGGGCCGATGCCCGTCCGTCCGCACGCGACGGTACTCCAGCGAACGGTCCGGCTTGCAGCCCAGCACCTTCACCAAAGGGGCGAGGTCCCGCGCGCCGAACCAGCCGTCCACCTCCGGAATGAGGCCCGGCAGTTCGGAGGCATATCGCTCCGACAGACAGCCGAAAACCAGCAACCGGCCCACCTGGCCCGTTTTTTTGCGGGCGGCAGCCCCCAGGATCACCTGGATGGACTGTTCCTTGGCGTCGCCGATAAAGCCGCAGGTATTCACCAGCAGGACATCCACGGGGCAGTCCTCCCCTTCCGGCACCAGCTCATAGGAGCCTTGTACCTGGGCAAGGAGATGCTCGGTGTCTACGGTGTTCTTGGAGCACCCCAGCGTGATGACCTGCAGCGAAGGCATCGCTAGGCCTCTTTCTTGGCTTCGGCCTCGCGTTCCTCGTCCGTCAGGAAGTCCAGGGATGCGTAATTCTTGAGGATATTGTACCACTCCACCACCTTCTTCATGTGCGAGACGTAGAAACGGGTGTCGTCATAGTTGGGAATGGCTTTGGCAAAGAGGGCCTTCAGTTCCGCGTCCGGAGCCTTTGCGCCGGGGGCATCGGCCTCCTTGAGGACTTCGTGCAGCTTGCCGAATACTTCCTGGAGCTTCACTTCCCCTTCATCGGTGTAGATGGAGATATCGGCCAGGGTGGTAATGCCTGCGCTGGCCGGGAAATTCGAACGCTTTTTGTCCACGAGGGATTCCACGATGGCGCCGCTGCGGGACTGGGCGATATAGGCGTACAGCCCGTGCTGACCGCGGATGGAAAGGGTTTTTGCAAGATCGGTTTTCATATCTGTAAAGTTTTGATTATTCGTTTTACGGCTTTCTCCAGACTCCCGGGACTGCCGTCATTTTCTATTATAAAGCTTGCGGCCGATGCCGGGATATCCGCTTGTGCGGCCATCCGGGCACGGACGGCGGATTCGGAAAGACCGTCCCGTTCCATGACGCGGGCCAGTCGAAGGTCTTCCGGCGCCGTCACCAGCACCACTGCATCGGCCAAGCCATCAAAAATGGGCTTGGAGAGGATGACGGCCGATTCCAACGCCACAAGCGGCGAACCCTTCTGCCGGGCGCGCCAGCGTTTGAAGCGCTGCAGAACCAGCGGATAAACCATGTCTTCCACCTGACGCCGGGCGTTCCCGTCCGAGAAAACGGCCCCGGCCAGCGCTCCCCGGTCCAGATGACCGTCGGCCCCGCGAAGGGTCTTCCCCAGCGCCTGTTCCAGGCGGGAAACCAGTTCCGGGCTGCGGTTATAAAGGGATTTGGTGCGCTCGTCGCAACTATAAACGGGAATACCCTGCGCGGCAAACTGTGCGCAGACGGCGGATTTCCCGCTTCCGATAAGTCCTGTTACGATGACGGTTTTCGGGTGCATCAGAGTTCCACGCAATCGAAGACTTCCGGCTCCACCCGGTAATCCAGCACGCCGACGGGAAGTTTCACTACGCGCGGGACGCAGCGGCCCGTGAGGGAGGTATTGAATTCCTGCCAGTCAATATAGAGCTTGAACGACTCCAGGGGATCCTTTGCAATGGGGAAGGCACAGCGGAGGACCAGCCGGGCCGTCGCGGGATAAACCTGCAACTGACGGCCTGCCGGGGCGTTCAGGACGCCGACGGGGAGGGTGGTCTGCAACTCCACGTAACGCGTTACCGGAAGCTCATAACTCACCTGATCCGCGGACAGGCGTATGCCGTCCGGGACATTCAGCCGGACAACGCCGTGCTGGGACTCTTCCACTTCTGTCAGTTCAAGCAGCGAAGAAGAAACTTTGTCCACCGCCCCCAGGTGGGCGTCGTCCCCGTAAACCGTAATGGTATCCGGCGACACGGAGAAAGGGCCGCACGGCATGAACTGCGGGGCGAAGGTGACCGAATGCGGAACCTCCACGGGCACCCGCTTATAGTTTTCCACCGGGAAAACGAACTTCAGCGTATCCGTGATGAAGGCTTCCACCTGCACCTTGTCCCCGAAGAACTGGGTGGTATAGGAGTTTTTGGTCCCGCCGATGACGGCATAGGTGTCCGGCCCGATTTTACGCATGTCGGCCCGGTCGAAACGAACCTTGACCACCTTGCGTTCCCGGCGGCTGTTCTCCCGCAGGAGGCGGAAGCCGTCGGCCCGGCAGCGGGCGCTGACGAGCACCGTATTGGTGGATTCCGTCCCGTGGCCCTCTATATTGCACTGGGCCACCACAGGCACGCTCACCGTCCCGGAATAGTTCTTGGAGAGGTTCGTGAGCACCCAGACCAAAAAGGCCACAAGGACAGACAGGACCAGGAAAATCCATTCCCGGCCCAGTCCACCCTTCCTGAGGCCTATGCGCTCCAGGAAAGACATCCTACTTCTGCGCTTCCGAGTAGTCCTTTACCAGGCCCTGCTTGTCCACGCGCAGTTTTACATCCCCGTCCACCTTGATGAGGGCGGTCTTTTCATTCACTTCCACAATTTCGCCGTAGATGCCGCCGACGGTGACCACCTTGTCACCCTTTTTCAGGCTGTTGCGGAAATTCGCCATCTCTTTCTGCTGCTTGCGCTGCGGGCGGATCATGAAGAAATACATCACCAGAATGATGGCGCCAAACATCAGGATGGTGGGCACAATGCTATCCGGCTTGTCAGATCCATTCTGGGCGGGGGCCATCAGGAAAAAAGTGTAAAGAAGGTTCATAGGTTTTTGGTTATTGTGCCCTCATTCACGCGCTCTTTGATGAGGCGGTCCAGCAGACCGTTCACGAAGCCGTGACTCTTGGGCGTTGAATAATATTTGGAAATTTCCACGTATTCGTTGATGGTCACTTTCACCGGGATGTCCGGGAAGGTTTCCGCTTCCGCCAGGCCCAGGCCGATGAGGACGGTATCCGTGGCCACCAGACGGTCCTGGTCCCACTTGGAGACCGAGGAGGCGATGAGCTGGCTGTACTCGGCGAAACGGCCATAGGCGGCGGTGACGAGTTTCCGCACGAAGTCGCTGTCCGAGACGACGCTCTTTCCGCGACGCTCCAGCACTTCGCTCTGATACAGCGGAGGATAGTCCCAGCGACCGCTGCGGGCAATGCCATCCAGGGAGTTCAGGCAGGTGCCCAGGACATATCCCAGGTCATCGGCCCAGAAAATAGATGCATCTTCCAATATGGCCGCAAGGGCCTCATCATCCTCCAGTTCCTGCCGGAAAACCTCTTTCCAAAGGGCGGCGTCCTCCGCGAGGGAATGCTCCGCAGAAGCCATATAAGCCTGAAAATAATCCCGCGTCTTGAGGGTTTCCCACAGCGCGTTCAGGAAGGCGTCGCTCTGCTCCCAGGAGAACTTCTTCTGCTCCAGCAGACGGGTAAAATCCGGGTCACTGGCCAGCAGGGCCGACACGGCGTTTTCCACGAACTTGCGGTTGGGGTTCTTTTCCTCCTCCGTGGGATTGAATTTCCCGCGGGCGGCTTCCACCCTTTTGAAGGCTTCCTGCGTGAGCGCCGGAATGAGCGCCATCATATAAAGATACAGGTCCCGCGTGGCTTCCACGGAAGCCTCCAGGCTGCCCAAAACCTGTTTGAGCGTAAGGTCCTGATTCTCTGCATATGCGTACAAAACCTTGAAGGCCTTGATGCGAAGGATGCGCCGATTTAACATAGAACAAATTTATTTCCGCAAATTTAGCGTTTTTTCAATAAAATACCTATATTTGTAAGCATATAATACATAAAACGGATTACGTATGTACAGTGAAGATTTTGAGCGCAGGGAGCGCAATGCAGAAGATGTCTATTCCAAGCCTGTAAGGGCCGGAAAGCGTACGTATTTCTTCGACGTCAAGAGCACGAAGGGGAACAACGACTTCTACCTCACCATCACGGAGAGCAAACGCCGCCAGGAACGCGACGGCTCATTCTCCTTCGACAAACATAAGATTTTCCTCTACAAGGAAGACTTTGAAAAATTCCAGGAGGGCCTGCAGGAAGCCGTCCGCTACATTATGCACGACCTTCTGCACGACGCCCCGCTGCGCCAGTATCCTTCCCGGGAGGAACGTGAGGAAAAATCGGAAGAAGAGACCTTCTAGAGAACGCAACCGGCATGCCTTGTGCCGGTTTTTTTGAACCCGCCGCCGATGATTCTGCTGAAGAACGTGCTTTTCTCCGGACGCCCCGCCCATATCGTGGTGGAGGGTGGACGCATCGCGCGCATCAGCCGGAAGCCGCTGCAGTTGACGGGGGCCGATGAAGTGGACTGCACTGGAAAAGCCGTCCTGCCGGGCTTCGTGAACATGCACACGCACGCAGCCATGGTGCTGCTGCGGGGCATCCACGAAGATTTGTCCCTGTACGACTGGCTGTCCAACATCTGGAAAATCGAAGCGGGGCTGGACCGGGACTTCATCTACTGGGGCAGCAAGGTGGCCTGCCTGGAGATGATCCGCAGCGGCACCACCACCTTCAACGACCAATACTGGTACTGTCCCCACACCCGCCGCGCCGCCCTGGAAATGGGCATCCGGCCCGTGGTCTCCTTCATCTTCCTGGATTCGCACGACCCTGAACTTGCCCGCCGCCAGCGGGAAGCCTGTCAGCGCCTGTACCAGCGCACGGTGGAGGAATGTTGGGAACCGGGCAGTTTCGCCATCTCCATCCATTCGGTCTATACGGTGTCGGAGGAAAACATCGTGTGGGCCAGCCGCTTCGCGGAAGAACACGGCCTGCGGGTGCATCTTCACCTGGCGGAAACCGCCCTGGAAGACGCGGACTGCCGGAAAGCCCATGAAGGGCTCTCCCCCACCGCCTGGTTCGACCGTCTGGGCGTGCTGGGGCCGCACGTGATCGCCGCCCACAGCCTCTATCTGGACGACGACGACATCTATACCCTGGGCAAGCGCCAGGTCAACTGCGTCCACAACATCAACTCCAACCTCAAGCTGGCTTCCGGCTTCCGCTTCCGTTACAACGAACTGCGGGACGCCGGCGCCAACGTGTGCATCGGCACGGACGGGGCCGCCTCGTCCAACAACCTGGACATGCTGGAGCACATGAAAAACACCGCCCTGCTCCAGAAAGCCTGGCGCGGCAACCCCGCGGAAATGCCCCTGCAGGAACTGCTGGACTGCGCCACTGTGCACGGCGCCAGGGCCCTGGGACTGGACACCGGCGTCATCCGGGAGGGCGCGCTGGCAGATCTGTCCCTGGTGGACATCACCGGAACGGCATTCCTGTCGCCGGGCTCGGTGGCAGCGAACCTGGTGTATGCCGCCCATTCGGACGTAATCACGGACGTCATGTCCGGCGGCCGCTGGATTATGCGCGGCCGTACAATCCCGGGAGAAGAGGAGATCCTCTGCAATGCCCGGAAAGTATTGTCACAAATCTAACCACTGCATAACGCTATGGATCCCAGAATAGAAACTATAAACCGGCTCGCCGACATCATCAAGGAACGCATCCACGGGCTTCAGCCTGTGCTGGGCATCGTCCTTGGCAGCGGCCTTGGGAAACTGGCCGACATCATCCAGGACCCCATCGTCATCCCCTACCGGGAGCTGCCGGACTTCCCCGTCTCTACGGCGGTGGGCCACAAAGGCAACTTCATCGTGGGAACACTGGGCGGAAAAACCGTCATCGCCATGCAGGGCCGCATTCACTATTATGAAGGCTACGGGATGGACCAGGTGGTCCTTCCCATCCGCGTGATGATCCGCGTGGGCATCAAGACGCTCATCGTTTCCAACGCCGCCGGCGGCACCAACCTCGGCTACCACGTGGGAGACCTGATGATCATCAAGGACCATATCAACCTGCTCCCGAACCCGCTCATCGGCCCCAACATCGACGAACTGGGTCCCAGATTTCCGGATATGACCCGTCCGTACGACCCCGCCCTCATCAAACTGGCCCTCAAACTGGCCTCTGAGCTGGGCTATCCCCTGCACCAGGGCGTGTACGTGGGGGGCACCGGCCCCTCCTATGAGACACCGGCCGAATACAAGTATTTCCGTTCCATCGGCGGCGACGCAGTGGGCATGAGCACCATCCCGGAAGTCATCACGGCCCGCCATGCCGGCGTGCCCGTATTCGGCATCTCGGTCATCACCAACGAGGCCCACGACGACTATGCGGACGACTATGTAAATGACGGCGACGACGTTGTGAACGCCGCCAACGCAGCCGCGGACAAGATGTCACGGCTCATCGAAAAAATGATTGAAACCCTTTAGAACTATGACCAACCTTGAAACCATATACCTTGCGGCGGACTATGTGAAAACCCGTCTGGAAGGACGTCAGCCCGTGGTGGGCATCGTCCTGGGCAGCGGCCTGGGAAAACTGGCCGATGAAATCTCAGAACCCCTCGTCGTCCCCTACAAGGACATCCCGGGCTTCCCCGTCTCTACCGCCATCGGCCATAAGGGCAACTTTATCGTGGGCAAGCTGGGCGGAAAAACCGTCATTGCCATGCAGGGCCGCATCCACTATTACGAAGGCTACGGAATGAACCTCTGCGTCCTTCCCATCCGCGTGATGAAGGTCATCGGCATCCGGTACCTGTTCGTCTCCAACGCAGCCGGCGGCACCAACCTGGGCTACCATGTGGGAGACCTGATGATCATCCGGGATCACATCAACCTGCTCCCGAACCCGCTCATCGGCCCCAATCTGGATGATTTCGGCCCGCGGTTCCCGGACATGACGCGCCCCTATGACCCCGCCCTCATCCGCAAGGCCGAAGCCATCGCCGCCAAGGAAGGCATCGCCCTCCAAAAAGGCGTATATGTGGCGTGCACCGGCCCCTGCTATGAGACGCCGGCCGAATACCGCTACTTCCGTTCCATCGGCGCCGATGCAGTGGGCATGAGCACCACGCCGGAGGTGATTGTGGCCCGCCACAGCAACATTCCGGTGTTCGGCATGTCGGTGATTACGGACGTCGCCCGCGCCACGGACGATGAAGATTACATAACGGACGGAGAGGCCATCGTGAAGGCCGCCGATGCAGCTGCGGACAAAATGACGCTCCTGTTCAAGCGCCTGATTGCCGAACTGTAATTTTTTATTATATTTGCAAATTGGATAGAAGGCCCGGCCATGCTGGAAGATATCAGAGAAAAAATCAAGCAGCTGATTGCACTGTATGAGGCTGAGAAAGCGGAGAACGAACGTCTCCGCCGTGAGTTACATACGTGCGAGGAAACCGGTGCCACCCTTAGAGAACAGATATCAGAGCTGGAGTCAGAGATAGAAACCAGAAAACTTACAGAGGCCTTTTCGGCCGCCGCCCCGGCAGATGCAAAAGCCAAGGTGGATAAACTAATCCGGGAGATCGACAAATGCATCTCCCTCCTGGAGGAAGCGTGATGGGACAGAAGATCAGCATCAAACTGGCCGGCCGCACCTTTAACCTCACGGCCGCCTCACCGGAAGCGGAACAGTTGTACCGTGAGGCCGCGGATGCCATCAACGCCCGCTTCGACGCCATCAACCGCTCGCATCCCGGCAACGCCGTCAGTGACCTCATGTCGCTGGTCGCCCTCAACGAGACAGTGGTCCGTCTGGGAATGCAACGGGAGCTGGAACTTCAACAGAATCAGGAGAAGAAACTGGACGCGGATCTGGAACGCTATCTCAAAGACGCCGGCAAACAAGAATAGCCGCCGGATATCGAAAGCTGAAATCAACAGTGATTCACTTCGCCGGGTTTACTCAAGCCGCATATGGCGGGCCCAGGATTCGCTGGGATACCAGAGGGCGGATGGAGCCCAAATCTTATACCCATAAGATTTTCTGACTGGATGCCGGTGGCTTTTTTACAAGGTATGTCTGTTTTCGCCAAGGAAACGGACATACTTTTTTTAGACACTAAACTCAATATATAATTATGGATATCGTAAGCATTATCATTGGATTCGTGGCCGGAGCGCTCATCGCCCTGGCTGTGTACATACTCGTTACCAAAAGCCTCCAGAAGGGCAAGCGCAACGAGATTCTGGAGAAAGCGGAGATTGAAGGGGAGAAAATCAAGAACGAGCGTATCCTCCAGGCAAAAGAGAAGTACCTTTCCCTGAAGGCGGAGTACGAAAAGAACGTAAACGAACGGAACAACCAGCTCCGGGACGCGGAAAACCGCATCCGCCAGAAAGAAAACGCCCTGAACCAGAAACTCGGGGAGGCCGACAAAAAGACGCGGGAACTGGAAGCCCAGCGGGCATCGGCCAAGGCCCATGAGGAAGCGATGCAGGAGAAGGAGCGCGAATATGAGCAGATGCGCGGACAGGTGATCCGTCAGATAGAAGCTGTCGCCGGGCTCAGCGCCCAGGAGGCCAAGAACCAGCTGATGGAAACCATGAAGGCCGAAGCCCGCTCAGAAGCCCAGGCCTACATCAATGACTGCATGGACGAGGCCCGGCTGAACGCCGCCAAGGAAGCCAAGCGCATTGTAATCAACACCATCCAGCGCACCGCCACGGAAACGGCCATCGAAAACGCCGTCACCACCTTCCCCATCGAGAACAACGACATAAAGGGCAGCATCATCGGCCGGGAAGGACGTAACATCCGTGCCCTGGAGGCCGCCACCGGCGTGGAAATCGTGGTGGACGACACCCCGGACGCCATCCTGCTGAGCGCCTTCGACCCAGTGCGCCGCGAAGTGGCCCGTCTGGCCCTGCACCAGCTGGTGGTGGACGGCCGCATCCACCCCGCCCGCATCGAGGAAGTGGTGGCCAAGGTCAAAAAACAGCTGGAGGAGGAAATCCTGGAAACCGGCAAACGCACCTGTATTGACCTGGGCGTTCACGGCCTGTCCATGGAACTGGTCCGGCTCATCGGCCGCATGAAATACCGTTCCTCCTATGGCCAGAACCTGCTGCAACACTCCCGCGAGGTGGCCAATATCTGCGCCATCCTGGCCAGCGAACTGGGCCTCAATCCCAAGATTGCCAAACGCGCCGGCCTGCTGCACGATATCGGCAAGGTATCGGAAGAAGATCCGGATCTGCCGCACGCCCTGCTGGGTATGAAACTGGCGGAACAGTACAAGGAGAAGCCGGAAATCTGCAACGCCATCGGCGCCCACCACGAGGAGATTGAGATGCAGACCCTCATAGCTCCCATCGTGCTTGTAGCTGACGCCATTTCCGGTTCGCGCCCCGGTGCACGCCGTGAGGTTATCGAGAGCTACATTAAGCGCCTCAAGGATATGGAAAACATTGCCGCATCACATCAGGGCGTGGTCAAGGCTTATGCTATCCAGGCAGGCCGCGAGCTCCGCGTGATAGTCGGCGCAGACCAGGTTTCCGATGCCGAGTGCGACGAAATCAGCAATGAGGTTGCACGCCGCATCCAGGACGAGATGACATATCCCGGCCAGGTAAAAGTTACTGTAATCCGCGAAGTGCGAAGCGTCGCATTCGCAAAATAATCAAGAGTTATGGAAAACCAGAACAACAAACAGATCAATATAGAGATTTCTCCCGAAATGGCTGGCGGCATTTACTCCAACCTTGCAGTCATTACCCACTCCCAGAGTGAGTTCGTATTGGACTTTGTGCAGATGATGCCCGGTGTTCCCAAGCCCAAGGTGGCCAGCCGCATCGTGATGACTCCGGAGCACGCGAAGCGCCTGCTGATGGCTCTTCACGAAAATGTATCAAAGTATGAGTCAGAGAACGGCGAGATCAAAATCCGCAAGCAGGGTATGACAATCGCTCCGCTGGGAGAAGCATAGGACAGTGATACGCGAGAAGGAAATATCTAAGGTAACGGTAGTTGGCGGTGTCGCCAACCTGCTGCTGGTGGCGTTTAAGTTTGTTGCAGGCATAGCCGGCCGCAGTGCCGCCATGATTGCAGATGCCGTACAT
>JAFZKT010000009.1 GCA_017553545.1 Bacteroidales bacterium | reverse complement strand
TTCAGATGGCGCAAAAGGGCAATCCGGCATCGGCCTCCGACGCAGGCGTAGCGGCCCTCGCCGCCGTCGCCGCCATCAAGGGCGCCCGCCTGAACGTGCGCATCAACGCCGCCGCCCTCAAGGACAAGGCCCCTGCCCTGCCCCTGCTGGACCGCGCGGACGAAATTGTCAAAGAAGCCACCGAATTAGAGAAACAAGTACTGGACATTGTCGATGTTTAAAGAAGAAATCCTGGCAGGCATTCCCGCCGACAGACTGCCGGAAGCCAAGCCGTACGACAAAGAAATCAACCATGCGCCGCGGCGGAAGGACATCCTGACGCCGGAAGAGAAGGCGCTGGCGCTGAAAAACGCTTTAAGGTATTTCCCGAAGGCCCTGCACGCGCAGCTGGCGCCGGAATTCGCCGAAGAACTGAAGACCTACGGACGCATCTATATGTACCGGTATCGGCCTTCCTATAAGATTTACGCACGGCCCATCGACGAATACCCGGCCAAATCCAGGCAGGCGGCGGCCATCATGGCCATGATCCAGAACAACCTGGACGAAAGGGTGGCGCAGCATCCGCACGAACTCATCATCTACGGCGGCAACGGCGCCATCTTCCAGAACTGGGCGCAGTACCGGCTGGTGATGCAGTATCTGGCCACCATGACGGACGAACAGACGCTGGTGATGTATTCCGGCCATCCGCTGGGCCTTTTCCCCAGCCACAAAGACGCTCCGCGCGTGATTGTGACCAACGGAATGGTCATCCCCAATTACTCCAAGCCGGACGACTGGGAGCGCTTCAACGCCCTGGGCGTATCGCAATACGGCCAGATGACCGCCGGCTCCTATATGTATATAGGCCCCCAGGGCATCGTCCACGGCACCACCATTACCGTGATGAACGCCGCAAGGAAACAGGGCGGCAGCCCGGAGGGAAAACTCTTCGTCACCGCTGGCCTGGGCGGCATGTCCGGCGCGCAGCCGAAGGCCGGCAACATCGCGGGCGTGGTGAGCGTGACGGCGGAAATCAACCCGAAAGCGGCGCAGAAACGATTCGACCAAGGCTGGGTGGACGAACTCCACACGGACCTCGATGAACTCATCCCCCGCATCAAAGCGGCAGTGGCGGGAAAGAAACCCGTCTCCCTTGCTTATGTGGGCAATGTGGTGGATCTGTGGGAACGCCTGGCCGATGACGACATCCATGTGGATCTGGGCAGCGATCAGACGTCACTGCACAATCCCTGGGCCGGCGGTTATTATCCCGTGGGCTATACGCTGGAGCAGTCCAAACGCCTCATGGCCGAAGAGCCCGCCAAGTTCAAAGAGGCGGTTCAGGCGTCCCTGAGGCGTCACGTCGCCGCCATCAACCGGCTCGCCGCCAAGGGAATGTATTTCTTCGACTACGGCAACGCCTTCCTCCTGGAAAGCTCCCGCGCGGGTGCCGATGTCCTGAAACCGGACGGCAGTTTCCGCTACCCGTCCTATGTACAGGACATTATGGGCCCCATGTACTTCGACTACGGTTTCGGCCCGTTCCGCTGGGTCTGTATGAGCGAAAAGCCGGAAGACCTGGAGAAATCCGACAGACTGGCCGTGAAAGTGCTCTCCGAAATGGCCGCCGAGGCCCCCAAGGAAATCGCCGGCCAGATGCGGGACAACATCCGCTGGATCGAGGAAGCCGGCCGGAATCACCTGGTTGTGGGCTCGCAGGCGCGTATCCTGTATGCTGACTGTGAAGGCCGCACCAAGATTGCCCTCGCCTTCAACGAGGCCATCCGCAAAGGGGAAATTTCGGCTCCCATCGTGCTGGGCCGCGACCATCACGACGTCTCCGGCACGGACTCCCCCTTCCGCGAAACCTCCAACATCTACGACGGCAGCCGCTTTACGGCCGATATGGCCGTGCAGAACGTCATCGGCGACGGTTTCCGCGGCGCCACCTGGGTTAGCATCCACAACGGCGGCGGCGTAGGCTGGGGCGAAGTGATCAACGGCGGCTTCGGGATGGTGATCGATGGATCGGCCGATGCAGACCGCCACATCCGCGAAATGCTCTTCTGGGATGTGAACAACGGCATCGCCCGCCGCTCCTGGGCCAGGAACGAAGGCGCCCGCTTCGCCATCGAACGGGAAATGGCCCGCACCCCTTCCCTGCGTGTCACGCTTCCCGCAGAGGCCGATGATGAATTGATTAAAAACGCATTACAGTAATATGCACGCTATCTCGCACGCGCACCTCTCCCTGGAGAGGGTGAAAGAAATCTTAGACAATCACGAAAAACTGACGCTGTCGCAGGAGGCGGTGGATGCCATCGTCAAGTGCCGGGAATACCTGGATCGCAAGATGGAGGACCTGGACAGGCCCGTCTACGGCGTCACCACGGGCTTCGGCTCGTTGTATAATGTTACCATCCCCAAGGAGGACCTGAGCCAGCTCCAGCACAACCTGGTGATGTCCCACGCCTGCGGCGCCGGGGATACCGTCCGGCCGGAGATTGTGAAGTTGATGCTCCTTTTGAAGGTGCAGAACCTCTCCTACGGGCATTCGGGCGCGCAGCTTATTACCGTGCAGCGCCTGGTGGATATGTTCAACGAGGACGTGCTGCCGGTGGTGTACCAGCAAGGCTCGCTGGGCGCTTCCGGAGACCTTGCGCCGCTGGCGCATCTGTCGCTGCCGCTCATCGGCCTGGGCGAAGTGCTCTACAAGGGCAGCGTCCGTCCTTCGGCCGATGTCTGGAAGGAACTGGGCTGGGAGCCCATCCGCCTGCAGTCGAAGGAAGGCCTGGCGCTCCTGAACGGCACGCAGTTTATGAGCGCGCACGCCATCTGGTGCATCCTCAAGGGGATGCGCCTTTCCAAGTGGGCCGATTTAATCGGCGCCATGTCGCTGGACGCCTATGACGGCCGCATCGAGCCGTTCCTCCCGCTCACCCATCAGCTTCGGCCCCATACGGGACAGATTCTCACCGGGGAAAAGTTCATGAAGGTACTGGAAGGGAGCGAACTCATCAATCGGCCCAAAGTGCACGTGCAGGATCCCTACAGTTTCCGCTGCATTCCGCAGGTGCACGGCGCCGTGAAGGACAACATCCTCTATGTTAAATCCGTGATAGAGAATGAGATAAACTCGGCCACCGACAATCCCAACATCTTCCCCGATGAAGACATGGTGATATCGGCCGGAAACTTCCACGGCGAACCCATCGCCATCCCCATGGACTCGCTGGCCATCGCGATGAGCGAACTCGCCAGCATCTCGGAACGCCGCACTTTCCAGCTCATCGACGGCGTCCGCGGGCTGCCCAAATACCTGGTGGCGGAACCCGGCCTCAACAGCGGCTTCATGATTCCGCAGTACACGGCCGCCAGCATCGTTTCCCAGAACAAGGGACTCTGCTGGCCCGCTTCCTGCGACAGCATTCCTTCCTCCCAGGGCCAGGAAGACCACGTTTCCATGGGTTCGAATTCCGCCACCAAACTGGTGCGCATCGTGGACAACGTGGAGACGGTGCTCGCCATCGAGCTGTTCAACGCCGCGCAGGCGCTGGAGTTCCGTCGGCCTTTGAAGAGTTCTCCCGTCCTGGAGCGTATTTTCGCCGATTACCGCAAGGTGGTGCCCTTCATCGATACGGACACCTATATGCATCCCTACATTGAGAAATCCGTCCAGTTCATCCGGAATGAAAGTTATCTATAACATAGGTCTTCTGGCCGGCATCCAACCCGAGGGCGTGCTCCGCGTTTCGGGCGCCGACCAGGCCCGCACGGGCGTCCTGGAGAATGCCTGGCTTGCCATTGAGGACGGCCGGATTGTGGATTTCGGATCAGGCGTCATGCCCGGCCCCGACCGGGCATCTCTCATTGACGCCCACGGCGGCATGGTCATCCCCGGCTTCTGCGACAGCCATACGCACGTGGTGTACGCCGGCTCCCGCGACGGCGAGTTCCTGGACAAGATCCGCGGGCTTTCCTATGAGGAAATCGCAGCCCGTGGCGGCGGAATCCTGAATTCCGCGGACCTCCTGCACCGGACATCGGAAGAGGATCTGTATGAGCAGTCCATGGTCCGGGTTCGCGAAATGATGGAAAAAGGCACCGTGGCCATGGAAATCAAAAGCGGCTACGGGCTCAATCCCGCGGACGAACTGAAGATGCTGCGCGTCATCAAGCGCATCAAGGAAACCGTCCCCGCCTGCGTTAAAAGCACGTTTCTGGGAGCGCATGCCATCGGCCGCGGATATACGCACGAAGACTATGTGCAAGCGGTGATCGATATGATTCCCGCCGCGGCGGAGTATGCAGATTTCATCGACGTCTTCTGTGACGAAGGCTTCTTCACCATAGGAGATACGGACCGCATCCTTTCGGCCGCAGAGCATCTGCTAACTCCGAAGATTCACGCCAATGAACTGGCCGTGAGCGGCGGTGTGCAGATTGGCGTCCAGCACAAGGCCCTTTCCGTGGACCATCTGGAGAACACCACACAGGCAGAGATTGAGGCGCTTCGCGATACCTGGACCATGCCCACCTTCCTGCCGGGCTCGTCCTTCTTCCTGGGACTCCCCTACGGCAAGGCGCGGGATTTCCTGCAAGCCGGACTTGGCATTGCTTTGGCATCGGACTATAATCCCGGCTCCTCCCCTTCCGGCGATATGCGTTTCGTGATGGCCCTCGCCTGCATCAAGATGAAACTCACCCCCATCGAGGCCTTCAACGCCGTCACCCTTAACAGCGCTTATGCCATGGGCATCTCCAGCGAATACGGCTCCATCACACGCGGCAAACGCGCCGCCCTCCTCCTCACCACTCCCGGCTGGGATCTCACCAAACTCCCCTACCAATACCAAACCCCCTTCCTCCGCGAGGTAATTTGGTAGAAGCGTGGGAGGTGGGGAGAAAGAGGACGGGGATGGACAAGCCCCCCGTCCTCTTTCTCCCCACCTCCCGAACACCCTTGTCGCTGGCGCAGGTGTGATTTTTCGCGAGGCACCTGCGCCAACAGAACGCACAGAATGCAGATTTGCGGTGCAGGTGCAGGCACTTTCATCACACCTGCTCCATTTAGAGGGGGACCTGCACCGGTAACACGGGGTACCTGCGCCACGCAAATGATTAAAGCACAAAAAGTGCCCTGGAAGTACAAAAGTGTGCTTTAGATGGGCTTCGAAAGGGTGGGTAGAGCACAGAAACTGCCACCCAAGGTCAAAAGTGTGCTTTAGAGAGGGGATGCTTCCCCAAATGAATTGAATACGGTTCAAGTCCAGAAGACAGGCAGAAGGCCGTGGGAGGGGGTTTGGGGGATTCCTCCCCCAATGAGTCGAAGACTTTGGTCATCCGGACGCGAAAAGGAGCTCCGCAGAGCTCCTTTTTATCGCGTCTGGATGACTGGACTTGAACCAGCGACCTCCTGGTCCCTAACCAGGTGCGCTACCAACTGCGCTACATCCAGAAGAATGGAACGCAAAGGTACTGCTTTTTTCCATAATTACAAAAAAATTATCCACAAAAAATACCGCCGGTCCGGGAAGGGGCCAGCGGCATTTTAAATCAGAGCGACCTACTGAAGAATGGTCAGCTCTACACGGCGGTTCTGCTGACGTCCTTCGGCCGTTTCGTTGGTGGCGATGGGACGGGATTCGCCGTAGCCGATGTAGCTCAGGCGGTCCGCCTTCACACCATGCGCAACGAAGTAATCGTATACGGATTTGGCACGTCTCTCGGACAGTTTCTGGTTGTATTCGTCGGAGCCGTCCCAGTCCGTGTGGCCTTCAATCTGGACCATCAGGTCCGGATTCTCCTTCAGCCAGGTGATGACCTTGTTCAGGCCTTCAATAGCCTTGGCGTCCAGGTTGAATTTGTCGAAGGCGAACAGGGTGACCGAGAGTTCCGCCATGGTACGCTTGATATCTTCGGGGACTTCCACCACCGGATCCTGTGCGGGAGCCGGCTTGGAAGGTGTGACTGTCTGCACAACGGGAGATGCCGGCTTGGGATGCTTCTTAACCTTGCCGAAGCTGATGCGGATCTTCAGGCCCACGGCACCGGCATGGATACTGCCGTCGAAGTAACGGTTGCCGGTAACAACGTTCTGTTCCGTCTGGACAGCAGCGTAATGAGGGGCGCCGCCGGGGGCGGGAGCATTAATAATGGCCTGGCCGCCAGAGACGAACATAATGGGTGTACCCACGCTGTTGAAAATGCTATGATAGGCCCACTTGTTTTGGTCCGCATAAGGATCGTTGGGCTCCTGACGGGGAGGAATGGTGGAACAATATTCAGCCCAGCCCGGATAGCCTTCCACCAGGCTGTAGTCCTTCTTGAGGAACTGGTTCAGCAGGCCATAGTCCGCATAGATGCCGGTATAAAGGCCCCAGCCGGGAGCCAGAGACCAGCGGAAACCGAATTCCAGCGAAGCACGTACATCCAACAGGGCCTTGTCAAAGGAAATCTGACGGTTGTCTGCACCGGAGAGTTTATTACGGCTTGCGGCGCCTTGCAGGTCAACCATTTCATAGGTGGTTCCGGAACCGGCGGTCCACTTGAGCGAATTGCCTGCGTAATACAGCTCGTCCCAGTTCTGCAGGCTCTTGCCATAGACGTTGATGCCGAGGGTGGCGCCACCGGCAACATAGAAGCGGTGCTTCTCGCTGATGGGCGTGGACCACTGGAGCATCAAGGGGATCTGGATGGAGCCCAGGGTGGCCTCTTCCCGGAAACCGGTATGGGAGAAAGCGTTCGTCCAGTTGGTTACGCCAGCGTAGCTGAACTGATAGTTCATACCGCTGTACAGAACGCCGTCAGTGGGACCGTCCAAGGAAGTATAAACGTTGTATTTATACAGGGCAAAGTCCACCCCCGTCTGGAAGGCCCAACTGTCACTGAAATGCCAGATATAGCCAAGGCCGACGCCAAAGGTCAGACTGGGTTTGGTGTGGAATTCGCCGTTGGTGGCCGGAATCCTGCCGCCATCAAAATCCCACTCCTTTTCGCCATAGAACCAATGTGTCGTTGCCGGAAGGCCGGCGGCAGTGGGATCCGCATAAGTGGCCGACATGGACCCCTGCCCGGGAAGCAGGACGCTGCCCAGATTCAGGCCACCGAATACATTAACGGTGAATTCGTGTTTGGGAATGTACTGGATGGGTTCTTCGTTCTGGGCAAAAGCCGAGAGCGAAGCCAGAACCATCGCCGCTGCAAGGATGAACTTTTTCATAAGTCAAGGTTGGTTATTGCGCAAATATACAAATTATATGGTATCTTTGCAACGCTATGAGCGTATATAGAGTAATATCGGACGCAGAGTACCGTGACCTGGAAGGCCGGATCCTGTACGAAGACAACCATCTGCTGGTTTTCAACAAGCGGGCGGGAGAGATTGTGCAGGGGGATAAAACCGGCGATGAACCGCTCTCAGAGACACTGAAGGCCTTCATCGCGCAGCGGGACAGCAAACCCGGCCAGGTGTTCATGGGTGTTCCCCACCGCCTGGACAGGCCGGTAAGCGGCGTATGCCTTTTTGCCAAGACCTCCAAGGCCCTGGAACGGCTGAACGAGATGCTCCGAAAAGGCGAAATCCACAAGACCTACTGGGCAATGACGGCCGGCAAGCCCCCGAAAGCCGAAGACACCCTCACGGATTTCCTGGCAAGGAACGAGGCCCAGAACAAGTCCTATGTCTCCAAAAACGGCAAGGAAGCCAAGCTCCACTACGCCCACATACAGACTACGGACCGCTATTTCCTGCTGGAGATTGAACTTTTCACCGGCCGTCATCACCAGATCCGTTGCCAGCTCGCCCACATCGGCTGTCCCATCAAGGGAGACCTGAAGTACGGCGCCAAACGCTCCAATCCGGACGGCGGAATCTCGCTCCTTGCCCGCCGGATACAGTTCATCCACCCCGTCAGGAAGACAGAGGTGGATGTAACGGCTCCCGTTCCGGAAAGCTGGAAGGGAATTCAAGGATAGGGCGCCCGCGGCCGGCATTAAGTTTTACTGTTTCTTTTCTTTCGTATCCGGGTGCACCACACGCTGGGCTGTTCTCCCATTACCTGCTTGAAACTCCGCAGGAAGGAGGTTTCGGAGCGGAAACCGGAAAGATCCGCCAATTCCGCAATGCGCAGGCCCATATTGTTCCTGAAGAGTTCCATCGCGTACATAACCCGGTAATAGTTCACGTACGAACGGAAGTTCTTTCCTGAAAAACGGTTGATGGTCTTGCTCAGATACGCCTTGTTGGTATAGACGGCATTAGCCAGATCCTGGATGGTAAAGAACGGAACCAGGAAAGGCCGGCGCTCCATCATATACCGGCAACACCTGTCGTACAGATACTGATCGATTGCCGCCGTTTCTCCCACGGATTCGGAGCGGACGCCCGAATAAGAGGATCCGATGGGCTCTTTCGGATGCAGCCGCAGATGAAGAAGGATTCCCAGCAGCACGACGGCAACCAGCAGGAGCACCACCGCGAGCAATACTAACAGGTGGTTCATAGGCAGGGTCAAGTGGCCGCGGGCGCGCTTACCCTTGATGTATTTCAGAGAACGCTATTTCTTGATGGTATCGAAGCCTTTGCCGTAAACCCCGTTCACGGAGCTCACGGACAGGAAGGCATGCGAGTCTATCTGCTTGATGTAGCGCAGCAGCAGGTTCAGGTCCGTCTTGCGCGTAACCACCAGCAGCACCTTCATATCCTGCTTGGTGTACCAGCCCTTGCCGTCCAGCACGGTGACGCCGCGGTGCAGGTCCTGCGTGATGGAATCCGCTATTTTCTCATACTCCTTCGAGAGGATGAGCAGCTGTACGCTCTGCTTGGAACCGGAGATATACAGATCCAGCACGTTGCTGTTCACGGTAACCAGAATAAGACCGTAGAGAACCGTGGTCAACTTTTCGTAAATGGGCATGGGCGCTCCGTCCACATAGGAAGGAATGATGAGCGAAGACAGGATGATGACGAAATCCAGAAACAAAATCACCTTACCGGGCGAAACATTGTGGTATTTGGTCCAGATAAGGGCCACGATATCCGTCCCGCCGGTGGAGCCGCCATTGGAAATGCTCATGCCGATGCCGATGCCGGACATAAGGCCGCCCATCAGCACGGAGAGCAGTTTCCCGTTTTCCACCGCAAGATGCTGGATGATCTCCTGGGGAATGAGTCCGGGCAGGAAACGCAGGCCGACGGAAGCCAGCACGATGGCATAAAGGGTCTTTGCGCCGAAACCCATACCCAGTACCACCACGGCGGCGATAATGAGGATGGCATTCAGAACAAAATAGGAATAACCCATTTGGATGGTCCCCTGCGTGGCATACTGGATGATGGAGCTGATACCGGAAACCCCACCGCCAACCAGGTTGTTGGGGAGGAGGAACAGGGCCCAGGCCAGCACGTAGAGCAGGATGCCCACGGTAACCAGCGACCACTCCTTGATTACGGTAAAAAACGATTTCCGAAAGAAAGACATGGCCTATTTCTTTTTCTTTTTCGAAGGAAGTCCCGTCTTCATTTCCCCGAAACCCTCTCCATATACATTATTGGCGGGAACCACCGTCACAAACGCCTTGGGGTCTATCTCCTTCACAGCCCTGACCAACACCTGCAATTCCGTCTTCCGAATCATCACCATCAGCACCTTACGGTCTTCCTGCGTGTACCAGCCGATGGCATTCAGCGCCGTGACGCCGCGTCCCATGCCGCTGTTGATGAACTGGCCGATCTTCGCATACTCGTTGGAAAAGACCAGCACCTGCACGGAAGATTCCTTACCCAGCATGATCATGTCCAGCACCGTAGCGCAGACGCCCATGGTAATGTAGCCGTAAATCACGTCGGAGAAAACATGACCAGGCACCAGAATAAGCAGGGAAATCACCAGGAAATCCGCGAACAGATAGAAGCGGCCCACGGTAACAGGCCAGAACTTGTTCACGATGAGGGCCAGGATATCCGTCCCGCCGGTAGAGCCGCCGTGCAGCATGATGATGCCCAGGCCGATGGCTTCCAGCAGGCCGCCGATGATCGGGACCAGAATGGGCTGGTCCAGGTAAAGCGGCTGGCAGGGTATGCTCTGCAGGCACACCGCCCACTCGCTGGTTCCCAGCACACGGAAAAGGATGGTGGACAGGACGATGGCATAGATGGTCCTGATTCCGAATCCGTGTCCCAGGATAATCCACGCCAGTACAAGCAGCAGCGTATTGATGCCGAAGTACCAGATATCCACCGGAATCCCAGTCACCATGGTGAGCAGAGCCGACACACCGGTGAGGCCGCCGTCGATGAGGTTGTTCGGCAGCAGGAAACTGGTCCATGCCATCACGAAGATGATAACACCTATCGTAATGACAGTATAGTCATAAACAACCTTTAACGTCTTTTTCATCACTTGACAACCACGTTAACGATTCTGCCGGGCACCACGATCACCTTGGCGATGGTCTGCCCGCCCACATACTGCGGCGTCTTCTCATGAGCACGCACCAGGGCTTCCACTTCCGCAGGAGAGGCTGAGGCCGGTACCTCCACCATAAAGCGCGTCTTCCCGTTGAAGGAAACGGGGTAGTTGACGCTGCTTTCCACAGCCAGCTCCGGCTTATACTCCGGGAAGGAAGCATAAACCACCGAAGAGGAGTGCCCCAGCTGGTGCCAGAGTTCCTCCGCGATGTGCGGGGCAAACGGCGAAAGCAGCACCACCAGCGGCTCCAGGATGGCCCGTTTGGAGCAGTTGCCAAGCTCGTTCAGCGCAATCATAAAGGCCGATATGGTGGTATTGTAAGAGAAGTGCTCGATATCTTCCTGCTCCTTGCCGATGAGCTTATGGAGGGCCTTCAGTTCATCCTTCGTGGGCTCCTGGTCCGTCACCAGCCAGTTCTCGCGGTCCCAGAACAGCCTCCAGAACTTCTTCAGGAAGCGGTTCACGCCGTCGATACCCTTGGTATCCCAGGGCTTGGCCTGCTCGATGGGACCCAAGAACATCTCGTACAGACGCAGGGTATCGGCCCCAAAGGTGTCGCAGATCCTGTCCGGATTCACCACGTTATACATGCTCTTGGACATCTTCTCGATAGCCCAGCCGCAGATGTACTCGCCGTCCTCCAGTATAAACTCGGCGTCCTTGTAGTCCGGCCGCCAGGCGCGGAAGGCCTCCAGGTCCAGTTTGTCGTTGTAGACGATGTTCACGTCCACGTGCACGGGGATGGTCTCATACTGATCCTTAAGCCCTGCCGATACGAACTTGTTGGTCCCGGGAATGAGGTACACGAAATTCGAGCGTCCCTGGATCATACCCTGGTTGATGAGCTTACGGAAAGGTTCTTCCTCGCAGACATAGCCCAGGTCATACAGGAACTTGTTCCAGAAACGGCTGTAGATGAGGTGGCCGGTGGCGTGCTCCGTACCGCCCACATAGAGATCCACGCTGCGCCAGTATTCGTCGGCCTCCCTGGAGACCAGCGCCGATGCGTTGCGGGGATCCATATAACGCAGATAATAGGCGCTGGAGCCGGCAAAACCGGGCATCGTGCTCTTCTCCAGCGGATAACCCTTGTAGGTCCAGTCCTTGGCCCGCGCGAGCGGCGGCTGACCGTCCTCGGTGGGTTTGTATTCGTCGATTTCCGGCAGCGTGAGCGGCAGTTCCTCAAAGGGAACGGGCGTGGCGATGCCGTCCTTGTAGTAAATGGGGAAAGGCTCGCCCCAGTAACGCTGACGGGAGAAAATGGCGTCGCGGATACGGTAGTTCACCTTCCTGTGGCCGATGCCGTGTTTCTCCACGTAGTCGATGGCGGCGGGAATGGCCTCCTTCACAGTGAGTCCGTTCAGGAAACCGCTGTTGCACATAATGCCTTCCTTGGCGTCCAGGCTCTGCTCGGAGACATCGGCCCCTTCAATCAAGGGGATGATGGGCAGGTTGAACTTTTTGGCGAAAGCGTAGTCGCGGCTGTCGTGCGCCGGAACGGCCATGATGGCGCCGGTGCCATAGCCCGCCAGCACGTATTCGGAGATCCACACGGGCACTTTGTCCCCGGTGAGCGGGTTGATGCCGTAAGAGCCGGAGAACACGCCCGTAACGGCCTTCCCGGCAATCCTTTCGCGTTCGGTCTTCTTCTTCACCTGCTCCAGGTAGGCGTCGACCGAAGCCTTCTGGTCCTTGGAAGTGAGTTTCTCCACCCATTCGCTTTCCGGGGCCAGCACCATGAAGGTGACGCCGAACACGGTGTCCGCGCGGGTGGTGAAGATGGTCACGTCGTGCTCCACGCCATCGCAGCTGACCTTGAACACCATTTCGGCGCCTTCGCTGCGACCGATCCAGTTGCGCTGCATCTCCTTCAGCGAATCCGTCCAGTCCAGGCTGTCCAGGCCGTCTAGCAGGCGCGCGGCATAGGCGCTCACGCGGAGTTGCCACTGCGTCATCTTCTTTTGGAATACGGGATGGCCGCCCCGTTCGGAGAAGCCGTCCTTCACTTCATCGTTGGCCAGAACAGTCCCCAGGGCCGGGCACCAGTTCACGGTGCTTTCCCCCTGATAGGCAATGCGATAGCGCATCAGGACATCGGCCTTTTCCTTATCGGAGAAAGCCTTCCAGTCCGCGACGCTGAAGGCGGGACCTTCACTGCAGGCGGCGTCCACGGCGGCGGAACCGCCCTTTTCAAAGGCGGCCACCAGTTCCTCGATGGGACGGGCTTTCTGCGCGGCGTTGTCGTACCAACAGCCGAACATCTTCAGGAAGGCCCACTGCGTCCACTTGTAATAATCCGGGTCGCAGGTGCGGAACTCGCGGTCCCAGTCAAAGGAAAAGCCGATGCGGTCCAGCTGCTGCCGGTAACGCGCCACGTTGTCGTGGGTGGTCTTTTCCGGGTGCTGACCCGTCTGGATGGCATACTGTTCCGCCGGCAGGCCGAAAGCGTCATAGCCCATCGGGTGCAGGACATTGAAGCCTTTCAGGCGCTTGTAGCGGGCGAAGATGTCGCTGGCAATATAGCCCAGCGGATGCCCCACATGCAGGCCCGCCCCACTGGGATACGGGAACATGTCCAGCACATAGTACTTCGGCTTGGAAGCGTCCACTTCCGCCTTATACGTCTTATTGGCCGCCCACCACTGCTGCCACTTTTTCTCAATCTCTGAAAAATTATAGTCCATTATTTTATTACTGTTCCGTTAATTCCAAACTTCCCTTTGTCCTTCTGCAGGCGGAAGTCCACGCTCACTGTCACCGCAACCTTCACTTTCTTACCGTGATGACGGCCCGGACGCCACTTGGGCGAGGCAGCCACCACCCGCAGCGCTTCCGCATCCAGGGCTTCGTGCACGCCGCGCACCACTTCCGCGTTCCCCACATTGCCTTTTTCATCCACCACGAATTCCACCAGCACACGCCCCTGGATGCCGTTTTCCACCGCATACTGCGGATACTTCAGGTATGGATACACCCAGCGCTCCAGAAAGATGGACGGGTCCGGGGAATTCAGGAAGGTGGGTTTCACGTCTACATCGGCATAAGCGTACACGCCCTTCTGGCCGTCGTCCTTTTTGGCTGCGTTGTCACTGCGGAAGAGCGGTTTGGGCCCGTTGGCGAGGTGCTGTACAAAGCTGTAGACGTATTCCAGTTCCTTCTCCATCCCGGGGAAATCGATGAGCTCGATGGTATCGCGGCCGGTGCCGTGTTCCGGATAGCGGCCCGTAGAAAAGAGGGCCGACGGAATCTCGCCGTCGTAGAAGACCACATGGTCGCCGGGATAGGGCGCCTGTGCGGCGATGTCCGCCTGCACGGGCAGGAGTTCGCCCTGGAGGGTGCGCACCAGCGCGTCCAGGTCCTCGTTTCCGGCCGTATAAACCTGCAGGCTGCCGCGGGAAAGGGTTCCCAGCATATCCAGGTTCACCATCGCGTCAATTTTGTCGGCGTCGGCCGCAAAACCGCCGTGCAGGAAATGCCAGGCGCCGGCGAAAGTTTCCCCCGACGCCCCGAAGCCCACGAAAACGATGCTGCGGCGAAGGAGCGTGCGGCTGTAGGACAGCTTCCGGGCCAGTTCCAGGAGCATAGCCATTCCGGAGGCATTGCCGTTGGCGCCGTAATAAATGCGGTTCACAGGCTCTCCGTCCCGGAGATACGTATCCATCCCCAGGTTGTCCATCCGGGCGCCCACCACGATGTAACGGTTATTCAGGGCCTTGTCCCAGCCCTGCAGATAACCCACCACATTGCGGGATGTAAGCGTATCCGCGCCTGCCACCCGGAACTCATTCCCGGCGGAAAGGATGTCAATTCCACACTCTTTCAGAACGCCTTCCAGATATTCCGCGGCCATCTTTTCCCCTTCGCTTCCGGCCTTCCGGCCTTCCGTCTGGGCGGCCGACAGATAGCCCACGTGCTCTTTCAGGGCCCGGACAGTCTCAGAATCGTCCAGGTCCTGCAACGGCGTACGGTACTGGGCATACAACCCGGTAGCCAGCCCGCAGGCGACCAACAGTGACAGGAACCGTTTCATTCCTTAGAAATTCATCAGAATCCAGCCATCCTTGGGACAGACACCCGTCCCGCGCATGCTTTTCAGGGTCTTCAGTGTCTCGTCCAAGTTGTCCGAGGGGCACAGCGCCACCGCCAGCAGGCCATTGCGGAAACTGACGATGGTGGCAGTATAGCCGGCCGCATTGCAGGCCTTCAACTTGCGTTCCGCATAGGAACGGTTGCGGAAGGCACCCACCACAATGTAATACTTACTCTCCAGTTTGGTAGTATACAGGCCGCCCAACTTGGCCGGGTTCAGCACGGTCCCGTGCTCCTGGGAAAGGGAATCCAGCAGATGGGCCTCCCGGGCGGCAAGGGCTTCGGCCATTGCCTGGGCCATGGCTTTTTCCGCATTTTCCAGCGAATCCAGAATGGCTTGATGACGGGCCTCTTCCGCCGCCATCTTTTCCAGCCTGATAGCCTCTATTTCGGCGGCTGTAGGACGCCCGGCAATCTTGCGGACATAATCACAGCCCGTTACCAGTAAAGACAGCACCAGAGCAAATATGAGGGTCTTCTTCATAACTTGCAAATTTAAGTATTTTTTCATTATCTTTGCAATATATGAAGCATCTGATTGGGATAATCCTGGCGTTCACCCTGCTTTCCGCCCCAGTCGCCTTTTCGCAGAACTTTGACTGGCTTCGGCCCCTGCCGGCCGTTTTCTTCAAACCGGATACCGTATCCGTCTACGTCATCGGAGACATCATGAGCCACGGGCAGCAGATCAAAAGCGCCTTCCGCAACGGCTCGGCGGATTACTCCACCTTCCTGCTTCACCTTTCCTCCCGGATTCAGAAGGCCGATGTAGCCATCGGCAACATGGAATTCCCCCTGGGCGGCAAACCCTATTCCGGCTATCCTGCGTTTTCCGCGCCGGACGAATACGCCAAGTACCTGAGCGACCTTGGATTCGACGTCCTCCTCACAGCCAACAACCATATCCTGGACAAGGGCTCGGACGGGCTCACCCGCACCCTGGACCAGCTGGACAGCCTTCCTGTTTTGCACACGGGTTGCGCCCGGGCAGATACGCTCCTGACGCCGCTCATCATCAAGACCAAGGGTGTCAGCATCGGCATTGTCAATTTTACTTACGGGACCAACCTGGGGCCGACGAAAAAGGAGCCGGTGGTCGCCCGTCAGAGAAAGGAGGAAGTCAAGCGCCTGATGGATGCGTGCAGGGGGGCGGATTTCGTCTTTGTTTTTCCGCACTGGGATTTGGAATACAAGCACACCCATTCGGCCAAAACCGAAGAATGGGCCCGGTGGCTGGTGTCGGAAGGCGCCAACCTCATCATAGGAACGCATCCCCACGTCGTGCAGGACTGTAGCCTCATAGAGGGGACGCCCGTCTTCTACTCCATCGGCAACGCCGTTTCCAACCAGAATCAACTGCCCACCCGCCTGGAACTGGGCTTGAGGATTCGCATCATCCGTCCTTTCGGGGAAGCGCCCCGGCTGCTGGACGTCCAGGCGGAATACCTATGGTGCACCAAGCCCGACATGCTTGAGGACTCCTACGCCACCATTCCCGTCAAAGACTTTATGGAGCATCCGGAACTGTGGAAACAACCGGGGGACTACAACGACATGCTCAGCACCTACCAGGCCGTACAGACCGCCACCAGCATCCCGGACGGCTACTGCATCACCCTTGAATCAGAATGAAGAAAACCATCCAACTGGAAGCCATCGACCCCATAGAAATCTATGGCGTAGGCAACAAAATCCTCCTGGAGTTCTGCTCCTATTTCCCCCACCTGAAAGTGGTGGCGCGGGGCAACGAACTTATCCTGGACGGCCGGGAGAGCGACATTGCGGAGTTCAACATCCGTTTCGCCGAACTCATCCAGCGGCGCCATCGGAAGATGAACCTCACCGTCTATGACGTGGAGGACATCTTCACCGGCACCGGGGAGAGCGCCCGTCCCACGGCCGATGCAGTCATCGTTCATGGCACGGACGGCAAACCCATCCGCGCCCGCAACAAAACCCAGCAGGATCTGGTGAAGGCCTACTTCGAGGACGACCTTATCTTCGCCATCGGCCCGGCCGGAACGGGTAAAACCTACATCGCCATCGCCCTGGCCGTGCGCGCCCTCAAGAACCGCGAAATCAAGCGCATCATCCTCACCCGCCCCGCCGTGGAAGCCGGTGAGAGACTGGGCTTCCTGCCCGGAGACCTGAAGGAAAAGCTGGACCCGTATCTACAGCCCCTCTACGACGCCCTTTCGGACATGATCCCCGCCAAGCGCCTCCAGGAGTTCATGGCCGACGGGACCATCCAGATCGCCCCGCTGGCCTATATGCGCGGCCGCACGCTGGACCGTGCCTGCGTCATCCTGGACGAAGCCCAGAACACCAACCTGGGGCAGCTCAAGATGTTCCTCACGCGCATGGGGCCATCGGCCAAGTTCATCGTCACCGGCGATGCAACGCAGGTGGACCTCCCCCGCCCCGGGGACAGCGGACTCCTCGCCGGCATCAAGCTGCTGGAAGGCATCAAGGGCGTGACCACCATCCGCTTCCGCACGGAGGACATCGTCCGCCATCCGCTGGTCACCAAAATCGTGAAGGCCTTCGACAAAAAAGCCGGCCCCGAAGAAACGGAACCGGCTGAATAATCAAAGACGGAATAATCCTACTGAGCGGCGCCCTTAACAATGGCGTCCCACTTGTTGTAGGCTTCCATGAACTTGGGATCCTTGTTGCGGAGCATGAAGTTCAGCTGCTTGAGATAGGTGGCAGCAACGCTCTTCACTTGCTCGTCCGAGCTGACATCATAGCACTGCTCGAAAGGAGGAATGGCCTCTGCGTAAACCTCGTTCAGTTTGTCCGTAAGTTCGTCGTACTTCTTGTAGTTGCGGATGTCCAGCGCTTCGCGTTCGGCCTCCAGGTCCTTGGCTTTCTCCACGGAAACGTTGGCGATGCCGTAATAGCACATATCGTACTTGGAATCCACCTCCAGGCCCTTCTGGTAAGCGGCGATGGCTTTGTCATAGGACTTGATCTTGGTGTAGATGTTACCCTCTACGAAATACAGGGAAGCATTGTCCGGAAGCATCTTCTTTGCCTCGTCCAGCAGCTCCACAATCTTTTCGGGATCCTCGTTGGTACTCAGGTACAGGTTGATGAGGTTCGTCAGGATGACGGCGTTGTTGGGATAAGCGGTGAGACCGGTTGCCAGCACTTTCTTGGCCGCGGTGGTGTCCGCCTTGGCCAGGGCGCAATCCGCCAGGTTGGCGTAGACGTTGCCGTCCGAATGGTAGCCACCTTCCAGGCAGCGGTTCAGAAGGGATTCGGCGCGCGCATAGTTCTTCACTTGCAGGGCGGTAAAGGCCGAATTGTACGCGGCCTCGAAATTCTCACCCTCGGTGGGAGGAAGGACGGATACGGCATTTGCGCCCAGGAACAGGTCGCTGGCCTTGGCCATATCGCCCAGACGGTAGGCGTTGAGGGCGTCACTGACATAGGCCTCTCCGATGGCCTTCATCTTGGGGGCGATGTCCCTTTCCTTGCCGCCCAGCTCAAAGGCCTTGGTATAGGCGCGGGCCGACAGGTCCAGGAGGTCTCCGGGAACGGAAGGATGGGTAACCACGGCCATCACCAGAAGGCCGCTTTCGTTGAAGTAGACATCGGCCCGGGAAAGGGTCCATTTCTCCAGCGGAGTGCCTTCGATTTCCACCACCGAAACAGCCTGGGGCTGCTCCGAGGACATCATCTGGAAGGTCTGCTTGTCGATGCCCAGCGTGAGGTTGCTGGTGGGATTCTGGTAGGCCTTCCAATAGGCCTCCGCCAGTTTGATCCAGGAAGCGGGCTTTTCAGCCTTCTTGGCGTCCTGCACGGTGGCAAGCGCCTTGTCCACAGCCTTCTGCATATCTGCATCGGACTTCTGCGCATAGGCCAGTTGCAAAGTGCAAACCAGCGCGGCGATAGCGAGAACTAACTTTTTCATTTTATTACTCGTTGTTGTTGTTTTCTACTTGTTCTTCCGCCTCTTCCTCTTCTTCACTGTGCGCAACTACGGAAATGGCGGCGATGGCATCTCCTTCGCGGATGTTGATGAGCTTTACGCCCTGAGTGGCACGTCCGCAAACACGTATTGTGTCTACAGGCATTCGGATGGTGATTCCGGAGCGGCAGATGATCATCAGGTCGTCCAGATCCGTGACATTCTTGATGGCCACCAGGGGACCGGTCTTTTCCGTTATTTCAAGCGTCTTCACTCCCTTTGCGCCGCGGGAGGTCTTACGGTAGTCGGCGGGATCCGAGCGTTTGCCGAAACCATTTTCGGAGACGGCCAGCACCTGGTGCTGCGCTGCATCTTCAGCGGCGGGATCCATGCAAACTACGCCGACGACATAATCCCCTTCATCAAGATTGATGCCACGTACACCCATGGAAGTACGGCCGAGGGGACGGGCCTGGGTTTCGTCGAAGTGGACGCAACGCCCGCCGTGGGCCGCCAGCATGATGTTGCAGTGGCCGCCTGTGAGGATGGCTTCCAGCAGTTCGTCGTCCTCCCGGATGTTGATGGCGTTCACGCCGTTGGTGCGGGGACGGGAATAGGCTTCCAGGGTGGTCTTCTTGATGATACCCTGTTTGGTAACCATCACCACGTAGTTATTGTTGATGAATTCCTCATCCTTCAGCGTCTTCACGTTAAGGTACGCGCGAACTGAATCGTCCGGATCTATCATGAGGATATTCTGGATGGCGCGGCCCTTGGAGGCGCGGGTGCCTTCCGGTATCTCATAGACCTTGAGCCAATAGCAGCGCCCCTTCTGCGTGAAGAGGAGCATGGTGCTGTGCGTATTGGCAATGTAGATATGCTCGATGAAGTCTTCGTCGCGCGTGGCGCTTCCCTTCACGCCCACGCCGCCGCGGTGCTGGGTGCGGAATTCCGTGAGGGCGGTGCGCTTGATGTAGCCCAGGTGGGAAATGGTGATCACCTGGTCTTCATCGGCGTAGAAGTCCTCCGGGTTGAATTCGTCCGCCGCGAGGGTGATTTCCGTGCGGCGGGGATCTCCGTAGCGGGCCTTGAGGTCCTGGGTTTCCGCCTTCACCACATTCAGCTGTTCCTCCACGCTGCCCAGGATCTGGTTGCAGCGCTCGATGAACTTCATAAGGTCGTCGTATCCGCTCTGGAGCTTTTCGCGTTCCAGGCCGACGAGCTGACGCAGACGCATTTCCACGATGGCGGTTGCCTGCGGCTCCGTGAACTGGTAACGGTCCTGGAGCATCTGCTTGGCTTCCTCGATGCTCTTGGATTCATAGCGGATGATGTGGACAATCTCGTCGATGAGATCCATCGCCTTCAGCAGACCTTCCACGATGTGGGCGCGTTTCTGGGCCTTGTCAAGCTCGAACTTGGTGCGGCGCACCACGACCTCATGACGGAAGTCCACGAACTGGCCGATGATTTCCTTGAGGCTGAGCAGGCGCGGACGTCCCTTCACCAGCGCCACGTTATTGAACGAGAAGCTGCTCTGCAGGGGGCTGTACTTGAACAGGAGGTTCAGGACCACGCCGGAGTTGGTGCCCTGCTTGAGGCGGATGACCACGCGGGTTTCACCGCGGGAGCTTTCGTCGTTGATGTAGGAGATGCCTTCCACGCGCTTTTCTTCCGCCAGGGCGGCAATCTTCTCAATCATCTCCCGCTTATTTACCATATAAGGGATCTCCGTGACCACGATGGTCTCGAAGCCTCGCTCGTCCACCTCAATCTCCGTCTTGGAACGGATGACGCAGCGGCCGCGGCCCGTTTCATAGGCCTCCTTGATGCCGGCCTTGCCCATCACGATGCCGCCTGTGGGGAAATCCGGCCCCTTGATGTACTGCATCAGTTCATCCGTGGTGATTTCCGGGTTGTCAATATAGGCGCAGATTGCATCGCAGCATTCGCCCAGGTTGTGGGGTGCCATGTTGGTGGCCATACCCACGGCGATACCGGAAGCGCCGTTAAGGAGCAGCAGCGGGGCCTTGGTGGGCAGTACGGTGGGTTCCTGGAGGGTGTCGTCGAAGTTCGGCGCCATGTCCACCGTATCCTTATCCATATCCGCCAGCACATCCTCCGCCATCTTCTGCAGCTTGGCTTCCGTGTAACGCATGGCGGCCGGAGAGTCTCCGTCCACGGAGCCGAAGTTACCCTGGCCCTTCACCATGGGATAACGCTGGTTCCATTCCTGGCCCAGGCGCACCATGGCGTCATACACGCTGGAGTCTCCGTGCGGGTGATACTTACCCATCACCTCACCCACGATTCTGGCGCTCTTTTTGGTCTGGCCATTATAGCTCAGGCCCATGTTGTCCATGCCGAACAGGACGCGGCGCTGCACGGGCTTGAGGCCGTCGCGGGCGTCCGGCAGGGCGCGGGACACAATCACCGACATTGAATAGTCAATGTAGGCGGTGCGCATTTCGTGGTCAATCTCCACAGGCTCGATGTAACCGGTCTGCGGCTCTTCCATCAAATCTTTCTCGTTGTTATTATCCATTTTTCAGTTAAAAAACTTTCTGTTTCCTATAAACGTACAAATATACGAAAAGTATCGCAGTTACGCAACACATTTTTCCAATAAAATTCGCTAACTTTGCGAAGCAAAAAGAAGAAGGTTATGGCAGTAGTTACAATCATTGGCATAGGGCAAATCGGGTCTGCCCTGGCGTTCGTCGCAGCGGAGAACGGAAACGAGGTCCGGCTGGTGGGAACGCCCGTAGACAAAGAGGTGGTGGACGCCTGTCTGAAGGACGGCAAACACCCCAAAATGGACATCCCCTACCCTTCCGGCACACGTTACTTTTATTGTGAAGACTGGCCGTCCGCCGTCCAGGGGGCCGATTTTGTGATCGGCGCCATCTCCTCCTTCGGCGTGGAGTGGTTCCTGGAGGAAATCCTGATGAAACTGGACCCGGCGATGCCGGTATTATCGGCCGCTAAAGGCCTGGCCGATTTAGGCGCAGGCAAACTGGTCTCCTTCCCGGACTACTGGATCCGTCAGCTCAGAAAGAAAGGCATCCGCCGTAACATCTACGCCCTCGGCGGTCCCGGCACGGCCGACGGCATCATGCACCACGACCATACGCAGGTGGTCATCTGCGGCAAAGACACGGCACTGCTTAAGATGATGCAGAAGGCCCTGCAGACCTCCTGGTTCCATATTTCCCTTACAAAAGACGCCCGCGGACTGGAAACGGCCGTGGCCATCAAGAACGCTTACGCACTGGGCGTGTCCATGGCCCTGGGTTACGCCATCAAGCGCGACGGCACCAACGAAAGCGCCCACTACAACTCCCAGGCGGCGGTTTTCACCCAGGCCGTGAAGGAAATGACCAGGGTGCTTGAATTACAGAACGCCCAGTGGGACAGCACGCTCATCGGCATCGGAGACCTCTATGTCACCGCAACGGGCGCCCGAACCCGCAAGCTGGGCATGCTCCTGGGCGAAGGCAAAACCTGCGAAGAGGCCCAGCAGCTCCTGGGCGGCCTCACCCTGGAATCCCTGGTGGTCATCCGCCGCCTCTCGGACTCCATCCAGTACCGCGCCCGCAAAGGCGAAGTGAACCTGGCGGACTTCCCCCTCCTCCGCTTCGTCATCAGCGTCCTTGACAGCGGCCGGATGGAAGAACTCCCTTGGGATCTGTTTACGTTCGAGAATCTGTAGCCGTTACCCCCGACCTATCCGTCATGCCCGACCGGATCGGGCTTCTCCTGCCTTCCTCGCCGCCGGAAGGGCGGTCCTCCGCTCAGTGGTTGGAAACGGCCCCTCGCCCGGTCGCTGGGCGTCCTAACTCCTCCTTTTATGGCTGTGCCCTCCGGTCCCAGCCATAACGTCGTCGAACAGACTCCGTCCTGCCGCTTCGCGGCACCGCTCCCTGCGCAAAGCCACCCCACATGGCCGTTTCCGCCCATTCGCTTTGGACCATCCCTTCCGGCGAGCGACCATCAGGCTTGGTGCGCCTAACGTCCCGAAATCACGGACGTTAAGATCAAAAACGGCCTTAAACGCTGCAGACGTCCCATAATCCAGGAGGTTAAGCGCACCCCATCAATAAAAAACGCCCGCCGAAGCGAGCGTTATCTTGACATTTCTCTAATACTTTTGTGATATCGGAGGACACACTTAAAGGTTTAATATCAAAAACCTACTTCCAAATCTTCTTGTATGGTATTCTATGCGTAGAATTGAGATTCACGAACTTGGTTTCCAGATAGTCACAGCCGTATCTCTCATTGACACAAGCATACGTTGTGAATGGATTTCCATTTTTTGCCATACCTTTTTTGACCACCTTAATTCGTCCGCAATGGCATTTGGGGCATAGCTCTGATTCTGGGATGTCGGTGCCGGGTTTCGTCTCCGGCTCCAGGGTCTTCACAAACTCCTTGACGAATGGTGAAGGATTGTTAATATCGTAAAGCACCCAGGTGTGTTTTTTTGCCCGGGTAATGCCCACGTAAAAGACACGGCGTTCCTCACTGAAGGCGTATGCATCCGGCTCACTTAGGACGTACTTAAGCACGGGACTGTCGCTAATCTGTGAAGGGAATCCAATCGTGCCACCATTGCAGTTCAACAGGATGATATAGTCGCACTCCAGGCCTTTTGACTGGTGGACCGTCATGAAGCTCATCTTGCGCTTGCCATAGGACACATACACATGGTCTTTTGAGTCATGCACCGCCAGCTCCGTGTTTTTGAAGACATTGACATCAAATCCATATCTTCCCAGCAATAGGATTTCTTTGTCTGCAGGGATCTGGTCGGCCAGGTACTTCACTGTTTCGACAACGCCATCACGCCCATCAGTGGAGAGAAAGTCCAGCTTGGTTTCTGCATCTAACTTGAAGGAATGGACGTTCTTGACAGCCTGCTCCGGGTTTGCCAAAATGAACTTAGAGGATTCTGCTATGGCCGGTTCCCCGAAACGATAGGTGGTCTCCATTAGGCACTTCTTGGTGTAACCAAAGAAATTCTCGAATTGCTTGAATAGGGCCATATCGCTACCGGCAAAACGGTAGATGGACTGCCAGTCATCACCTACGCAAAAGAGCTTTGTGAGAGGAGACTTGCGCCTCAACGACTGCAGGAAGCGATAACGATCCATTGAGATATCCTGGAACTCATCGACAAGAATGTAATCGTAGTCTGGGCGGTAGCCATTGTTGCACAACTCTGTTGCTCGGATGATCGCATCCGTGAAATCAATCTCGTTGTTTTCTTCCTCCATCTTCCGATATGCTTCCACGAAAGGTGCAATAATATCGTTGACGGTGATTGAATCCGGCCCTCCTCCTACTAACCTTGTGATATCTTCCATAGTCTTGTCTCTGGATTTCAAGAGGAAGTTGAAAGAAGTAAGCATATCCAAGATATTCTCCTCTTGACGGACAAGCTCCCGGGAAACGCTCTGACTGGTGGCTTTGCTGAAGACGGCGCCAAGGCCTAGTAGTTGCCGGGACAGTACTTGAAAAACATCCCCCTTATGGAATCCTGCGCTGCTTGTTTCCAGTAACGTTGTTCCATTCTGTTGGTGCAGTTGGCGCTTCCATTGGATTCCCTGCTTGTATTTGACTTCATCCTCTGTGCTGAAAAAGGAAGGACAGCGGCCATGCTCATTGATGGCGAAGTGCTCCAGATAAACACGCTTAGTCTGGCCATCCGGGCTAGCGATATAAATGGAGAAATCGGGACAATACTGCCGGTGCTCCGCGTCAACGGTATTGATTTCGTATTTTTCCTCATAACGGAATTTTATGCCGCGTGAGCCGAGAAAATCACAAATTTTACTCTCCTCATCTGATTTGCAGAACACCGGTCGGCCGTCCATATCCTTGAAGAAGGCCTGGATGCCGTGTTTCTGACGGTCCTGCATATACTCCTGCATCGAGGTGTATTCATACTGGTCCCGCATCGTGTAGCGGGACCGGATGATGTAATCGGCAATGGCCGCTTTGAAATCCGGATTCTTTTGGGATAGTTTGTGATATACCTGGACAGAGAAATCCGGAGGTGTGATTGTGGGCTTTTCTCCTGTTTTTTCGCCGATGATATCCAGTGCTAACTTGTGAAAGGTGCGGCATTTCAGTTTCTTTTCTCCCAGACGCTCCGACAGTGATTCCGCAGCCTTCCGGGTAAAGGTTATAAGCAGAATCTTTTCGGCCGGGACGTGCTGTATATCAATGAGATACCTGACCTTGCCGACGGTGGTCATCGTCTTGCCGCTGCCGGCACTGCTTATGACCAGGACATTATCTTCCAGAGAGACTACGGCTTTACGCTGCTGCTGATCTAGCGGGTAAGCGAGTACGGTGTCAAAATACTGGGCGCCTCCATTTAGCTGGTTTTCGATGAAATGCTCATTGTTGGCTGTCTTGTGGCCATTTGTGTCGGACATTGCCTTGTGGAAGCGTTTGAAACTATCCTTCTGGGGGCATTCTTCCAGTTCCTTACTGTTGATGATGGTCGAAACAGCCTGGTTGAGGGCGGCATACTTATCATTTAGGGCGATACGCTCTGACTCGGTGATATAATGGCTGTAACTGTAGAAAGTGCAAATCTCAGCCAAGGCGGCCTCAACGTCCGGCGTCAGCCTGGTTATTGACTCCAGCCGTTCCTGGTGCTTTTTCTCTCGCTGCTTTTTGCGTACCGGAATCATCACCCCGAGGATGATGGCAACAAAAAACAATATAACAAGGATAAAAAACACTATCCAATTGAAATCATATTTCTTTTATCCCCAACCCCTTCAGATACTCATACGTGCCGTCGTAGAACTCCGGCTTGCGGGTTTCGTCGGTCAGATTGCCCTCATGCCACGCGTCACGCTGCTCCAAGGTCAAATCAAAAGCTTTGTCTTTCGATAGCACGCCCAAAATTTCCTCATCCTTTCGGCTGAGGGAAACGGGAATGCGGTCATCGTAAAAACAACGTTTCATTATTTAACTACTGGCATGAACTGCTTTAAATACTCTCGTAGATTCTTATTGTATGCATACACATAACAACCCTTAATACCACGAACGAGCATCACTTTGTAAGCGTTGATAATGAACTGTTTAAGCTGCGCATCGGTGGTTTGTTGCTTGACTTTAGAGTCAAAGAAAAGGTCTCGGTTTACGACGATGGACTGAGTTTCCGGATCATAGTCAATCTCACGACCAAGGATAACGCCAACACGGTTGAGATCATACCCCTGAGAAGTATGAACACAACCTATCTCTTTTGGCTCACTATTAAGAATCCACTGACTACTGCTCCTGTTCCAAAAGTATTTCTTCCCATCCAATTCAATATCCAGATTTTGCCCCCCATTCTTGGAGACCCACTCCCAGGAATAGCCCGCCAACGTTCGGCATAGATCCTCTTTTGAGTTACTTCTGCATAGGAAGTCGATCATGGCATTTGGATCGTCGTACAACTTAAAGTCGTAGTTTCCAAAGCTTTGGTACTTGGGATTTCGGAGATTGAAGATATCATCAACATATTGCATGAAATCACCTCCGCCCTGGCAACGCATCTGGGATTTTAACTCCCGACGGATGGTAACATGGGAATCCAATTGTGCCATCATCCTTGCAGCGGGAATGTCAGTGGGCTTGATACTCTGATTCTCGTCATAGACAAGCACTTGATATCGGCTTTTTCTAAGAAGGAAATCCAGATGTGTCGCTTCCTGGGGATTCATACTAAGCTTGTGGCAACACTTGTCGAATGCCCCCATTTCAGTCCCGGACATTGCCACCCTTCTCTTCAGGCGATGCGACTCGTCAACAAAGACAATATCATAGTCACGCTCGCCCTTATCTGTGACCACCTCATTGGGCCCAATCACCATACTGGCACGCATTCCCTTTGTGGACTTTCCAGCATACTTGAAGACCATTTTAAAGGTGGCTCGAATCGAAGACATGGGAACAACAAATCCAATTTTGAGATCATCATATCCTGTCTTTTGCTTCCATTCCACATAGAAGCGCTCAAGTTCAGCGTGTAATGCGTAACGCTCATCCAAATCATCTTCGGAGTCTTGTTCAAAGTCGTAATCATAATGAACGGTCTGACTCTTCAGAAGCGTCATAATCATATTAATGAGCACCAATGACTTCCCGGTTCCGGCAACACCTTTTATAACCGCCATGCCTTTTTTATCACATGTTAACTTTGTGATAATATCCCTAATGATATCCCGGCAAACTAATTCCTGTTCAGCAGTAAGACTTGTATAGGGAGAATATTTAAACAGGTCAGTATTCTTTATCCCCGTATATGGATTATGAACGAACTTTATACTATGGAGTCTGTCCCAGATCTTTGCTATCTTCTCCTGATACCTAGCTCTATCATAGTAATCGTGTGCGTATGACTGACCGGCATTTTTATTCTGTAACTTCCTCCCATGTCGCCCTTGCGATTCCTCTATGGCAGCATCTGTCTCCAGTAAATGAATCAGGTTCTGTTCTATATCAAGAATCGCCGACTTATTAAACTGGTTGTCAATTATAATTTTGATGTGCTTTAGAGATTGCCTTTCAACGACATGAGTGTGCTGATTATATCGAGCGTATGCGCTGGTCGTTTCTCCCACGTACACTTCTTTATCGTTGTAAATCAAGTATACAACCGGCCAGTTAGTACCATGTTCCGTGGCAGCGATCTCTTGCTCTGCACCAGGAAACTTAAAATCGAGTATGGTTAATGACTGTCGTGCCATACTATAGTTCATTATACTTCTTAGCACTCCCCTTCGCCTTCTCAACCGGATACTTCTCCGCATTCTTGTGAATCTTATCCAGCATAATCTCCTTGATATCAAGGTTATACTTATCGGCCATCTGGAATGCATAGTTGAGGACATCGGCCAACTCTTCCCGTACTTTGTTCTTATTTACATCCTCGGGGGCCTTCCATAAAAAAGCCTCCAGAAGTTCAGAAGCCTCAACTGAAAGACCAATGGCCAAGTCCTTCCCATTGTGAAACTGATCCCAGTCCCGTTCCTGGTTAAACACACGCAGCTCCTCCAGAATCTGTTCAATATCTGTCATAACAAAAGGGATTCTTACAAAGATAATCATTTTTAGTTTATTCTGGGAATGTTGATACCGTTATGCTGGGAATGAGACCTTTGGAGGCACACCTCCTCAACCAAGGGGATATGGAGCACTGATCGCCGTCAAGAAACCGCGGTTCTGGCGGGAATGGGCGCCGGCGTCGCCGAATGCGGTCAAACGCCCGCGATTTCGACGGAAATAAGCGCTATCCCCGGCGCATCTTGGCAATAATTTTGAAATATTGCCAGAATTGAATATCTTTGCAAAAAAGAGAACAGGTATGGAATACCACGTGACAATAACGCCGCTAATGCAAAAGGTGATAGAAGTCCTGATAGACCGCTTCGTCGGGATGGACCACTGTATTATCAATAAAGGAAGGAATCTGGTGGTGGAAGTGCCCCGTAGGGAGGTGGAGAATGTTGTGCTTGAGTTAAAGAAGCATTTCCCGGATGTGGTGGACATTCGCAAGGCGTATCAGATGATAGATGATTTACACGACTTCATCCTTGTAAAACCTATCGTGTCGGAAGCCCCGCTGTATGCGGAAGGAAGCATTTCAGTTCCCACTCTGGAGAAGTCGCTGGTGGACATTGTCGCAGATAAAGAATATGCCGGAGAAACAGAGTCGGAGATGCTTAAGACTTATCAGCAATCCTTCGAGCAGTATCCGGTAAATGTATCCAAACTATTAAGATATGCGGCCAGAAAAGGGAAAAAGGAGGAAGTGATGGAACTGTGCGAACAGCTTGATCGGCAAAGAATAGAAATCGTCAAAAACATATGCGAGGTATTGAACAACGCGCCCATCGTCCGGGCGTGGATATTCGGTTCATTCGCCCGACAGGAAGAACGTCCGGACAGCGACATAGACATTCTGGTGGATATAGATCCGGCCAGGCCCATCGGCCTACTTGCCTATACGGATGTGATTGAGTCCCTGGAAAATGCCACCGGCCGAAAAGTGGACCTGGTGGCAAACGGCTCCCTTAAGCCTTTTGCGCGCGAAAGCGTTGAAAGGGATAAAGTCTTGGTGTATGAGAGAGCCAGCTAGAGATAAGGGGCGGCTGCGGGACATCCTGACGGCGGCAGGAAATGTGAAAGAATTCACGCAAGGTCTTTCGTTTGACGGGTTTATCTCCGACAAACTGCGTTACTTCGCCATTTTGAAAAACGTTGAAATTGTCGGGGAAGCCGCCTATATGTTGAGTAAAGAGTATATTGCCGCACATCCCGACATCCCCTGGAAAAAGATGATCCGGATGCGACACGTACTCGTCCACGGCTACTCTGCAGTCCTTCCGGAGATTCTTTGGGAAACAGCTATTCATGACCTCCCGAGCCTGTATCCAATTATCGAAGGGCTGTTAAATAATACAGAAGCACCCTCAGATAACACCGAATCAGCTAGTTCTCCCGACGAGATTCCCGGTCAGAGCCAGGCATAACGGTCCCACCGGAACTGCAATCCGCAGAGAAACCGGGAATCGCGCGGAAATGGGGTCCGCCCGGAACTGAAATCTGCCAAATATCCGGGAATTATGCAGAAATGGGTTCCGCTCTGCGGAGCGGAAGGGATGGTCCAAAGCGAATGGGCGGAAACGGCCATGCGGGGTGGCCTTGTGCAGGGAGCGGTGCCGCGTCAGCGGCAGGACGGAGTCTGTTCGACGACGTTATGGCTGGGACCGGAGGTCGCGGCCATAAAAGGAGGAGTTAGGACGTCCAGCGACCGGGTGAGGGGCCGTTTCCAACCACTGAGCGGAGGACCGCCCTTCCGGCCGCAGGGGGCGGGGAGATTTCCCTTTGAGGTTTTGAGGGATTATTGTATATTTGTCATTGGATCAGTAACCCGGTTTAACCGGGAATTGAAGTCAAGAGCCCTGGGGTTTGGCCCTGCCTTCAGCAACCAATAATATCGGGGATAGCTTGTCTATCCCCACAATTTGAAACTAACCAGGGCGCTATGAAAAATAAGAGACGCGAACAAGCCGTAAAACCGGTCGCAAATAGCGACCAATTTTCTCTGAGTATAATCCCACAGGGAAAAACTCGGCCGGAGATTAAGGCACGCGAGCAAATAATCAAAGGCTTTTACGCCAAATGGATTTCAGAGAATCCATCCAAATCGGTGTGGAACCATTCGTTGAGGGCAGAGATTAAGATAAAAGGGCTGTCGTATAATGAAACGGTGGAGCACGCAGCGCGCTCATATGAATCAACCATAGCCGTGTTTCAACTCACAGATATCCTATCGAAGGCCGTTAAAGAATCCTCTAACCCCAAGAAACAGAACGATAAGAATCAGAAATCTTTCTCGCGTATTGTTATCATGCGATACAAGCATATCCGACTTGTTGTGGGATTCCAGAAATCGAAAGGAGAATACGTCCAGTATTCTATTTCCGCACTACCAACAGGTGAGAATAAAAAATAAAAGCCGCCTAGGCCGCGACTTTTGAATGGGGCTCGAATCAAGCTTGTGGGCTCAAAAGGGTTGTCAACCCTTCAGCGAAATCCCCGTGACGATTCCAATTGCAAAGGTACGAAATAAATCCAAATCTGCAAATTCATTTGAAGAGAAGTCCGGTCAGGCCGGGCAACCCCCACCGGAACCGAAATCTGCAGAGAAACCGGGAATCGTGCAGAAATGGGGGCGCCCGAGGCACCTGTGGCGCGGAAGTAATTGACACTCAACGAATAACGCAACTTAGGGTGCACCGCCAGGTGCACCCTAATATATGGAAAACGCTGTAAATCAGCAACTTACGCGCCACATAAAAACAGGCGCCAGCGCCCCTTATCTATACATATTATCCAGACTCGCGCGGGTCCATTCCCAGGTGGGGAGGGAGGGGTCGTCGATGACGGTGTCAACGGTGCGGGCGCGGCCCAGGATCACGTTCTGCTCCAGGAATTCCTTCTCCACTTCCCAGACGTAGTTCATATAGGCGGCCACCTCGTGCTGACGGCCCTTGAAACGGTAGATGCAGTAGTTGTTCCAGCCTTGCTTGGACCAGTGTTTCACCAGCCAGTTACTGCCCCAGATGCCGTGCCCGAAGGCGCTGAACTTACTGTAGGCCACGGTTTTGTCGGCCGTACCGTGCAGCAGGAGCGTTGGACAGGGGGCCGATGGATACTTGGGCGCACCGTCATTGCTGATGATGGCGCCGGCAAAGGCCATCACGCCCTTGAACTGAAAGCCCTCCGGGAGCACGCCCGTTCGGCCGCAAAGGATCTCGTATTCGGCCGCCTGGGAGATGATCGCCCCGGCCGATGAACCAGACACCACCAGATTGTCCGTATCGATGCCCAGTTCCTCGCCGTTGTCGTGCAGGAATTTGATGGCGGCGAAAAGGTCTTCCACCCCCATCTGCTGGGCCTGACAGAACAGTCCGGAGGCCTTGTATGCCCCAATCAATCCCTTCCCCACCTTCTGGCCTTTCATTCCCAGCCGATAGTCGATGGTAACCACAGTGTAGCCGTTTTCGTTCAGCCGATTGAACCACAACTGTGTAAAATCATCCACCCGCTCGCCCATGATGAATCCCCCGCCGAAGACGAAGACCACGGTGGGCTTTGCAATGCCGTTGTAAGTTGTGTCGGCCCCCGCCACGGGACGGAAAATGTCCATGAAAAGGTCACAGGTATCCCGCTTGGCATAGAGATAGGTCTCACGGTTTTCCTCCCCCTGGGCGGCTGCAGAGAGCCCCAGAAGCAGGAAACAGAAAAATAGTGCAAATTTTTTCATATTTTTTCACTTGTGCAGCGGTTTGGCACAATAGCGCAATACCTTTGCATCAGAAACAAAACGGAAGCCTTATGAAAAAGACCAATTACAACAACACGGAAATCCTCAACAACTTCATCTCCTCCAGCGATTCCCTCCAAACGCTCAAGAGCCTGATGGAAGACCTGGGCCTGGAATTCGAAGAAGCGGAAATCCTTTAATCCGCCTTCAACTCCACCACGGTGGACTCCTTGTCCGGCGTCAGCCCCACGCGAAGGGTGCGCAGCGCGCTGCCCACCTTATTCCTGGAAACCAGGATGCGGTCACTGATGATGAACTCGGAGACAGGGTCCTCCACATAGCGTACGATGGCCCGTTTCAGCGGACGGGCGCCATAGGCAGGGTCATAGCCTGCATCGGCCACAAAACGCTTGGCGGAAGGCGTAATCACCAGCTTGTAACCGGCTTCCAACGCCCTTTCCCGCAGATCCTTCAGCTCAATGTCAATGATGCGCTCGATGGCTTCCTTATCCAGCGAATGGAAATAGACCTGCGCATCCACCCGGTTGATGAACTCCGGCGGGAAAGCCTTCTTCACGGCCTTTTCCACCACCGCGCGGCGGTCCTGGTCCACGTTCTTTCCGGCCGTCGCAAAGCCGATTCCACTGCCAAATTCCTCCATCTCACGGCTTCCCACATTGGAAGTCATAATGACGATGGTGTTCTTGAAATCCACCGTGCGGCCGTTGCTGTCCGTCAGCCGGCCTTCATCCATCACCTGCAGCAGCAGGTTGAAGATGTCCGGATGGGCCTTCTCTATCTCATCCAGCAGCACCACGCAGTAGGGCTTGCGACGCACACGCTCCGAGAGCTGACCACCTTCTTCATAACCCACATAGCCCGGAGGCGCGCCAATCAGACGCGACACGCTGAACTTCTCCATATATTCGCTCATATCCAGGCGCACCAGGTTCTCCTCGCTGTCGAAGAGATACTCTGCCAGCGTACGGGCCAGCTGCGTCTTGCCAACGCCCGTGGGTCCGAAGAAGAGGAACGTGCCGATGGGCCGGTTCGGGTCCTTGAGCCCCGCCCTGCCCCGCTGGATGGCCTTCACCACGGTCTCCACCGCTTCGTCCTGGCCGATGATCCGCTCCTGCAGCCGCTCGCGCATCTTCACGATGCGGTTGCCTTCGCTTTCGGCCACCTTATTGACCGGAATGCCCGTCATCTTGGACACCACCGTAGCAATGTCCTCAGCGTCCACCTGATGGGCCGATCCTTTCTTCTTGGCCAGCGCCAGCCGCACCATGGAACCTGCCTCGTCGAAAGCGTCGATGGCCTTGTCCGGCAGGGATTTGTCCGTGATATAGCGGTCCGTCAGGCGCACAGCGGCCTCCACGGCGTCATCCGTATATTGAATACCGTGGAACTCCTCATACTTAGGACGCAGGTGCTGCAGAATGGCGATGGATTCCGCCACGCCCGTAGCTTCCACCACAATCTTCTGGAAGCGGCGGTCCAATGCGCCGTCCTTTTCCACAATCTTGGTGAATTCGTCCAAGGTGGTGGCGCCGATGCACTGGAATTCCCCACGCGCCAGGGCCGGCTTGAGCATATTGGCGGCGTCCAGGCTGCCCGATGCTCCGCCCGCGCCCACGATGGTGTGGAACTCGTCGATGAAAAGGATGAGGTCCGGATTCTCCGACGCCTCTTTGATGATGGTCTTCAGCCGCTTTTCAAACTCACCGCGGTACTTGGTACCCGCCACCACGGATGCAATATCCAGCGACAGGATGCGTTTTTTAGCCAATGCGGACGAGATGTCCCCGGATGCAATCCGCTGCGCAATACCCTCCACGATGGCCGACTTCCCCACCCCTGGCTCGCCGATGAGCATGGGGTTGTTCTTCTTCCGTCGGCCTAAAATCTCGATGACGCGGGAAATCTCCACATCCCGACCCACCACAGGGTCCAGTTTGCCGTCGCGGGCCGCCTTGGTGAGGTCATAGGCGAACTCCTCAATGTCCAGTTTCTTCTCCTCCGGTTCTTCGTCGGGGCCCTGGGAAGGCTGCTGTTCCCGCGGCTTAGGCTGATCCGGCCGCTGGAGCATCCCTTCGTCTTCCATATAGGCCAACAGACGTCCATAATCGATACCATGAGCACGCAGGAAGGCCTGTCCATAGCTCTCCGTCGTGCGGCACAGGGCCAGCAACAGATGCTCCGGACGGGCCAGCTGGCTCTTCAGGCGCGTAGCCTCCAACACCGTAATGTTGAGCACGCTCTGCGCCTGCCGGGAGAAACTGATGTGGTCTATCTGGTCGTACGGAATGGTCTCGTTGGTGAAGATGCGCGTGTCGATGAAAGCTTTCAGATCGGCCGGTTCCACACCCAGACTCTGGAGGGTGCGGAATGCGCTGTTTTCCTCATGACGGATGACGCCCAGGAACAGATGGTCCGGGCCGATGCCATAACTCCCCGTACGCATCGCTTCCTCGCGGGCGTAGGAGATGATCTTGCTCAGGTCGTCGGATACTTGTAGCGGCATAAATCTATTTTACCAGGTATTCGGTGGATATGCCGCCTGCCTCTTCCAGCACCATCCGGGTGATGCGGCCCTTGGCGTTGTAGTCCAGTTCCATGCCCGTGTAGCCTTTCGGTGCGGGTTTGCGGACCTTGATGACGACGTGCTTGCCGCCCTTGACGCTGCTCACGGTGCAGTCCGCCTCCATTTCCTTGGCAATATCGTCATACTTCCCCTGGATGCCGTACAGAATGGCGTTGCGCTGCAAGCGCACCGACTTGTTCTTGTCCGTATTCACATCCAGCGCGTTGCCGCGAAGGTCAAAGCGCAGGAAGGGACCGTCCACGATGAAATAGTCCCCGTCCGGCTTGCTGTAAATCAGGGCCAGATTGTCCGGAGCGGTATAGGTGATGGCGCCCTCGCTCACGATTTTCTTTCCCGTCAGCGTGAGCGTCTTGGTTTGGACGAAAGTACTCTCGAAGCTCTGCGCTCCGGCCGTCAGTCCGACAAGGAGAAAAACAAATACAAGAATTTTTTTCATAATCGTTTACAGGGTAGAAATCCGGTCTACGCACAGTTCCACCAGTTTGCGGATGGCGGGTTTGTAGTCCGGGTTGGAGCTCTGCAGATAGCGGTTGGCGATGATGCAGCACACCGTACTGGCGTTGTGGCCCAGATGGGCGGCCAGGCCGGCGAGCGGCGAGCTCTCCATTTCAAAATTGGTAATGCGGTAATCCTCTCCGCCTTCGCTGAAGCGGAAGGATTCGATGTCTTCCAGCATGTTGGGCATGGCCAGCGGAACGCGCACCACACGGCCCTGGGGGCCGTAGAAGCCGCAGGCCGATATGGTGACGCCCTTCACGGTGACGTCCTTCATCAGGTTGATGATCTTCGGGGAAGCCTTCACGAAATACGGCGAAGGCAGCACGGGCGCCCAGTTCATATGCTTCTTGAAAGCCTCCTCCACGGCGGGAATGGTCACTTTCTCACGGTTGGCGTACCAGTTCATCACGCCGTCGAAACCCACGCTGATGTGGGAGAGGACGTAACTGCCCAGCGGAATGTCCGCGTGCAGGGCGCCGGATGTGCCGATGCGAAGGATGTTCAGGGCCTTGTGGACGGGCTTCACTTCGCGCGTGGAGAAGTCCACATTGGCCAGGGCGTCCAGTTCCGTCATCACGATGTCGATATTGTCCGGGCCGATGCCATGGGACAGCGCCGTGATGCGTTTGCCGTTGCGTTTACCGGTAATGGAGACAAATTCGCGCGAAGCGTTGCGGCACTCGATGTCCGTGAGGTATTCGCCGATCATGTCCACGCGGGCAGGGTCGCCCACCATGATCACATTGTCGGCCAACTGCTCGGGCTTCATGTGCAGATGGAACACGGAGCCGTCGCCGTTGATAATGAGTTCTGATTCTGGGATTCTCATAATTATGCGGTTTTATATCTCAAAGTCTTCGATTTCCTTCAGGAGTTTGCCGATGATGCCCATCTTGGTGTCATAGAGCGCATCGGAAATGTCCACCTTGTAATAGTGGGGGTTGATGAGGCGCGTCTCTGAAGGAGAGAAATGATGCAGGTTGTCCTTATAGAACTGTTTCTTTTGCAGTAAAGTATGTTTCGGGGCCACGCGTACGCCGCCGGCGATCACCTGATGTTGCAAAGGCCGTGCCTCATAGGCGCCTTCTTCGAAGGTCTTCGTCTTGAAGCTGTCGAATTCGTCGCGCACCGTGACCGTCTTTCCGTGCTGCAGGGCCAGGTCCATGGGGTCTCCGCGGAGGCAACTTACATCGGCCTTGAACACATAGCCGTCGATGCGGTTGCCCTTCACGCTGTCCTGGGCCGATATGCGCCAGGTGATTTGGAAACCCGGGTTGATGAGCTTGATTTTGTCTTCGCTGCGCTTGATGACGGGCTCATCGTCCACCTGCACCAGTTTATACACATTGCCAAAGCAAGGGGCCGCCTTGGAGGTGGCGATGGCGTCGCCCACCCCGTAACTGTCGATCCGGGCGCCCTGGCGCTCCAGGTCCGTGATGAGGTATTCGTCCAGGCCGTTGGTGGCGAAAATCTTACACTTGGTCAGGCCATGTTCGTCCAGGATGCGGCGCACTTCCTGCGAGAGGTATGCCAGGTCTCCGCTGTCCAGGCGGATGCCGTAGCCGGGGGCGTAATTGTCGTCGATGCCCGCTTCCTTGAAGCTGCGGATGGCGTTCTTCACGCCGCAGCGGAGGGTATCGTACGTGTCTATCAGGAGAATCAGGTTCTCACCCTTGTGCGTGCGGATGTAGTCCTGGAAGGCCTTATGCTCTCCCTCCACGGTGGAGCCGTAGGAGGTGATGAAGCTGTGGGCCATGGTACCCGTGGAAGGCACGCCGTTAAAGGCGCCCGTGAGGATGTTGGAGGAGCTGGCACAACCCGCTATCTGGGCCGCCTTGCCGCCGTAGACCGCGGCCCAGGGGCCGTGCGCCCGGCGGGAGCCGAACTCACTCACGGGATGGTCCGTGGAACGGCACACGCGGGAGGCCTTGGTGGCAACCGCCATCTGGTGGTTCAGGATGCACAGCATGGGAGTCTCCAGCACCTGGGCCTGAATCATGGGCCCCACCACCGTCACGATGGGCTGGTTGGGGAAAGCGATCTCCCCTTCCCGCATGCAGTACACATCACCGGTGAATTTCATGGTGCTGAGGTACTTGCGGAAGGCCTTGTATTCGTCTCCCGGCAGGAACTTCTCATAGAACTCCTCCGGCTCCGAGCCCAGGGCCAGCACCATCTCAATGACTTCCTCCGTGCCGCTTACCACAGCCCAGTTGTTATTCTCCGGGGCCTTGCGGTAGAAGAGATTAAATACGGCAATCTGGTCCTGCTTTCCACATTCCAGATAGGACTTTCCCATGGTGTACTGGTACTTGTCCGACACATAGGCGTTGTTGATGATATCCATTCTCTATGCGAGTTTGATTCCTTCCTGTTCCATTTCCGCCAGGGCTTTCTTATGGCCTTCGGCATCCACCCAGGCCAGGCAGTCCTTTAAGACCTTCACTTTGAAACCGTCCTTCAGGAGGTCCTCCGCGGTGTTGCGTACGCAGTATTCCGTGGCGATGCCGCATACCAGTACGGTCTCAATGTCCAGCAGACGCAGCACTTCGCCCATCGACTGGCCGGCTTCGTTCTTTCCCTCGAAGCCGCTATACTGCTCTACGGCAGGGTCTTCCCCTTTGTAGAACACCAGGCCTTCGTCGTCCGCGTACGGAGCCAGATCCTCATGGATGGCGGCGCCGCGGGTACCCTGCACGCAGTGCGGGGGCCAGATACCGCCGAACTCCTTGAAGGAGGAGTGGTTGGCGGGATGATGGTCCCGGATGAACACCACGGGAAGGTCCCGGTGGGCTTTGATAAACTCCAGCGTGTGGGCAATGGCTTCATCGGCCCCCTGGCAGGCCAGGGATCCGTCGATGAAATCGTACAGCATATCCACAACGATGATGGCGGTGTCTTTCATTGCTTTTTTAGTCTATATCGTCCGGGTCCGTGACGGCTGCGCCCTTCCCCATCAGATAGGTTTTCATGAATTCGTTGATATCCCCGTCCAGCACGGCCTGGGTGTCCCCGGTGCTGTAGCCGGTGCGGAGGTCCTTCACCAGATGGTACGGATGCAGGACATAATTGCGGATCTGGGAGCCCCACTCGATGCGTTTTTTCTGGCCTTCCAGCTCCGCCTGCTTTTCCTGACGTTTTTTCAGTTCTATGTCGTACAGACGGGATTTCAGGATGAGGAGGGCGCGCTGGCGGTTGTCCTGCTGGCTGCGGGTTTCCGTGTTTTCCACCATGATGCCGGAAGGCAGGTGCCGCACGCGGACGCCCGTTTCCACCTTGTTCACGTTCTGGCCGCCGTGGCCGCCGCTGCGGAAGGTGTCCCATTCCAGGTCTCCGGGGTTAATCTCAATGTTAATGCTGTCGTCCACCAGCGGATACACGAACACGCTGGAGAAGGTGGTCTGGCGCTTGCCCTGCGCGTTGAAGGGCGAGATGCGCACCAGGCGGTGCACGCCGTTCTCCGCTTTCAAATAGCCGTAGGCGTAATCCCCTTCCACCTCGATGGTGGTGCTCTTGATGCCGGCCTCTTCGCCTTCCAGCAGGGAGGTTACGGTGTATTTGTAGCCGTTTCGCTCACACCAGCGGAGGTACATGCGCATGAGCATGGCGCTCCAGTCGTTGGATTCCGTGCCGCCGGCGCCGGAGTTGATGGTGAGCACGGCGCCCAGGTTGTCTCCCTCGTTTCCCAGCATATTGCGCAGTTCCAGGGCCTCCACGGCTTCATCGGCCTGCTGGAAAGCCTGGTCCAGTTCGCGCGTTTCGGGGGTGGAAATGGCTTCATCCTCCGGGTCTGAGATACTGTCTTTGGCGAATTCGTAGAGCACGTCCAGATCATCGGCCAGTTCGCGGGCTTTGTCGAAGTCCGTGACCCAGGATTTGATGCCGGAGAGTTTTTTCAGAAACGCTTCCGCGGCCTTGGGGTCTCCCCAGAAATCCGGCGCCAGCGTTTCCTCCGTTTTGGCGGCCACCTCCTTACGCTTACTGGCTATATCCAGGCAGGCGTCCAGGGCGGAAACCCTTTCCTGCAAATCCCGTATCTGCTCCAGCGTAATCATTAGATTACAAAGATAATAAAAAAAATCCCGACCTTGCGGTCGGGACTCAAAAACTTTATCGATAATTAACGATAGATGTTGTATTGGCTGTAGAGCGACCCGTACATCTGCCCGAGGACCTCCAGGTAAGGCTGGCCGTCGAAGAGGGTGGTGCGATAGACGGTGTTGTCCACCAGATAGTATTCAATGCCGTTCATCACAATCACCTCATAGTCGTCCGGAAGCGAGGTCACCAAAGCTCCTGCAGGAGGAATGATGGTGGAATAAACCCCGGAGGCAGACATGGTGTAGAACACGCCGTCCATGTAGAAGTAATCCGAATTCGCATAGGCGAAACTCTGTACCAGGCCCAGTTTCTCCGCCAGTTCGTAGGCCGTCAGAGCACGGCTGGAATTGAGGGCGTAAGCATTGTTCTGGGCAATCAGGCGGGCGTTCTGCTGCGCGATGATCAGGTTCTGCCGGGCGATGACATTGTAGTAGTCGAAGGTGCGGCTGTAGGTACGGTAGGTATCGCAGTAATAGGCAAAGCGGATGGTGCGCAGGAGGGCCCTGTCAATGGCAGCCTCTAACGGAGTTCCGAAAGGAGGACGGCAGATGACGAAGCCGTTGCCATAATTGCGGTAGTAGATACCGTTGTAGAAGTAATAGTCGATGCCCCAGTGGCTGATGCGGCGCCAGGAAGAAGGCAGGCTGTGGACACGGTAGCCGAAGTAGTGAGGTTTGTCACCCCAGAAGGCGCCGGCGCGGTCCCAGGCCATTGCATCGCGGTTGCGGGGTGCCACACGCACCATGTTGTGGTTGGCATCGATGCTGAAGTCGTCCTGGTAGCGGAAGTTGCCGCTGTCGTCGCGGAACGCTTCCCTGGAGGAAACGGTTCCGGCCGATGTGTTGCTGTTCGCAAGACCCTCACGGCTCACGTTGCTGGAACGGGTGGAAGAGGCCGACGAAGAGGAACGCACGGACGAAGAGCTGCTGCTGGCGCTGGAGCGGACGGAGCTGTTTCCACCTGCGACGCTGCTGCTGGAAGAACTGCGGACGCCGGAAGAGGAATTGCCGCTGCGGGAAGCGCTGGAGGAGCTGCTGCCGGAAGACCGGACGCTGGAAGAACTGCTGCTGCCGCTGCTGCGGGTGGAGCTGTTGCTCACGGAGCCGCTGCTGCGGGAAGACGAAGAGCCGGAGCTGCTGCGGGTGTCCTGCTGGGCAGAAGACACGCTGCTGCGGCTGGAAGAAGCGCTGGATCTGTTCGCGGAAGAACTTCCGGAGGATCGCACGCTGGAAGAAGAAGAGCCGGAACCGGAAGACCGGCTGCTGCTTTGGCTGCTGCGGGTGGAAGAGGAGCTCGAGGAGGAGCGGGTCTGTGCCATCCCTTCTGACGCCATCAGCGAAAGGGCCAGCACCAAAGCGGTGGTGATTGTCATAAACCTTTTCATAGCATCTCAGTTTTTACGGTTAACGGTATAAGTAATACTTTTCAGAGAGCGAGCGGAAGTGTTCCGTATCCTTGTTCCAGTGGTCAACGATATCCTCCACTTTCAATCGCTTTCCAAAAGCAGTTCTCACATAATCCGTGCCACACACGATATCGAGCATGCGCGTGCTCTTAAGCGGGTAGGGATTTTTCTCCGGATAAAGTTCGTTCAGGGCCTGCAGGACATAGAACTGGATGAGGGTGACGGGGGCCGCTTCATAGTCCGTGTAAAAGAACTGGACGCCATGGATGAGTGTTCCGGCGAGACTGCCCGACAAGGGCTTGTAATGGATGGTACGGAAGGCTACGCCAGGGATTTGGTAGCTATCAAGGCGGGCCTTGAGGGCATCGGCGTCAATCCATTCCGCGGCAAAGGTCTCGAAGGGGATGGTGTACCCCACACCGTTGTTGATAAGGCCGAATTCCCCGCCGATACCGGAGCCGGCATAGCAGAGGGCCGACTGGACGGAGGGGATGTTGGGCGACGGCAGGATCCAGGGAAGACCGGTGTCCTTGAAAAGCATGGAGCGGGTCCAACCCTGCATGGGAATCACTTTCAGCTTGCATTTGAGGGGCTCCAGATTCCCTTTCTGACCACGGTTCAGGCCTTCATCGTTGATGAGCAGGGCGAGCTCCCCGACAGTGAGCCCGTAGATGAAGGGGATGCGGAATTCGCTCACAAAGGAGTAAAAGCCGTCCTCCACGTAAGAGCCCTCTATCTTATTGCCTCCCAGCGGATTGGGGCGGTCCAGCACCATTACTTCCACACCCGCTTTGGCGCAGGCGCGCATCACCAGGCCCAGGGTGGAGATGAAGGTGTAGCAGCGCGTGCCCACATCCTGGATGTCATAGACCATTACGTCGACGCCTTTCAGCATTTCCGGCGTGGGCTCACGGGTGGAACCGTAGAGGGAATAGACGGGAAGGCCGGTTTTGGGATCCTTGCTGTCCGCGACGGTGCCGCCGGCATACACATCCCCGCGCACCCCGTGTTCCGGGCCGTAAAGGGCCACCAGGTTCACCTGGGGGGCCTCATAGAAGATGTCGATGGTAGAGCGGACATTCCGGTCTACTCCGCTGGGGTTGGTCACCAGCCCCACGCGCTTTCCAATCAGCGGGACGAAGCCTTCTTCCTGCAGCACGTCAATGCCCGTGAGCACCTGGGCCTGCAGGGGCAGGGCCGCGAAGGAAAGCAAAAAGAGAAGTCTCTTTAACATAGTTCGTAAATGCGTTTGAGGGCGGCCGGATCCCCCGAAGAATGCAGTTCCACGGAGAAGGGACCCAGGCCGATGGAAACGCCGTGCTTTTCCAGCAGCCTCTGCGTCTGGCGGGCAACGGCGGGAGCGGGGTCGATGACTTGCACTCCGGGGCCGGCAATCCGCTCGATGACCGGACGGAGAAAAGGATAGTGGGTGCAGCCGAGGACAATTACATCGGCTCCCGCGTCCAGAAGGGGCTGGAGGGATGCGCGGACGGTTTCTTCCGCCTCCGGACCGTCCAGGATGCCTTTTTCCACCAGTTCCACGAAACCCTGACCCACGTGCTCCACCACGCGGACGTCGGCGTCATAAAGGCCGCGGGTATTCAGGTATTTGGAGGCCTTGAGGGTGCCGGCGGTGGCAAGGACGCCGATGACGCCGGTCTTCGTCCCCAGGGCGGCGGGCTTCACCGCAGGTTCCATCCCCACGAAGGGGACGTCCGGGTATTCCTGCCGCAGCGTGGTGATGGCGGCCGCGGTGGCAGTGTTGCAGGCCACTACAATTACACCGGCTCCCTTGTCCAGCAGGAATTCCGTGATGAACCGGGCCCTGCGACGAATGAACAGGGCCGATTTCTCCCCATACGGGCAGTTGGCCGCATCCGAATAGTAGACGTAGCGCTCCTGCGGGAGGACTTTCACCAGTTCGCGGTACACCGAAAGGCCACCGCTGCCGGAGTCAAATATGCCGATTACTGCCATTTACCAGCGGAATTCTGCAGTTATTGGATAGTGGTCCGACACAAAGCGGCAACCGGGATACTCCCTGGTGACGCGGAGCATCTTTTCGCAGGAGGGGAAGCCGGTGTAGAAGATATAGTCTATGTGGGGTTTCTCATCCTTTCCGTAGCCATGGTAAGTGGGACCGTCGTCCACGGTTTTCGCCGTTTCCCAGGCGTCCAGCATGATGCCGCGAAGGTCCTTCAGGCAGGGGTCGTCGGCGTAGACGTTGAAATCTCCCATCAGGATCATGGGATAGCCTTCCGGATTCATTTTGCCGATACGCTCCACAACAAGGGCGAGGCCGTTTTTCTGGGCTTCCTTCCCCACGTGGTCCAGATGCGTGTTTACAAAATAGAAGTGCTTTCCACTGGCCTTGTCTTTCAGGAGCGCCCAGGTGGCCGTACGCTTGCACATGGCATCCCAGCCCTTGGAAGGGGCTTCCGGGGTTTCGCTCAGCCAGTAGGTGCCCCAATTCTCCAGTTCCACTTTTCCGGTGTTGTAGAAGACGGCCATGTGTTCTCCCTTGTGAAGGCCATCCTCACGGCCAACGCCCACGCACTTGTAGTCCGGGCAGCCTTTCAGGAGGTCTTCAAGCTGAAAGTCCAGGGCTTCCTGCACGCCAAACACGGCGGGATGCTGGTCATTCACCATGGCCACGGCGGCTCCCTTGCGGTTTTCCCACACGAAATCACCGTCTTTTGCCTTTCCGAATCGGATGTTGTAAGACATCACATTGAGCGTTTTGGGCGAGCAGCCCATCATGAGAGGCAGCAGTGCCGCCATCAGAAGCAAGATTCTTTTCATAGCGTTGTAAAGTTAAGGAATTATTCCCGATTTTTGCTAACTTTGACAGGAAAAACTGCAAGGCGCCTATGGCAAGCGACATTGACAAATTCGTCCACGACCAACTGTCCGTATGGCCGGCGGTGGCGGCCAAGTACCGGGCGCTCAAAAGTACCGCAACCCGTACGCTTCCCTGCGGAGGGCTGCTGGTCACGCTGCAAAGCAATCCGGGGCGCCTTCCCATCTTCGACCACGGCTGTCCGCTGTGTGAGGAAAATTATCTGAAAAAACAGTACACCCTGCCCTTCGAAGGGCGAAAAGGACGCAAATACAACATCCTGGTGAACCGGGCTCCCATCTTCCCGAATCACCTGGTTATCACGCGGGATCAGCACGTTCCCCAAACCATCTGGCACCGCTTCCCGGATATGCTGGACCTGGCGGCTGCGCTGGAGAATTACGTGGTGTTCTACAACAGCCCCAACAGCGGCACTTCGGTGCCCGGGCACGCGCATTTCCAAGCTTGCCCCAAGGGTTATATGCCGCTGGAACGCGCCGCGGAAAGGATTCTGCGCTCCATCGCTTCCGGCACGCCGGTGGAAGAAGCGGAGTTCATCTGCTCCACCCGGGACGCCCAGTTATTCCATTTCAAGCGCTTCAACCGCGGAATCTTCCTGCTCAGGGCGCAGACTTCCAAGTCCATGGCCAAGCAGTTCTATCGGCTGCTGGACTGCCTGAACCTGGTGGCGGAGGAAACGGAACCCCGCTTCAACGCCCTCACCTGGTGCAGCGAGGGAGAATATCGTGCGGTGGTGATGCTGCGCGGCGCCAGCCGGCCTTCCTGCTTCGGCAAGGGCGGCCCTTCCATTACGCCAGGGACGGCCGACATGGCCGGGTTCGTGGTTGTGCCGGAAGTGGAGGATTATCCCCGGATTACGGAAACGGTTTTGCGGGAAATCTACGATGAAGTAACGCTTTCGGAGGCCGATGAAAAACGCCTCCTGTGGCGCCTGGTGCGTACGCAGCCCCGCATTGAGGTGGGGGTTTTATCGGCCCCCCGGCTGCGCTTCGAGATTATTTCGGACGGTGCGGGACCGCAAACGGTGAGTTACCGGGAAGGCAAGATTGACTATAACGGCGCCCTCTACGACGAACTGGTCTTCGAAGCAGTCACCATCTCCACCCTGTTCGCGGAACCTTCATTTATTATATATGGGGAAGAAGGGGCGCACCGCTATGCCGGTACGCTGAAATTCATCGTGGCCGGCGGAAAGGTACAGGCCGTAAACCTGCTGGGAGCGGAAGACTGGCTGCTGAGCGTGGTTTCCCTTTACCCTCCGGAAGAGCAGCGCCCGCAGGCCATTGCCATCCGTGCCTGGCTCTACACCCAGCTGGAGCGCCGAAAGGTGACCCGCAGGCCCGTCCTGGGGCCGGAACTGTGCTGTACGCCGCAACTGGTCACCTGGACGGAGCATCGGCCCGCCCGGGAGACCGTCCCGGACAGCCTCCCCGCCCATCCGCACTTCGACGTCTGCGCGGATGAGCATTGCCAACGGTATATCGGCCTGACGGACCGGGCAGATTCCGCCGCCCGCGCCGCCGTAGATGAAACCTGGGGAAAACTAGAGTAACGCTTTCAAAGCGTCCTTGATACGGGCGAAATCGGCCTCGAAGATGGGCGTGACAATGTTCTTGCCGAAAGCGGCTTCCAACTCCTCGAAGGTCCACCACTTCCCTTCCGTCACTTCGCCGTTGTCCGGATCCAATGCCGGGTGGCCGATGGTGGCGTACATAAAGACAAATTCGCGGTCCCGCTGACTCTCATAGATATATGTGCCCAGCAGGACGGGATTGAAACCTTGAAAACCCAGTTCCTCCACCGCCTCACGATAGAGCGCTTCCAGGGCCTGTTCTCCATAACTGACATGACCGCCTACGGCCGCATCCCAGTAGCCCGGGAAGCGGTTTTTGTTTTTTGAGCGCTTCTGAAGATAAATGCGCCCTTCCCGGTCGATGATGTGCAGATGCACTACGGGATGCAGGGCCCTGACGCCGCCTCCGCCGTGGCACCAGGCGCGGGATGCCTGGCCGTAAACCAGGCCGTTAGGCTCAATCAGGGGGAGGATCTCCCCTTTCGGGAGCGGGTGCTTGCCGGGCCTGTCGCTGGAAGGCCGCGGAAAAACGGGAGCGGGCTCAGAAGGGTATACCAGGTCGAACATATCTAAAACTCCATTTTTACGGTAAAACAGGACTTGCCGTCCACGCAGCCTTCCACATACCAGGTATTCTCCTGGCTTGTGCGGCGCAATTCCACTATATCACCCGGCTTAGTCTCTCTGTTGAAGTTGATGCAGAGGTCTTTCACCGCTCTGGCCGTCACTTCCGGCGGCAGACAGTCCATCGCCCACACCACATAGCGGGCATTGTTGGTGTGACCTATCATGTCTGTGTCGGCATAACTGACAATGTGTTTTCCAACCGCTTCTGCCTCTGTCATACCCGGCACCGACCGGGCATCTCCTTTCGGCATCACCACCTTCGGCGCCGGCTCCGCGATGGCGTCCTCCGTCTCCGGTTCGGTTTTCATGCGCTCCTGCAAGACCTCCGGACGTACCAGGCGACGCGTCTGTTCGTCAATGACCACCCAGGAACTGGTAGCCTTGACGAGGCTCTTCCCCCCCGTGTCCTTCAGCTCGAAGTCGCGGAGGTAAAAGAGGCCGTCGGCCTTTTTATGCCAGGTAAAAAGAGAGACCTCCTCACGCCAGCGGGGGGCGCGGTTGAAATGGATGTGCAGGCGGGAGAGCACCCAGGCCGTGTGGTGCACGTGCAGGGAATCATAGCCAAAACCCAGTTCCTCGGCCGCCCAGTAGGCGATTTCCTGTGCCAGGTCCATGAATGCCGCCGGCTTCAGCACCATTTGAGAATCCGTCTGGTAACAAGGGATGCAGACATCCTGACGGAACTTGTATCCGTCGCGGCTAACGGGTACCATACGCCTCTAACTGTGAAGGATTTCCAGTTCTTCCGGACTGTAGAGGAATGTGTCCAGCCACTCTGGGGCCAGCCGGCCCACCACAGCCACGGCTACAGCGGCCAGCACCGCCAGGATCAAGAGCCAGAGAATGATGCGGCCGAAGACCTTCCAGCCCTTATGGGAACGCTTCTTCTTGGGCGCGGGCGCCGGTTCCGGTTCGGGTTCAGCAACGGGTTCGGGTTCAGCGACGGGTTCGGGTTCAGCGACGGGTTCGGGTACCGACTCAACGACAGCCTCATCATGCCCGACTTGATCGGGCGCCTCTTCCTGTACGGGCTCCGGTTCTGCAACCGGTTCGGGGGGGTGCGCCGCCCCCTTGTCATCCTGAGGAGCCGCAGGCGACGAAGGATCTCCTTCCGGCTCCGCCTCCAGCATATCCGCCAGGTTGGAAACCGCGGCGGCCACTTCTTCCGGCGTTTCCTCGTGGGTTTTCAGGGAGATGGGCTGCAGGCCGAAACCGGCGGGATAGATGTCCAGGTCTTCGTCGGCCACGAAGAAGAAATGGTTCTCGCGCGTGGCGCGGAGGCGGCCGAGCCCCGTGAGCACCAGGGTCTTCCGAACCTTGAGCACCTCTTTCATCTCCGCGATGAATTCCTCCAGAATACGGGCTGCATCGGCCTCCGGGAGGTCAGGATTGGAGCGCACGTAAAGATCCAGCAGCAGATGGTCTTCTCCCTGCTTAGGAGAGAAGAATAGTCTTCTGTACGGCGGAAGGATGGTATATCCGCGGTCCGTGAAGGATGCGGGAACCAGCTCCGCCACAAAACTGCCCATGCCGGGCAGCGTGACTGCGTCGTGGTCCATCACCACCTCTTTGATCATTTTTGCCAGAAGGTCTATATCCATTTCGCTGATGTCATTTGACTTACAAATTTACGTGCAAATTGAGAGAAAAACAAAATTTTTTGTTTTTCCGAGATGCAGCCGTAAAAGCCCACGCAGTGGGAACATAAGAAATTTTTTTGCACAAATTCTTTGGAGAATTCAAAAAAGGTTGTACCTTTGCAATCCCGTTACGAAAACGGAACAAATTCCTCCTTAGCTCAGTTGGTTAGAGCATCTGACTGTTAATCAGAGGGTCGTTGGTTCAAGTCCAACAGGGGGAGCAAAAAGCGCCGACAGAAATGCCGGTGCTTTTTTGGATATAATAGACATTTCTGGTTGGGGTATAATTGACATTTTCGGTTGGTGAAACACCCTATAAGTATTTGATTTATTTTCATTTATCTATACCTTATTGAAACGCGTTTCAATAAGGTTGTGATATGGTGAAAATAAGGAGG
>JAFZKT010000052.1 GCA_017553545.1 Bacteroidales bacterium | reverse complement strand
TGGGGAAGTCGGGATAGATCTCGAAAGGCCTGCCCTCCAGGATGGCCACGGAGGCGTCGAGCAGTTCGTTGAAATTGTGCGGCAGGATCTTGGAGGCGAGGCCCACGCCGATGCCTTCCGTGCCCTGGGCGAGCAGCAGCGGGAAACGCACGGGCAGTTCCGTGGGTTCCTGTTTGCGGCCGTCGTAGGAGGTCATCATGGGCGTCACCTTCTTGTCGAAGCACACCTCCAGGGCGAACTTCGACAGGCGGGCCTCGATGTAACGGGGCGCGGCGTTGGAGTCTCCGGTGAGGATGTTACCCCAGTTACCCTGGCAGTCGATCAGGAGGCCTTTCTGGCCCAGGGTGACCAGCGCGCCCAGGATGGAGGCATCTCCGTGCGGATGGTACTGCATAGCCTGGCCGACGATATTCGCCACCTTCGTGTAGCGACCGTCGTCCATCTCCGCCATCGTGTGGAGCACGCGGCGCTGTACGGGTTTGAATCCGTCCACGATGTGGGGGACGGCGCGGTCCAGAATGGTGTAGGACGCATAGTCCAGGTACCATTCCTTGAACATGCCGGAAAGCTTGTACTTGCCGGCATCGGCCCCCAGGAGTTTGTCGAATTTCCCCGACGCGGCGGCGTCTTCGCTCAATTCTTCTTCCTGTCCTTCAATATCTTCCCAATCTTCTGCCATAATTAGAATTCATATCCGAAACGGCGGAGTTCCTTCCGGTTCTCCCGCCAGTCCGGGTCCACTTTTACAAACGTACTTAAAAACACTTTCTTCTGGAAGAAGTCTTCCATTTCCAGGCGGGCCTCGGTGCCCACCTTCTTGAGCATGGCGCCGCCCTTTCCGATGATGATCCCCTTCTGGGAATCCCGCATCACATAGATGACGGCCGATATCTCATAGCGGTCCTCGCCCTCGTGGAACTGCTCAATCTCCACCTCGCAGGAGTAGGGGATTTCCTCGCTGTAGTTGAGGAAAATCTTCTCCCGGATAATTTCCGAGGCGAAAAAGCGCAGGTTCTTGTCCGTGAACTGGTCTTTGTCGAACCAGGCCGGTGCTTCGGGGAGGCGCGACGTGACGGCCTCCAGAATGCTCTCCAGGTTGAATTTTTCCTGGGCCGATGCAGGGATAATCTCCGCCTTCGGCAACTGCTCTTTCCACCATCCCATCAGCTCCACCACCTTCTCCTGCGAGGAGATGTCGATCTTGTTGACGACCACCACCACGGGGCAGTCCACCCGCTGGAGCTTCTGGATGTAGGCTTCGTTTTTATCGGCCTTCTCCACGGTGTCCGTCACGTAGAGGATGATGTCTGCGTCGCCGATGGCCGTGTCCACGAAGGCGAGCATGTTCTCCTGGAGCCGATAATTGGGCTTCAGGATGCCCGGCGTATCCGAGTACACAATCTGGAAGTCCTCCCCGCTGACGATGCCCATGATGCGGTGCCGCGTGGTCTGGGCCTTCGCGGTGACGATGGAGAGTTTCTCTCCCACCAGGGCGTTCATCAGCGTGGATTTCCCCACGTTGGGATTGCCGATAATATTGACAAAACCTGCTCTGTGTGCCATTACACGTATGCTCCCATCTTGAGAACGTTCACTTCACCCTCCGTGAGATAACGCCAGTCGCCTTTCTTGAGGCCTTTCTTGGTGAGGCCCGCGAAATAGACGCGGTCCAGGGCCTTTACGTCGTAGCCCAGGGACTCGAAGAGGCGGCGGACGATGCGGTTCTTTCCGGAGTGGATTTCGATGCCCAGCTGACGGTGGTCGTGGGCGTCGATGTATTCCAGTTCATCGGCTGCTGTGACGCCGTCGCTCAGTTCGATGCCTTCCAGGATCTTTTTCTGGTCCTCTTCCTTGAGGGGAGCGTCCAGCACCACCTGGTAGATTTTCTTCTTGTTGTAGGACGGGTGGGTGAGCCTTTCGGCCATCTCTCCGTCGTTGGTGAACATCAGCACGCCCGTGGTGCTCTTGTCCAGGCGGCCCACCGGGAACACGCGGCTGGGGCAGCCTTTCAGGAGGTCCATCACCGTTTTTTCGGCGTGGGCGTCGCTCACGGTGGTTACATAGCCCTTTGGCTTGTTCATCAAGATGTACACTTTATCTTCCCCTTTGAGGCGCTGTCCGTTGAAGCGGACGTCGTCCGTGAGAACGTTCACTTTGGTGCCCAGTTCCGTCACCACCTCTCCGTTCACGGTGACAACGCCGCTCTGGATCATGGTATCGGCCTCCCTGCGGGAGCATACGCCGGAATTGGCGATGAATTTGTTGAGCCGCACCACTTCCTTGATTTCGGTGGGGGCGGTGTCGTCGTCGCTGTAGCGGCCGTTCACCTGGGGTTTGCGGGAAAGCATGGCTTTCATCCCTTCGTTGGCCTCATTGTGCTTGGCAAAGGGCTTGCGGCCGGGTTTGGAGTGAAATTTTCCGTCACTGGGCTTGTGGGGGCCGAAGGCCGGCTTGCCGTAACCGCTCCGGTGCAGGCGGTCTCCAAAGGCGGGTTTCTCCCCGAAAGAGCGGGGTCTGTCACCGCGGGGGGAATCTCCGTAAGAACGGCTGGTGGAATAATCTACGCGCTCTGCGCGGCCCTCTGCGGGCTTACGTACGATTCTTTTTCTCGTACCTCTTTTGTTGTCTTCCATAGTACTTTTACGACTCACGTCGTTACTTGAGTTTGAATATATAGGTAATGGTTCCCGTCTGCAGGGCGGGAGCTTCTGCATCCTTGTTGAAATGTGCCTTCATGGCGGCGCTTCGGGCAGCGGCCCAGAGGGCCTTGTCCGCCACGGTGGTTCCCTCGGCGCCGGCTACGGCTTCCACTACGTTGCCGTACTGGTCCACTTTCACCTGCACCACCACGGTGCCGGCAATCTGGCTGGCATATGCGGGCTTGGGCAGTCTGCCATCCACTTTGCGCCCTTGGACATGCGCATTGGCGCTACCTTCCGTCTTTCCTTCCGCGGTGTTGCCGGACGGCTGGCCGGCCTTGAAACCCTCTCCCGCTTCCGTGCTGCCATGCGGGGTGGTGGCATTGTTGTCCTGTTTGCTCATCCCCGGGAACGAGGCCCTGGGATCCAGTTTGGGCTCTTCCACTGGCGGGGTGGGTACGTCCACATCCCCGTGAGTGTCCGGCTTGGTTTCCGGAGTCACGTTGGGACGGTCGCTCACATGGGGGGATTCGGCCTTTTGCACCAGTTCCACTTCTTCCTCCTGGTTCACTTCTTCAGCCTCGGGCTCCCGTCCGGTCTGGGTTTCCTCCGGGACGACTTCCGGTTCCTCGAACGCCTCGAAGTCGATTTCAATCGAGGTCCGCTCCGGCGGCGGCGGGTCCAGGTATTTGAGCCCGCAGGCCAGCAGTATCGTTACCACCAACGCGTGTGCGACCAGCGTAATCACTACGCCGGTTATGCCTGCAGTCTTGTCCTGTCGGATCCTGTTGCGCTGGTAGGGCTGCATAAATTACTCGGGTTGAGTGGCCAAAATGACCTTGTAATGGTTTCTCTTGGCGATGTTCATCATCTGCACAATCTCTCCCACGGGGACCGACTGGTCGCTGTAGATGGAGAAGGTGGGATCTTCCTCCTGCGAGAGCAGGCTCACCAGTTCGTCTTCCACCACATCGTAGGGCATGGGCTCCTGGGAACCGTTCACGTGATAGGTGTAGGTGTTGTCGCCCCAGTCCTTGATACTCACGCTCACAGTGGCCTTGGCGCTCACCTGCCCCGTGGATTTCGGAAGCAGGAGCTTGAGGGCGTTGGGGTTGATAAGCGTGGAGGTGACCAGGAAGAAGATGAGCAGCAGAAACACGATATCCGTCATGCTGGATACCGAGAACGAGGCGTCTACCTTGGTGTTTCTCTTGAGTGCCATATCTTACTGTTCTTCGCCGGGTTCGTTGATGACGATGTCGATGAATTCCAGGGTGGAGCTTTCCATCTTGTATACGAGGTTGCTCACCTGGGAGGTAAGCCAGTTGTAGCCAAAGTAGGCGATGATACCCACGATAAGGCCGCCCACGGTGGTGAGCATGGCCGTGTAGATGCCGTCACTCAGGAGGGTAATGTCAATGTTGTTACCGGCCTTGGACATCTGGAAGAAGGCATTTACCATACCCATCACGGTGCCCAGGAAACCGATCATGGGCGCGCCGCCGGCGATGGTGGCAAGGATGGGCAGTCCCTTTTCCAGACGGGCCACCTCTACGTTGCCGATGTTTTCGATAGCGCCCTGGATATCGGACATGGGCCGACCCATCCGGTGAATGCCGGTTTCCACCATCCGCGCCACGGGATTGTCATACTTCCCGCAGAGGGTGATGGCGCTCTTGACCTTCCCTGCGTTCATATAGTCGCGGATGTCCTGCATGAAGTGAGGGTCGATCTTGGAGGCGTGCTTGATGGTCCACCATTTCCGGCCGATGAGATAGATGGCCAGGATGCTGAGGACCAGGAGCACCCACATCAGTGGGCCGCCCATGGTGAACAGGTCCCAAAGGCTTTCGCTCATCTGGGTGGGTTGTACGGCGGGTGCGGATGCGGCTGCACCGGCTGCAGGAACTTCGGTCGCGGTGTCGGTTATGGCCTCGGTCGCTGCCGCGAGGGCGGACAGGGTGTCGGCTTCAAGAAGATGGAAAAACATATGCGGTAAATTTTAGATTAATCTTTATATCTCGCAAAGGTACAAAATCTTTCGCACATATCCGCGTGTGTGGGGAAAAGTGAAAAAAATGTTATAATTTTGTAAGAAATAACACTGAAATATGAAAAAACTCATCCTGTTACCGGCTTTGCTCGCCACCCTGGCAGCATTCGCAGCCAATCCCAAGATTACCCAGGCCCATAAGGACCGCGCCGCGGCATTAGTCGCCAAAATGACCGTTGAAGAGAAGATAGACCTCATCTCCGGCAAGGTGGACGGGTTCATGACCCATGCCATTCCCCGGCTGGGCATTCCGTCCGTCCGCATGGCCGACGGCCCCCAGGGCGTCCGTAACGTGGATGGCCGCAACATCCAGAGTACCTTCTATCCCTGCGGCATGTCCGCGGCGGCTTCCTGGAACCGGGAGGCGGTGTGGAAGATGGGTGCGGGGATCGGCTCCGCCGCCAAGGCGCATGGGGTGCAGATTATGCTGGGCCCCGGGGTGAACATTTATCGCAGCGCTCTCTGCGGCCGTAATTTCGAGTACTACGGAGAGGATCCATTCCTGGCAGGGGAAACGGCCGCCAGCTATATCGACGGCATCCAGCAGCAGGGCGTGATGGCCACCATCAAGCACTTTGCGCTGAACAATCAGGAATATGACCGTCACGGTACCAGTTCCAACGCCGACGAACGCACCATCAACGAAATCTATTTCCCCGCTTTCCGCAAGGCGGTGGAGAAGGCCGACGTGGCGGCGGTGATGACCAGCTACAACCTGGTGAACGGCATGCACGCGGCCGAAAACCCCTGGCTGGTGAAGGAGAATCTGCGTGCCTGGGGCTTCGAGGGTATCGTGATGAGTGACTGGACCTCCACCTACAGTACCGTCGGCTTCCTGAAAGGCGGCGTGGACTTCGAGATGCCCCGCAATTATGTCTCTAACCAAGAAGCGGTAAAGGCCCTTTTGGAAAACGGCGTAGTGACGGAAGCGGATCTGGACGACAAGTGCCAGCACATCCTGCAGGCTTTCGCGGCCTATGGCTTCCTGGATAATTCCCTGGAGGCGGATCCTGCCGCCGAAGACCCTGCCGTATCCCGGCAGCGTGCTTATGAAGTGGCCCTGGAAGGTCCGGTGCTGCTGAAGAACGAGGGGAATATCCTCCCGCTGAAGCCCGGCAAGAAACCCATCGCCGTGCTGGGGCCCAACGCCAACGTCATGGCCTGCGGCGGCGGTTCCGGCTGGGTGAATCCGGAGGATGGCAAGGGCGTTACCCTGGCCGACGGCCTCCTGCACATGGGCAAGGGCTATAAGGTTGAACTGCTGGGTTCCCCGAAGCCGGAGGTGTTGACCAAGGCTGCCGCCGTGGTGGTGTGCCTGGGCTTCGACCGGCTGTCGGAGACGGAGGGCAGTGACCGGAAATATACGCTTCCCGGTGGCCAGGACGAACTGGTGGAGAGCGTGCTCAAATACAACGAAAACGTGATTGTGGTGGTGAATTCCGGCGGAGAGTTCGACCTGTCCCGCTGGGGAGAAAAGGTAAAGGCCATCCTGCTGGACTGGTATCCCGGCCAGGAAGGAGGCAACGCCCTGGCCGCCATCATCAGCGGCAAGGTCTCGCCCTCGGGCCGCCTGCCCTTCACTTTCTGGGGCGCCCTGAAGAGCAACCCCGCCCAGAAGTGGTATAAAGCCGCGCCGCAGCATCCTTCCAAGAACCGCGACCGCTATGATTTCACCACCTATGGGGAGGGCGTCTTCCTGGGCTACCGCGGTGTGGAGCACTTTGGCGTGAAGCCTCTGTATCCTTTCGGTTATGGGCTTACTTACAGCAGCTTCGAGTATGCCGATGCTTCCGTGGTCCCTGCCGGTGACGGTTTCGATGTGAGCTTCTCCGTCCGCAACGTGGGGCCGGTGGCCGCCAAGGAAGTGGCGCAGGTGTACGTGGCGCCGGCAAAGGCTCCGGTGCTGCGTCCGGCAAAGGAACTGAAGGGCTACGACAAGCAGCTCATCGGCAAGGGCGCCTCCCAGCGCTTCACCATCCATCTGGGTCCCGACGCCTTCCGTTATTACGACGAAGCCGCCCATGACTGGAAGACCGTTCCCGGTGAGTATAAGATTCTCATCGGCTCTTCATCGGCCGACATCCGCCTGGAAGTTCCCGTACGGGTTAACGCTGGCCGGAATCATGGGATTTGAATATTATGAAATAGCATGAAAAAGACTGCTTTGATTATTGTTGCCGCCATGCTTGCCTCCGGGTTTGTGGGCACAGCGCAGGAATTCAAGGAACCCTCCGTTACCTGGAATAACCTGAGAGCCCATCCTGCACCGCTTCCGGTGATAGGGGAAATCCAGCCCGTGAAGTCAGACCCCGGCAAGGCCTCCGTCTGGAGCATTGGCGCAGAAACGATGGACCGTGACTATGCGGACTTCAACTCCTTCCGCCCCTACATCGCGCAAACCGGTGCGGGCTACGCACGCCTGCAAAGCGGCTGGGCAAAGACTGAGCAGAAAAAGGGCAAGTATGACTTTACCTGGCTGGACGAGCATGTGGACGGCCTAATTGCGGAAGGCCTCCGTCCGTGGATGTGCCTTTGCTACGGCAACCCGCTTTACTCCAAAAGCGGTCACGATCTGGACGCCAAACTCTTCCCCGACGGCCCCGTAATGGATGCCTGGCTGCGTTATGTAAAAAAATGCGTTGCCCGCTACAAGGACAAAGTGACCATGTGGGAAGTCTGGAATGAGCCGGACGGCCGTCACAATCTTGACTCCTATGCCCTTTACGCCAACCTCTTTGTGCGCACGGCCCAGGCTATCCGCGAAGTGGCTCCCGATGCAAAGATCGCCGCCTTTGGAAGCTGTTCTCCGGACCGCGAGTACATACGGCAGGCTTTGGAAATAATCAAGGAGCGGGACGGCTTGAAGTATATGGATTATATCACCTACCACGCATACTGGCCCGTCCCCGAGAAGATTATTCCCTCTGTTCACAAGTTGCAGGAAGACCTTAAAACCCTGGCTCCCGGAGTAAAACTGCTGATGGGAGAGGCTGGGTGCCCCGGGCAGCTGGAATACGGTCATGCGATGCATACCCTGGAGTGGAACGAGTACAGCCAGGCGAAATGGGATCTGAGGCAGTCTGTAATCCACTGGGGTCTTGGAATTCCCTATTCCTTCTTTACCATGGTGGATCTCAATTACGGCTGGATGCTCCAGTCATTTGGGCTGATCCGGATGAACGGTAAAAAGGAATGTGTGTACAAGAGGCCCAAGTTCTATGCAGTTCAGCACGTTACAAGTGTCTTCGACGGAAACCTGCAGCCGGTAGAAGGGATAGGTGTCGCCTGTCCGCTGAACAGGGAGATCACCTCCATCGGCATAGCCAGGGAAGGCGTTCCTGTGGGCTGTCTCCTTTGGCTTTCGGGCGCCCGTCCCACCGATACGCTTGACCGCATCAGCGTAGATGTACGCTTCAGCGGCCTGGAGCTGAAGGAACCGGTTTATGTGGATCTTCTCACCGGCTATATTCACGACCTTTCTTCTCAGGTGGAGCATTTCAGCTACACCATTAGGGAGGGCGAATCAACCGGCATAATCGGCCTTCCCCTTTGGGACAGCCCGATCATGGTGATAGAAAAATCGGCCTTGCAGAATTAAATCACTTCAATATCGGCCGAAGGTATCCAACCCTGGCGGCCGTCTGCGATTTCAATCTGGGAGAAGCCGGCCACGTTGTCCAGAATCTTCACGCTGGTGCCTTCGTGCAGGATGAATAGATCCTTGGCGCCGGTGTCTGCGGGTGAACTCTTGACGGAACTGACGGGGCGCATCACCACGGCGCGGTCCATCCGGATGGCGTCCGAGCGCTGCCACTGGGCAAAATCCCAGCAGAGGAAGGTGACAATCAGGGCGACGACACCGCCGAAGAAGCCCCAGCGGCGCTTCCCGGAAGTGCTGCCCAATAGGAACAACAGCGCAAGGCCAACCGTAAAGGCCAGGAACACGATGCACAGTACGGCCCAGGCATTGGATGGCAGCAGGTAGCAAAGCGCGTGTCCCCACTGCTCAAAGAAAATCTCCGGTACTTCCTCAATCTTGTCCTGCGTGAGGTTACGGGCATACTCCAGGTTGTATCGGACATCCCTGTCCGAAGGGTCCAGCCTTAAGGCTCGCTCCCACCAGAGGATGGCCGGAGCGATTTCCCCGTTCTTGAAATAAGCGCTGGCAAGATTTGAATACAGTTCCGTAGATGCCAGTCCCGCGTTCACTAAGTCCTCCCAGTGCTCCGCGGCGGAGACATAGTCGCCGGAGGTGTAGGCTTCCACGCCCGCCTTCCAGAGGGAGTCCGGTTGGGAAATCTCCTGCGCCTGCAGGCCTGCCGGAAGCAGTAACAGTGCCAATACCGCGGCGCCAATGCCGTGGAGGGTTGTTTTTTTCATGGAAGAGTCGATGGCTGTAATGGTGGAGACGGCTTTTTCGTAATGTTCGTTCATGGCCTCATGGCCTGCGTCAGGTGCATAACGGGCCTCTTCACAGGCGTCCAGCAGGCCTACGAAATTGGCCGCCACGGTCTCCGACACCCCGCGTCCCGTGAGAACGGCGGAGATGTTGTCCTTGTCCATATCGGCCATGTTCAGCGAGAGTTTGTCTCCCACGAAGCCCAGCAGCGAACGGTGCAACTCCTCATAAAAAGCGGTGTAGAGGTTCTTACGGAGGAAGACGCGGGCCTGGGCTAGGCGTTTGAGCGCCTGGCGGGTGGCCTTGCGTCCCCGCATACCCACTACATCGGCCCTTCTGGCGGCCGCTTTCCGCATGCCCAGCCAGATGCCGAATCCAAGGAGGAGAAGTCCGCCGACGCAGGCCCACCAGACCGTAGAATAGACCAGGAAGGGGTTCCGCGTGCTTTTCAAGTTGGTTTCCGTGCGGATAAAACGGATGTCTTCACCCAGGTTCTTCACACCCTTGCGTTCCACAGACAGCGTATTGTTATTGGCGGGGGTGGCCGTGTCCGCAGTTGCGCTCCGGGTAACGGACAGTGACAATGCCGGGGCCGAGGCTACTGCATACTGTCGTCTGTTTACGTCATAATAACCGTATTCGACGGGGCCGATGGTGAAATCTCCGGGGCTGCGGGGGATGAAGGGATACTCGAAGGTTTTGGAACCGGAAGTGCCGCTTTTGTCCGTATTCGTGGAGGTCTTGACATCGTAGACCTCGAAGTCCGGCGGAAAACTGATCTTGGGCGCTTCCAGCAGGGCGATGTTGCCCTTTCCCTGCACGGTGAGGATGAGCGATGCGGCATCGTGCGTTTTCAGGGAGTCCCTGCTCAGTTGTGCGCTGATGCGGTATTCCCCCACGCCGCCGCCGAAACTGGCCGGCGCTCCGGAGGGCAGGGGACTGACGTGAAGGGTGGTTCCGCGGGTGCTCACGCGCCGCCGGGTGGTTACATAGCCCGTCCCGAAGAAATCGTCGAAGATGGTGCTGCCACTACGGATCTGCTGCTCATTCACCAGGCATACCACTTCGGCCGGTTCGATGGAAAGGTCTCCGCTCTTTTGGGGGATGAGTATCCATCGGCGCAGAACGGCGCTGTTATACATGACGCCGTCCAGTTGTTCCCGCTTGAAATTGATGTTGGTTGGCGTTTCCACTTCCTGGTTCCAGAAACTCTTGAAAGTGGGGGGAGTGTAATCCTCAAAGCCCACCAGATTGGTCCGGTGGTAGATTTTGAGGGTGGCGATGACGGGTTCGCCCACCACTACGCTGTTGCGGTTCAGGCTCAGGCGCATGAAAATATCCCCCTGCGCGGAACTGTTGGCTGGCGACGACTGCGTCTGCTGCGAACCGCTGCGGTTTTGCGAGGGGGCGGGTTGGGAGGCAGAGGCTCCTCCTGCATCCACCACCTGAATGGTGACGCTGTGGGACTGAATCTGTTTACCGTTGACGGTGGCTGTTGCCGACGGAATAGTAACCGTACCGGCCTGGTCCGCCTGCAGGATGTAGGTGTAGGAGGTCTGGGATGAGCGGGTGGTTTTCCCGTTGATAATCTGGATACTGGTGGAAGTTCCCGGCTGCGGTCCCCATACCACGGTGACACCGCTGCCGGCTTCCCAAGAGAAGGACGATGGGGCGTGCTCGCCTTCCACTACGAACACCAGGTTGAAGCGTTCGCCCGTTTCCACGATGTTGTGCACTTCTACTTTGATGCTGCTCTGCGCCCAGCCCGTGAAAGCCAGGAGCGTGGCGGCTATGGCGGAAAAGAGTCTTTTCATACTACCAGTTCTTTTCTTTCTGACGGGAGGCCAGGCCGACAGCCTTCTTTTCGTCCACTTTTTCCTGTGTCTGTTTCTCCTTCTCCTGGATGGCTTGCAGCAGTTGCTGGGCCTGCTGGGGACTCAGCTGTGTTTCCTGCGGCTGGGGCTGCTGATTGCCCTGCCGGTTATCCTGTTGCTTGTCTTTATCCTGATTCTTCTGATCCTGATTCTCCTGATCCTGATTCTGTTGGTCCTTATCCTGATTTTGGTCCTGCTGGTCCTTGTCTTGATTCTGGTCTTTCTGTTGATCCTGGTTCTGATTCTGATCCTGATCCTGTTGTTGGTCCTGGTTCTGGTCCTGGTTCTGCTGCTGGTTCTGGTTCTGATCCTGCTGTTGTTGCTGGTTTTGTTGTTGCTGCAGTTTGTTCCGGGCATAGATGTAGTTTTCCTTGGCAGCCAGGTCTCCCGGATTGCGCCGCAGGCTTTCCTTGAACATATTGACGGCCGTCTGCCAGTCTTCCTTCGCGGCCGCCACATTGCCGGCGTTGAAGTAATAATCGGCGGCAAAAGGCTCGTCCCCGGCGGTTAGCTGGATGGATTCCAACTCTTTGGCTGCCTCGTCGTAGTTTCCTTGCCGGTAAAGGGCATTGGCCAGATTGTAGTGGCCGACCACTGAGGTGGAGTCCTTCAAAAGGCCTTCCCGGTAACGGTTCTCGGCTTCAGCGTAATCGCCTTTGTCAAACTGACGGTTGCCCTTCCGAAAGCTGTAGCTCTGTGCGAAAGTGACCGTGGAGAAGCCCAGTATTAGCAATATGCAGAGTAACTTTCTCATACTTCAAAAAGTCTGCGGCGGGGTTTTCTTTCGCCGATAAGCATCCCGATTACCAGCAGCAGGAAGGCTGCGCCCAGGAAATACATATACTGCTCATCGTATTCCTCGAACACGATGCTGGTGAATTCTTCATCCTCCATCCGCCGGATGTCCTGGATGATGGGATTCAGGCCGAATTCTTCGCCCCCGGCGTGGATGTAGGCGCCGTTGCCGGCTCCGGCGATGTCCCGGAGCGTTTTTTCGTCCAACTTGGTGACCACAATGTTCCCGTCCTTGTCTTTCAGCAGTTCGCCGTTTACGGAGATGGGTTTTCCCTGTGCGTCACCTACGCCGATTGTGTAGACCTTGATGCCCATTTCGGCAGCCTGTTTGGCGGCTGCCACTGCATCATCCTCGTGGTTCTCGCCATCGGAGATGACTATGATGGCACGACTCTTTTCGCTCTGGGCGCTGAAGCTCTTGATGCTGAGCATGATAGCCTCTCCGATGGCTGTCCCTTGGACAGGGATGGAGCCGGTGTCGATGTTTCCCAGAAACATTTTTGCGCTCACATAATCCGTTGTGACAGGGAGCTGGACGAAGGCGGTGCCGGCAAAAATGACAAGGCCAATCCGGTCATCCTGCAATTTCTCCGTGAGGCGGGATATGGCGAGTTTGGCGCGCTCCAGCCGGTTGGGGGAGTAGTCCTTTGCCAGCATGGAGTTGGAAACATCCAGGGCGATGATGATTTCCGCCCCTTTTGCCCGGTGTTCGGAGAGTTTTGCACCGGTCTGGGGACGTGCCAGGCCGATGGAAAGGAACGCCCAGGCCAGGGCGAAGAGAACGGCCTTCACCCATCCCTTCGAGCGGGAGCGGGAAGGCATCATGGCTTCCACCAGTTTGGGGTCCCCGAGGGCTTTTACCCTTCTGGCGCGCATCCGGCGCAGGAAACCGTACCCCAGCAGGATGACGGGCACCAGCAGAAGCAGGTACAGGAAACGGTATTGGGCAAACATCAGCATACCGGGGTCCTCCTTAATAAGGCGCCCAGCAGGATTTCCAGGGCCAGGCAGATGAGCGCCGCCAGGGCAAACCCGCCGAAGAGGTCTTTATAGACGGGGAAGGAATCCACGGTGGTGCGCGTCTTCTCCATCTGGCCGATTTCGGCGTAAATCTCGCTGAGTTTCGTATTGTCCGTGGCGCGGAAGTATCGGCCTCCCGTACCGTCGGCTATCTTTTGCAAAAGGGGCTCGTCAATCTCCACGGGTATTCTCCTCAGTTCGATGCCCCAAGGGGTCTGGACGGGATAAGGAGCTTCTCCTTTGGCGCCTACGCCAATGGTGTAAACCCTTATTCCATAGGTCTTTGCAATCTCGGTGGCCATTTCCGGGTCTATCTCGCCCATGTTGTTCATACCGTCGGTGAGCAGGATCACGACCCGGCTCTTGGCATCCGAATCCTTCATGCGGGCAACCGCCGTTGCCAGGCCGTTGCCGATGGCCGTTCCGTCTTCGATCAGGCCCGTCTCCACATCCTTCATCAGGTTGATAAGGGTGGCGCGGTCCGTGGTGAGCGGACACTGCGTATAACTCTCCCCGGCGAACACCACAATGCCCATCCGGTCACTGGGACGCTGGGCGATGAATTCGATGGCAATGTCCTTGGAGGCCGACAGACGGTCCGGCGTGAAGTCCTGCGCCAGCATGGAGGTGGAAACGTCCATGGCAAGGATGATGTCGATGCCTTCGGTGTCCACTCTTTCCAACTGCGTGGATGAACGGGGCCGGGCCAGTGCTATAACCAGCAGGCAGAGGGCGGCGGTACGGAGGGCGAAGGGAATATGCCGTACGATTTCCAATACCGACCTTCCGCCGGCTTCCCAGGCGTGCAGGTCCGACACCCTGAGGTGTGCCCGCCGGTCTTTCCTCTCTATCCAGACATAGCGCGCCACCAGCAGTACGGGTACAGCCAGCAGCCACAAAAGGTATGGATACTCAAAGAACATGATTTACGCTTTCTTTCCGGCAATCTCTTGCTGATAGGTTTCCGTTACAAATCTTACGGCTCCCGGAAGCACCTTGGCGTTGTCTTCGTCGGGGGCGGTGAATTTTGCAAACTTCACGAAATCGGCCCGTTCAAAGAGGTCTTTCATCTCTCCGTACAGGTCTTCGGGCACATCCGTTCCCTTCAGGCTGTCGAAGACTTCCGCCGTGGTCATCTCCATGGCTCCGAACTTATAGCGGGCGGCGATGTATTCCCTGAGCGCGTCCGTGACACCCGAGTAGAAAGCCTTCTGATGCTCCGGTTTCCAGTATTTCTCCCCGCGGAATTCATCCAGTTTCCGGAGAGCTCTGACATGGGCGGGTTCGGCCGGTTGGACCTTGAGGGCTCTCATCCTTCTTCGGACAAGCCAGACGATGAGATGGGTAAGGAGGGCCAGGGAAACTATGCCTCCGATGATCCAGATGATGATCCAGATGTTTTCGGAGATTGCTTCTAGAATCAGATCAGGGGTTATGGGAATATCTACCGGCGGCTTGATGTCGTTCAGCGTGAAAGACTCCATGTCGACGGCCGGCTCCGTTACCACCAGGGGTTCCGCAACCCTGTACACCAGCGTGTCGCCGTCTACAAGGACGGGAAGGTCCGGAAGATTGTAGGTGCCGCCCATGAACGCAGTAAGGACAATGGAAGCCTTCAGGTTATAGCGGGTGGGTTTTTCTCCCCATTTGGAAACGCGGGTGGAATCCAACTGCCATTCCCCCAGAAACTCCAAGGGAGCATTCGGCTCCGGCTGGGGTTCAGGCAGCGCCAGTGAAGAGGTGCCCGCAACGTCTTTTATCTCCAGTTTGAGGCGTATCTGGTCTCCCACCAGGATGGAATCCCGTTTTTGTAACGGCTCCAGGACGGCCTTCCCGGCTTCCCGTCGGAGACCTTCGGCTCCGGCCGCCAGGCTGACTGCCAGCAGGGCCGATATGAATAAGATGCGTTTCATCGGTTGTGGAATAGATTCATCAGACCCCGTACATAATCTTCATCGGTGGCGATGTCCACGTGGTCCACCTGGTATTTGAGCATCAGGCGGTCCGCCTGTTCCGTGCTGCTTTGGAACCACCGCCCATAGGCATTGCGAACCTTTCTGGAGGAAGTGTTGATCCAGCGGGAGGCGCCGGTTTCGGCGTCTTTTGCGTTTACCAGACCCACGTTCGGGAGGGATTTCTCCCGCGGGTCGCTCACCCTTATTACAGATACGTCGTGGCGGTTCACGGCCACTTTCAGGGCTTCTTCGTAGCGCGGGGTGCCATCGGCCTGCACGTCCAGCATGTCGCTGAGCACGAATGCGGTGCATTTCTTCTTGATGGCGTTGGTGAAGAACCTCAAGGCTTCGCCGATATCCGTTCCATTGTGCTGCGGTTCCCACTCCAGAATTTCCCGGATGATACGCAGGAAATGGGTGCGGCCCTTTCCGGGGGCGATGAACTTCTCCACGCGATCGCTGAAGAGGATGCAGCCCACCTTGTCATTGTTCAGGATGGCGCTGAAAGCGAGTGTGGCGGCGATTTCCGCAATCTGCTCCCGCTTGGTCTTCACCTTAGTGCCGAAAAGTCCGCTCCGGGAGATGTCCACCAGCAGCATCACGGTGAGTTCGCGCTCCTCCTCATACACCTTCACGTGCGGGGCGTTCATGCGCGCCGTCACGTTCCAGTCCATGCTGCGGACATCGTCCCCCCACTGGTATTCACGCACCTCGCTGAAAGCCATTCCCCGTCCCTTGAATGCGGAATGGTACTCGCCGGCAAAGATCTGCCGGCTCAACGCCTTGGTGCGGATTTCAATCTTCCGGACCTTCTTTATTAATTCTTCGGGAGTCATTACGGTACTATAACCGCATTGATAATCTTTTCGATAATCTGCTCCGTGGTGACGTTCTCCGCTTCCGCCTCATAGGTAAGGCCGATACGGTGACGCAACACCTCGTTGCATACGGCGCGCACGTCTTCCGGAATCACGTAGCCGCGGCGCTTGATGAAGGCGTAGGCCTTGGAGGCCTGGGCCAGGGCGATGCTGGCACGGGGCGAGGCGCCATAGGCGATGAAGCCCTGGAGGTCCTTGAGCCCGTATTCGGCCGGGATACGGGTGGCGAAGACGATGTCCACGATGTAACGCTCAATCTTTTCGTCCATGTAGACGTCCCGCACCACTTCGCGTGCGCGGAGGATGTCCTCCGGCTTTACTACGGCGCTGGCTTTCGGGAATTCCCCGGTGCCGTTCATCCGGATAATCTGCCGTTCTTCGTCCTTCTTGGGATAGTCCACCACTACCTTTAACATAAAGCGGTCCACCTGGGCTTCCGGCAGGGGATAGGTGCCCTCCTGCTCGATGGGGTTCTGGGTGGCCATCACAAGGAACGGTTCGGGCAGTTTGTAGGTCTTGTCGCCGATGGTCACTTGATGCTCCTGCATGGCTTCCAAGAGGGCGCTCTGCACTTTTGCCGGGCTTCGGTTGATTTCATCGGCCAATACGAAGTTGGCGAAAACGGGGCCCTTGTGCACCTCGAAGCTCTCCTTCTTCTGGGAGTAGATGAGGGTGCCGATTACATCCGCCGGCAGCAGGTCCGGGGTGAACTGGATGCGGCTGAAACTGGCGTCTACCGCCTGCGAAAGGGTGTTGATGGCCAGCGTCTTGGCCAGGCCGGGCACGCCTTCCAGCAAAATGTGACCGCCGCTCAAAAGGCCGATGAGGAGGTTCTCCACCAGCGGCTTCTGGCCCACGATCACCTTGCCCATTTCAAGGGTGAGCAGATCTACGAACTGACTCTCTTTCTGGATTCTTTCGTTTAATTCGCGAATGTTAACAGATTCCATATATTTTAGTACATTTGCATATGCGTTATTTCCTGAGCCTCTCTTACGACGGAACGGATTTCTGCGGCTGGCAGATCCAGCCCTCCTCTCCGTCTGTGCAGGCCTGCCTGGAGGAAGCGCTTTCGCGGCTTCTGGGCGGTCCCGTTCCCGTAACCGGTGCCGGCCGGACGGATACCGGCGTGCACGCTTCCGGCTACGTGGCGCACTTCGACTGGCCGGGCTCGCTGCCCTTCGAGGCGCCGGATTTTATCTACAAATTAAATGCCATTTTACCCCACAGCGTAGCTGTTTTTTCGGTAACGCCCGTGCCCGATGATTTGCACGCCCGTTTCAGCGCTGTTCGGCGGGAATATACTTACTTCATCCATCGGCGGAAAGACCCCTTCGTGCGGAACTATTCATGGCTCTGCGGCTATCCCAATCTGGATTTCGACGCCATGAACGAGGCCTGCCGATATCTCCTCGGAACGCACGACTTTTCCTGCTTCGAAAAAACCGGCGGCGACAACAAAACCTCCATCTGCACCGTCACGGAGGCCTTCTGGAAGCCTTATACCCCCACGCTTGATTCCCTTTGTCATTCTGAGCGCAGCGAAGAATCTCTTTACTGGTACTTCCGTGTGTCGGCAGACCGGTTCCTGCGGAACATGGTCCGAGCTACGGTGGGATCGCTCATTGAGGTGGGGCGGGGCAGGCATCGGCCCGAATGGATAGCGGAGCTCATCGCCTCCGGTACCCGCAGCGACGCAGGCGAATCCGTCCCCGGTCACGCGCTGTTCCTAAATAAGGTTTCCTATTAGCGTGGCGCGCAACTTATTGATACACAGTATATTGTTAAAAAAGGGGTGCACCTGAATGTGCACCCCTTTTTCTATAACTTACTGAGTGTGAATTATTTACGTGTTACGCCCCATAGCACCACCCCCACGGAAACGGACACATTGAGCGAATGCTTGGTGCCCTGCTGGGGAATTTCCAAAGAAAAGTCGCTGGCGTCTACAACTTCCTGTTGTACGCCGGCGACTTCGTTTCCGAAAACCAGCGCGTAACGCTGCCCTTCAACAGGTTCGAAGGCGTCCAGTTTCACGGAATGGACGGTCTGCTCCACGGAGATGACCTTGTAGCCATCGGCCTGCAGGCGGTGGACCAGGTCCACCACATCCTCCACATGCTCGGATGGAACCGATTCCTCGGCGCCCAGGGCCACTTTGTGGAGCTCCGGGGAAGGCGGAACGGGGCAGATGCCGCCAAGATAGACTTTGTCCACGCCGAAGGCATCCGCCGTACGGAAGGCACTGCCCACGTTGTGGGCGCTGCGCACATTGTCCAGCACCAGCACGATGCCGCTTTGCGGCCGCTGCGTACGGTATTCCTCCGGGGTGAGCCGGCCCAGTTCCACATTGAGCAGTTTCCGGTCTTTCATACCTGCAAAGTTAAGGAAAATTGTTATCTTTGTATGATTAATAACACTTCCATGAAAAAAGACATACAGATCTTTGATCTGATCAAGCAGGAGCACGAGCGTCAGAGCGCCGGGCTGGAGCTGATCGCCTCTGAAAACTATGTTTCCAATCAGGTGCTGGAAGCCATGGGCTCCGTGTGCACCAACAAATATGCGGAAGGTTACCCCGGCAAGCGCTATTACGGCGGCTGCGAGGTGGTGGACCAGATTGAACAGCTGGCCATCGACCGGCTCTGCGCACTTTACGATGCGGAATACGCCAATGTGCAGCCGCATTCCGGCGCTCAGGCGAACATGGCCGTAACCATGGCCATCCTGAAGCCAGGGGATACCTTCATGGGCCTGGACCTCTCCATGGGCGGCCACCTCACCCACGGTTCTCCCGTGAATGCCAGCGGCATCCTTTACCATCCCGTCGCCTACGGCCTCAACCCGGAAACGGGCCTGGTGGACTATGACGAAATGGAGCGCAAGGCCCTGGAATGTAAGCCTAAGCTCATCATCGGAGGGGCATCGGCCTACTCCCGCGAATGGGACTATGAAAGGATGCGGGCCATTGCCGACAAAGTGGGCGCCATCCTCTGGATCGACATGGCCCACACGGCCGGCCTCATCGCCGCGGGCCTGCTGAAAAACCCCGTCAAATACGCGCACATCGTCACTTCCACCACCCATAAGACTTTAAGAGGTCCCCGCGGCGGCATCATCCTGATGGGCAAGGACTTCGACAACCCCTGGGGGCTCACCACTCCGAAGGGCGAGGTGAAGAAGATGAGCGCCCTGCTCAATTCCAGCGTCTTCCCCGGCGTACAGGGCGGTCCGCTGGAGCACGTCATCGCCGCCAAAGCCGTGGCTTTCTTCGAAGCCGCGCAGCCGGAATACGTCGCCTATCAGAAGCAGGTGGTGGCCAACGCCGCCGCCATGTGCCGCGCGTTCATCGGCAAGGGCTATAAAATCATCTCCGGCGGTACGGACAATCACCTCATGCTCATCGACCTCAGGACGAAATTCCCGGATCTGACGGGCCGGATGGCGGAAAAGGAACTGGTCCGGGCCGATATTACCGTGAACAAGAACATGGTGCCCTTCGACAGCCGCAGCCCCTTCGCCACCAGCGGTCTCCGCGTGGGAACGCCCGCCGTTACGTCCCGCGGGTTCGACGAGAAAGACATGGTGAACATCGTGGAGCTGATTGACACCGTGCTGGCATCGGCCAACCAATATGCGGACGCCCTTCAGGCAAAAGAGCCCACCGAGCAGCAGCTGGCCCAGCGCATTGCGCACAAGCTGGTGCTGGACGAAGTGAAGCGCAAGGTACATATGATGACGGCCGGACGGCCTCTCAACCGCTATTAGAATGAGACGCATTCTGTTTGCCATGATGGCCCTGCTGGGCTTTACGGCCTGCACGCCCAATAATCCGGATCCCTCGCCCCAGAATCCAACGGATCCGCAAATGCCGGATGAACCGCTGGGAAATCCCGTGGTCACCACCGGGGATGCGCAGAACGTCAGCACCCTGGGAGCATTTTTTGTCTGCAGTTATTCCGGCGCTCCCTCTACAGGTGTACTGGAAAGGGGCATGCGCTTCGGCACGCAGATAGACAATCTGAACCGCAGCATCGTCCGGGACAGCAGCCCCAGCCGTTCCGGCTCCTTTACCATCGAATTGCAGAGCCTGGAGCCGGGGACCAAGTATTTCTATCAGGCCTATATTACCGTCTGGGACGGTTCCGCCAAAAAATACGTGGACATAACGGGTATTGTGCGGGCGTTCACCACCCTCACCAGCAGTGACAATCCGGGCGGAGACAATCCCGGAGGCGATGATCCGGGCGGTGATAACCCCGGTGGTGGGGACAATCCCGGAGGCGGTGATAATCCGGGCGGTGGCGGGACTGTGGTGCAAGGCCTGCAATACCTGGGCGGTTATGAAATACCGCAGATTGCCCTGCAGAACCCCAACGCCTGCAGCGGTTCCGGGAATGAGAAATACGGCAGCACGAAATGGTATAATTACGCCACCACCAACAGCAACCAGATGGTGGTAACCCACACCTTCAAATACGATGGCCGTCAGTGGCGCAACTACACCTGCCTGGTGGACGCCACCAAGAAGGCGCCGCTGTGGAGTGCGTTCATCATGCACAACGGAGCCCTTCCGGACAACAACATCGGCGGCCGACTGGGCAGCTTCTCCAACAACTGGGATCCCGGCATTCCGGAGTCCTGGCAGCAGGAGTCATCGGCCAACGGCTACAGCCGCGGTCACCTGGTGGCCTCCAACTACCGCCAGGTTTGTGCGGATGCCAACAAGGAGACCTTCTATGCCACCAACCAGGCCCTGCAGCAGCAGAACGGCTTCAACGGCAATATCTGGGAACGGCTGGAACAGAAGGTGAAGGGCACTGCTCCCACCGGCCGCGACACGCTGTATGTGGTGGTGGGCCTGCTGTATGAAGACGGTGTCTCGTTGCCGAGTTTCGGCTCCCTGCCTTGCCCCAGCCACTTCTACAAACTGCTGATGAAGTGCAGCTTCAACACCTCTGGGGAGATGACCGCCGCCAAGGGCTGCGCCTATCTCTTCGAAAACGTGGCCCACAACGGAAACGACTATGACGCCGAATCCGGTGGCAAGCCGAAATACCGCACAAGCATCGACGCCATCGAGCAGCGCACGGGCTGGAACTTCTTCGTGAATGTGCCGGAGGAGCTTCAGGATGCCGCAGAAGCCCAGACCGAAAAGATTTGGTAGAGTGGAGCGTAAGTAACTATCAATCAGCAGGATGTGAAAAATAGGGTGCACCGCCAGGTGCACCCTATTTTCTGTAACACGCAGTAAATCAGCGAGTTCCGCTCCAGGCGTTAGTCCAGCGAATGAATTGCTAGACCGCTGCGGAGTTTCGGCTCGAACCAGGTGGTCTTGGGCGGCATGATGTTGCCCGTGTCCGCGATGCGGATGAGCTGGTCCATCGAAACGGGATAGAGGGCGAAAGCCACTTTCATCTCTCCGGAATCCACGCGGCGGCTCAGTTCTCCCAGGCCCCTGATTCCACCCACGAAGTCGATGCGGTTGGAGGTGCGCAAATCCTTAATTCCCAGAATCTTGTCCAGGACAAGGTTGCTTAAGATGGTTACATCCAGTACGCCGATGGGGTCCGTATCGTCGTAACGGCCCGGTTTGGCGGTGAGGCTGTACCACACGCCGTCGAAGTACATGGAGAAGTTGTGAAGGCCGGAAGGGTGGTAAATCTCCGAGCAGTCACAGTGGCAGGGATACTCGCAGCGGCACTTTCCGCCATCCTTGGTGCAGTCGCACTTGCATTCCACTACGAAGTCTTCTTCCAGGGCCTTGAAGAACTCTTTGTCACTGAGTCCGTTCAGGTCCTTCACCACGCGGTTGTAGTCGATGATGGCGAGGTGGCTCTGCGGGAAGCAGACGGCCATGAAGTAATTGTATTCCTCGTTGCCGGTATGATGGGGGTTCTGCGCTTTTTTCTCCGCGCCCACGCGGGCAGCGGCAGCCGTGCGGTGGTGACCGTCGGCCACATAGAAGGCGTCGATGTCCTCCGTGAAAATCTTCGTGATGCGGGCAATCACAGCGTCGTCGTCAATCACCCAGAAAGTGTGGGTGAACTGGTTTTCGTCCACGAACTTGTATTCCGGCTTTCCGGCGGCGGCCTTGGCAATAATGCTGTTCAGCTCCGCGTTGTCTTTGTAAGCGAAGAAGACAGGCTCGATGTTGGCGTTCTGGATGCGCACGTGCACCATACGGTCGTCTTCCTTGTCCTTGCGGGTGAGTTCGTGCTTTTTAATCACCCCCGTTGCGTAATCATCCGTGTGGGCGCACAGGACCAGGCCGTTCTGCGTGCGACTACCCAT
>JAFZKT010000051.1 GCA_017553545.1 Bacteroidales bacterium | reverse complement strand
TGATGAGCTGGCCTTTCTTGTCCTCGGCGTTCTCCACCAGCACTTCCACGGTGTCGCCCACCTTGAGGTCCGGGTTGTAGCGGAATTCGGGAGCGGAGATGACACCTTCGCTCTTGGCGCCGATGTTTACCACCACCTCACGCTTGGTAATGGCGGTTACAACGCCTTCCACCACCTCGTTTTCGGTGACTTTGTTCAGGGTTTTCTCATACAGGGCACGGGTTTCCTCTTTGGAACCGGTTTCCTGACCGTCGTTTTCGAAGGCTTCCCAGTCGAACTCCTCGGGGGCGATGGAAGCATTCAGAGCGGCTTTCTTAATTTCTTCAGACATAATTGATTAATTTGAAAAAACTAGTTGTTAAACATTATTTCTTGAGCTTTGCCTTACGCGACGCTTACGCGCCCGCTCGGGAAAAAGCGGGCAAATATAGGCATTTTATTTCAATCCTGCAAAATTATTTGTAGAGGTGGCGCTTGATGCTGCCTTTGGCAGTGCGCTCGAAGGGGGTGTCCACCATTTCCACGTAGAAGATCTGGCTGAACTTGGGCAGGGACTTGTTCGCGCGGTCCCGGATCTGGACGGCGATTTCCTTCTGCTGTTGCTCGTCCGTTCCCACCACGGCTTCCGAGTGAGGATAGACCAGGGCCACAATCTTGCCTTCCCGGGAGAGGACGACGGATTCCTCCACCAGAGGGTCGTTCGAGAGAATCTGCTCCACTTCTTCCGGGTAGATATTCTGGCCGGAAGAGTTGAGGATGAGGGCCTTGATACGGCCGCGGATGAAGAGGTTCCCGCCTTCGTCCATGACGCCCAGGTCTCCCGTGCGGAACCAGCCGTCTTCCGTGTGCGCGGCTTTGTCGGCCGCCGGATTCTTGTAGTATCCGGTGGTGATATTGGGGCCGCGGGACTGGATTTCGCCGGGCACCCTTTCCGGATCCGAAGATTCGATGCGGATTTCATGGACGGGTTTGCCGCAGGAGCCGGCCACATAGTTCGCCGGCGTCTCGATGGCCAGCAGCGGGCAGGCTTCCGTCATGCCGTAGCCCACCACATAAGGCAGGCCGATTTTACGGAAAGCCACCTCCACTTTCCAGTTGAGGGGCGCGCCGCCGATGATGATGGTGCGCACGGCGCCGCCGAAATTCCCCAGCACCTTTTCTCCGATGGATTTGTAGAAGGACATCCGCACGCCGGGCACCGAACTGAGCACTTTCCCGGAACGGGTGTTCATGGCGGGCCGCACCCAGCTGGTGTAGACCTTTTCCATCACCATGGGGACGGTGACGATGAGGGTGGGATGCTCCTGCTGCATGGCTTTCATCAGCAGGGAAGGGGACGGGGTTTTTCCGAGGAAACAGATTCTGTATCCGGTGCAGCAGGGATAGATGAACTCCATCGCCAGGCCGTAGATGTGGGCGAGCGGGAGCATGGAGACGATGCATTCCGGCTGGTCGGAGAAATGCGTCTGGCAGTATTCCACCACGTCCGACATGCCGCGGTAGGTGAGCATTACGCCCTTGGGGTCTCCCGAGGTGCCGGAGGTATAGTTGATGATGGCCAGTCCTTCGAAATTGTCGTGGTAGTGCACCTTCTGCGGATCCAGTCCCTTTGGATATTCCTGCTTCAGGATGTTTTTCCGGTTGTTCCAGGCGGCCTGGATTTCCGGCTGCGCCCACAGCATGCCGTCTTCGCGGGCGTTCACCACACCCCGCAGCAGGGGAAGCTTTTCCGGGGACATGTTCTTCCAGATGTCTGCATCCGTGATCAGCAGCACGCTGTCCGAGTGGTTGATCAGCTGCATGGCGCCCTCTGCGGTAAAGTTGGGCAGGATGGGGACGATGACGGCCTCATAAGTGTTGGCCGCCAGGAAGAAGATGGCCCATCGGGCCGAGTTGCGGGCCACCAGGGAGATTTTGTCCCCCTTCTGAATGCCCGCTTCCCGGAAGAAAGCGTGGAGTCCGGCGATTTCCCAGGCTACGTCCGCATAGGTGTAGCTGGCGCCTTCAAAGTCGCACAGGGCGGTGCACAGGGCACGCTGGTGCACCTGTTCTTCCAGACATTTCAGGTAATGCTTCATCCGTCGCTTTCTTAACTGTTCAACTTACAAAGGTAAAAACTTTCTGCGAAAAAATGACTACATTTGCACTGCTATGAACCGTTGTCCCGTTCCTGAATCCATCAGTCCGGTCTCCGAAGGCAATTCCTTCGAGATTATCACTTCCGGTCTCCGGAAGCGGGAGCTGCTGCTGAAGGATTTGGAGGATGCGCGTTCTTTCATCCATATCGAGTACTTCCGTTTTGGTTGCGACAGCGCGGGACAGCAGGTGCGTGAGATCCTGATGAAAAAGGCCGCGGAAGGCGTTGAAGTGAGGATTCTGAACAATAACTGGAGCGGGCTTTTTTCCGTTCCGCGCTCTTTCTTCACCAAGATGATCAAAGCCGGAGTGGAAGAGATTCGTTTCACCCATATCCAGCATGGCTTTCGCAAGTGGTTCCACCGCATCAATCACCAGCAGCACCGCAAGATTGTGGTGATTGACGGGCGTGTGGCCTACACCGGCGGGATGAACCTGAATGACAATTATTTCTATCGCTGGCGTGACACGCATCTCCGTATTACCGGGCCTGCGGTGGCGCGTTACAGCGCATCTTTCCTGGAGACCTGGCGGGACAGCGGCGGCCGTGTCTCCCGCCCCCCGGAGTATTATCTCACGCCCGGTGCGGCGGAGATGGATGCTCCTTTCCGCGACAAGATGCTGCAGGTCGTGGAGGGCGGTCCGGAATTACAGCCGTCGGCTATGCTTCGGGGTTTTTGCCGTATTCTTGCGGACGCCCGGAACTATGTGTACCTCTGTACACCGTATTTCGTGCCGCCCTACTGTCTTTTGGACGCCATCAAGGATGCTGCCCGGCGCGGTGTGGATGTGCGCCTGATGCTGCCTGAGAATGTGGACACCCCTATGCTGGGACCCGCCAACCGGGGCTATTATACGGAGTGCCTGGAAGCGGGCGTCAGGATCTTCGAACGGGGCGGTATTTTTGTCCACAGCAAGACGCTGGTCAGTGACGACGCGCTGGTTGTCATCGGCACCTCCAACCTGGATGAGCGCAGCTTCCGGCTCAATTATGAGGTGGACACCCTCATCTTTGACGAAGAGACGGCGCGTTACATGAGGGCGGATTTCGAGGAAAGCCAGTCCGAATCCCGTGAAATCCTCCTCCCGGCGTGGAAGCGCGAATGGAGGTGGCCGAAACGGGTATTTTCGGCCTTACTGAAGCTGTTCCGCCGTCAGTTCTGATTACGGGAATTCGTAGTCGGCGGTCCCTTTCATTCCCACCGTCCCAAAGTACTTTTCCACCAGGTTCCCTTTCAGCCGCACCCGTAGGCCGATGAGTTCGGGGTGGCTTACCAGATTCAGCGCATCACGCACCTTTCCCTGCGGCAGTTCCACCGCCAGGCAGGAGGCTTTTTCGGTGGTGGAGGAACGGTCGGCCAGCGCCAGATGCGTGTTTTTGGTAATATCCTCCGTCTTGACGTTTTTTCCGGCCGATGTAAGGTCTCCGCCCACAATGTAGCCGGTCACCCAGACGCCTTCCTCCCCGATGCGGGAGGGGACATCGGCCACGGAAATGGGCGCGCCGGTATTCCCGCCGATCACGAAACTGTCATGCGCCCATACTTTGGTGGTGTCGGTCTGTACGGAAATGGTGTTTTTCCCTCCTCCGCCGCTCCCGCCGGGGGCGACGATGCTTAAGCTGAGCACTTCGCGGGGCTCCATCAGCCGGTTGAACAGGGTCTCGTAGCGGTTCTGCCCTTCGTGGTAGAGTAGCACCGAGGCCAGCCCCGGTTTAACATAAGCGATGCGGCTTTCCCGGTAGAGGTAGGGGAGCCGGGTGCCGCCCTGCTGGATGTAGAGGATGCCGTCGGGGTATGCCTGCAGGAATTCGGGGCCGGTTCTCAGCCTGATCCCGGCGTTCTGCAGGGTGCAGTTCAAGCGGACGGTCACGTTTTGCCCGGCCGGCACCTGCACCAGCTGCTCGTCACCATACTGGGGGCTGTCGAAGGCCGGTTCGGGAAAGGGGATGGAAACGATTCCCACCGTGTAATTGCCGGCCTCTACATCCAGGGCCCGGGGCGAGTCTCCGTAGGCCCCCTCATAGAGGACGGTTCCGGATGCGTCGCGCACGGTAAGGATGTAGTCATTGGTGTCCGGCAGTGCCTCGGTCGATTTGGTGGCGGGGGCGCTCTCCACCTGCCAGCGGAGGGTTCCTTTCCCCCGGGTGGCATCCCGGAGGGAGAAGTCGTCGCATGCGATGACGGAGAGGGGTAGGAGGGCCGCAAGGGCCCAGTGCAAGGGTTTCATAGGTCTTCTGTTTTTAGCGGCCGCGCACCGTTGCCCGGCCGGGGCGTAAAGTAAGCCGGCAGCGGATGTCCCGTCAAGGAAAACGGACGCTTTTTTTGTGCGGTTCGGCTAAAACAGACAAAAATCGACAAATATTTTAGCCGATTGGGGAAAAATCGTACCTTTGCAAAACAAATAGAGACCCTATGTTCGAGAATCTGAGCGAAAGGCTGGAAAGGTCTTTCAAAATCCTGAAGGGTGAAGGGAAAATCACCGAAATCAATGTGGCGGAGACCGTCAAGGAGATCCGCAAGGCCCTGCTGGACGCCGACGTAAGCTACAAGGTGGCCAAGGACTTCTGCAACCAGGTGAAGGACAAGGCCATCGGCACGGGCGTGCTCACGGCTGTGAAGCCCCAGCAGATGATGGTGAAGATCATGCACGATGAACTGGCCGCCTTCATGGGCTCTACCGCGCAGGACATCAACGTCAAGGGCAATCCCGGCATCGTGCTGGCGGCGGGTCTCAACGGCTCCGGTAAAACCACCTTCTCCGGCAAACTGGCCCTGCACCTCAAGTCCAAGAGGGGCATGAAGGTGCTCCTGGCCGCCTGCGACACTTTCCGTCCCGCCGCCATCGAGCAGCTCAAGGTGCTGGGCGAGAGCATCCAGGTGCCCGTCTATACGGAAGAAGGGGAGAAGGATCCGGTGAAGATTGCGAAGGCCGCCGTGGCCAAGGCGAAGGCCGAAGGCTACAGCGTAGTTATTGTGGATACCGCCGGCCGCCTGGCCGTGGACCAGGAGCTAATGGATGAAATATCGGCCCTGCATCAGGCTGTCAAGCCCACGGAGACACTCTTCGTGGTGGACGCGATGACCGGTCAGGATGCCGTGGAAACGGCAAAAGCCTTTAACGACCGCCTGGATTTCGACGGCGTGGTGCTCACCAAAATGGATGGCGACACCCGCGGCGGTGCGGCCCTTTCCATCAAGGCCGTGGTGGGGAAACCCATCAAGTTCGTCTCCAGCGGTGAAAAGCTGGAAGCCCTGGACGTGTTCCACCCGGACCGCATCGCAGACCGCATCCTGGGAATGGGCGACGTGGTTTCCCTGGTGGAGAAAGCGCAGGAACAGTTCGACGAAAAGGAAGCCCGCGCCCTCAAGAAAAAACTGGCCAAGGACCAGTTCACCCTGTGGGATTTCTACAACCAGATTCAGCAGGTGAAGAAGATGGGTAACATCAAGGACCTTGCTGGAATGATTCCCGGAGTGGGAAAAGCCATCAAGGATGTGGATATCCCGGATGACGCTTTCAAGGCCACCGAGGCCATCATCCTTTCAATGACCCCCTATGAGCGCGAGCATCCGGAAGCCATCAACGGCAGCCGCCGCAAGCGCATCGCCGACGGCTCCGGCACCTCCCTCCCGGAAGTGAACCGCCTCCTCAAGCAGTTCGAAGGAACCCGCAAGATGATGAAGGGCGCCGTCACCGGCTCCCTCATGCAACAAATGAAGGGTTTCAGACGCTAATCTTATTATGAATACCCGCTTTTTAGCCTTTTCGGCCGCCTGCCTGCTTGTGCTGGGCAGTTGCGGCCATCCCCTTCGTGACGGGGAGTACACGCTCACGGTCCTTTCCACCAACGACGTACACGGTGCCTGGTTCGATTCCACCTACACGGGCTCCGGCATCAAACCGTCCCTGATGGCGGTGAACCACTACGTGGACAGTGTCCGTAAAGCCGATGGTCCGGAAAACGTGCTGTTGGTGGATGCCGGAGACTGCCTGCAGGGAGATAACGCCGCATACTATTTCAATTATGTGGATACCCTCTCCCCGCATCTGTTTCCCCGCCTGATGAAGTATATGGGCTATGACGCCATCGCCTGGGGCAACCACGACGTAGAGACGGGACATGCCGTCTATGACCGCGTGCAGCGGGAACTCATCCGCGCCGGGATTCCTTTCCTGGCGGCCAACGCCGTCCGCAACGACAATGGGAGATCCTATTTCCCGGCGTACAGAATCGTGTATAAGGGGGACTTGCGCATTGCTGTGCTGGGCTATGAAAACGCCAACATCAAGGCCTGGCTGGGCGAAGAACTGTGGAGCGGAATGCATTTCGAATCCGTAGCAGGCCGCATCCAGAAGGATGTGGATGCCATCCGCCAGCGTGAGAAACCGCACGTGGTGGTAGCCGTTATCCATTCGGGCACTGGAGCCGGCGACGGAACCAATCCCGAATCCGAGGCCCTGGACGTCTTCAACAGCGTCCGCGGAGTGGACTGGGTGATGTGCGGACACGACCACAGGCCCTATGTGGAGGCGCGGGATTCGTCGGCCCTCCTGAATGCCGGCAGCCACAGCCGCTATCTCGCCCACGGGAAAATGCACCTTCGCGTGGAAAAAGGGCAGGTGGTGGAGAAAACCTTCGAGGCGGACCTCATCCCCGTGAAGGCTTCCGAGGCCGATACCGCGATGTGCGCGCAGTTCCGTCCGGATTTCGAAAAGGTGCGGGAGTTTACCTTGCAGGAAGTGGGCGTGCTGAACGTGGACCTGCGCACGCGGGACGCGTACATCGGCATGTGCCCCTATATGAATCTCATCCACACCATCTGCATCGGCTGTGCCCCCGCGGAGCTTTCCATCGCCGCACCGCTTACCTATAATGGTTCTGTTGAGGCCGGGATTCTCCGATTCAATGACCTGTTCACCATCTATCCTTTTGAGAACCAGTTGTTTGTGATAACAATGACCGGCGAAGAGGTTGTCCGTTATCTGGAGGCCTCCTATGACCGATGGATTCAAAAGCCCGGGGACCACGTACTGAAGATTGAGCCCAGGGACAACCCTCGCACCGGGCAGAAAGGCTGGTCCTTCGTGGGCCGCTCCTACAACTTCGATTCCGTGGCCGGACTCAACTATACGGTAGATGTAACGAAACCCTGCGGGGAAAGAGTTTCTGTTCAGTCCCTGGCCGATGGCAGCCCCTTCGACCCCGCCCGCGTCTTCAACGTCGCCCTCACCTCCTACCGCGCCAGCGGCGGCGGTGGCCTGCTGGATGAAATCGGCATCGATACGGACGCCATCGACGAACGCGTGGTGGCCCGCTATCCGGAAATCCGCTCCATCCTCTTCGACTATCTGAAGGAGAACGGCTCCATTGACCCCGAAGTCATTTCAGACCCCAAGGTCATCGGCTCCTGGAAGTTTGTGCCGGAAAAAGTGGCCAATTCCGCCCTTCAGGCCGACCTGACGCTCCTGTTCGGCAAATAGCCCGTGGATCTAAGGTGCTGATTATCAGCGATAAACGCAAAATCGATGGGGTGAATCAGCCCCATCGATTTTATATAAGTTACTGAATGTCAAGTATTTACCTCCACGCTATTTTGCGGCGGGAGAGGGGAAGTGCCGGAGGGAACGAAGTGAGCGGAGTTCCACCGGCACTTCCCATCTTCCGGCCTTAAGTTACTTCGCGTAGGCGACGCTGCGGGTTTCGCGGATGACGGTGATTTTCACCTGGCCGGGATAGGTCATCTCGTCCTGGATCTTCTTGGCGATATCCACGGAGAGGACCTCTGCGTCGTGGTCCGACACTTGTTCGGCGCCCACGATGACGCGGAGCTCGCGGCCGGCCTGGATGGCGTAAGCCTTGGTGACGCCAGGATAGGCGCCGGCCAGGTTCTCCATCCCGCGCAGACGCTTGATGTAGCTCTCGATCACCTCACGCCGGGCACCCGGACGGGCACCGGAGATGGCGTCGCCCACCAGCACCAGCGGTGCGTAGAGGGAGGTCATTTCCGTTTCCTCATGGTGCGCGCCGATGGCGTTGCAGATTTCCGGCTTCTCCTTGTACTGTTCCGCCAGTTTCATAC
>JAFZKT010000050.1 GCA_017553545.1 Bacteroidales bacterium | reverse complement strand
GACCGCGCCACCCTGGCCATCGTGAACCGCAACCTGCCCGTGCCTGCGTTTAAAGCGAGCAAAAGCGGCAAGGGCGTCACCATCAAGACGGCGGACGTCACCCTGAAGTACAACGGTAAGGGAAAATTCGACGCGAAGAACCTCAGCGTGAGTTTCAAGCTGAACGGCAAGCCCGTCAAGTGGGTGCCGGGAGCATCGGCCGATGGCAACCTGATGGGGACCTTCCGCACGCTGGACGGCTGCAAGGGATTCGACAACATCAACGGCAAGGGCGACCCCTATGAGCCGGGTATCCTCTCCCGCGACGGCTGGGCCATCGTGGACGAAAGCGAAAGGCACGTGCTGGAGGAGGATGACTCCGCCTGGGGCGAGTGGGTGTCGGCCCGCCCGGAAGGGGACAGGATTGACTGGTATATCTTCGCCTACGGGCACGATTACAAAGCCGCGCTGAAGGATTTTACGCAGGTGGCCGGGCGCATCCCGCTGCCGCCGAAGTTCGTCTTCGGCTACTGGTGGAGCCGCTACTGGCAGTACTCAGACTTCGAGTTCCTGGATCTGGCCCGGGAAATCCGTTCGCACGGCATCCCGATGGACGTGATGGTCATCGATATGGACTGGCACGACATCTGGACGCTGCGCCGCAAGAACGCCCCCAAGGATGAATTCGGGCAGCGCATCGGCTGGACGGGCTACACCTGGCAGAAGGAACTGTTCCCGAATCCCGAAAAAACACTGGCGGACCTGCATGCGATGAACCTCAAGACTTCGCTCAACCTGCATCCCGCTTCGGGCATCCAGCCCTACGAGGACTGCTATGAGCCTTTCGTGAAGGATTACCTCTCCCGTACCTCGGACTACGACGGTCCCAAGGGTTACCGCTACCACGCGGGGGATTCGCTGCTCTACCTCAGGAGCGATCCTAAGACAAAATCGGCCCGTCTGGCGGAGGAAGGCGAAAAGGCGCCCGTCCCGTTCCGCATCGACCAGAAGGAATGGGCCGATGCCTACTTCAATTCCGTCATCCATCCCCTGGAGAAGCAGGGCGTGGACTTCTGGTGGCTGGACTGGCAGCAGTGGAAACTGAGCGAATACATCCCCGGCCTCAGCAACACCTTCTGGCTCAATCACGTTTTCTTCACGGATAAACTGCGCCGGGCCGATGAAACCGGCCAGCGTCCCGTCATCTACCACCGTTGGGGCGGCCTGGGCAGCCACCGCTACCAGATCGGCTTTTCCGGCGACTGCTTCGACACCTGGGACGTCCTCCGCTTCCTGCCTTACTTCACGGCCACTTCGTCCAATGTGGGCTATGGCTACTGGGGCCACGACATCGGCGGACATCAGTTTGCCAGCGACCCGTACAAACCTGAAATCTACACCCGCTGGCTGCAGTACGGCGTGTTCACGCCCATCTTCAAGACGCACAGCACCAAGAGCGCCCTCATCGAGCGCCGCGTCTGGACCTATGCGCCGGAGTATGCAGCCCCCATGCGGGAGGCCATCCGCCTGCGCTATACCCTTTCTCCTTATATATATAATGCGGCGCGGGAGGCTTATGACAGCGGCATCTGCATCTGTCGGCCCCTCTATTACGATTATCCGGAAGCGCCCGAGGCCTACAAACTCAACGAGGAATTCCTCTTCGGCGACCGGATTCTGGCAACGGCCGTCTGTGAGCCCGTGAACGCCGAAACCGGCCTGGCCCCGCGTGAAATCTGGTTCCCGGAAGGCGACGACTGGTACGACATGGCCACCGGACGCATCTACAAGGGCGGTTCTACGCAGACGCTGTCCTACACCCTGAACGAGAATCCCTGGTGGGTGAAGGCCGGCTCCATCATCCCGATGGCGTCCGAAGATATCACCTCCCTCCAGGAATCCTCCAATGTCCTGCGCCTTTTCATCGCCCCCGGCGAAGGAGAGAGCAGCCTCAACTACTACGAAGACGACGGCAGTTCTCAGGACTACACTTCCCGCTATGCGACTACGCTCATCACGAAAAAGGCCGATGCCACCTCCTGCAAGGTGGTCGTCAGCCCCCGCAAGGGCAGCTACAAGGGAATGCCTTCCACCCGCCGCCTGGAGTTTATCATTGAAGGCGTCTTTGCACCCACCTCGGTGAGGGTGAACGGCTCGAGAGTGGATTGGAAGTATGTGGGTAAGGACCTCGCCCTGGTGGTGAGCCTGCCGGAGCGTCCCGCCGGTCAGGAACTGGTGCTGGAATGCCAGTTCCCGGCCCAGGATACGGAAATCCTCCGCGGCAAAAAAGCCTTCTTCCATCGGATGATGGCCTACACGCCCGTTTTGAAGGATGTCTTCAATACCAATGTGGACCCGTACAAGCTCCTCTCCCGTCCGTTCCTGAAACTGGCCCAGTGCGCCAGCCACATCGATGCGGATCCTGCGGGCATGCTGCAGTATCTGCAGGACATTGACATCGAGGCCGTAAAGGCCGATCTGGAACAGGAAGCCGCCGCCGTGGAGGCTTCGCATCCGGACCGTGCCGCCCGTGTCCGCGCCGCCCTGAACGTGATTTTGGCGCAGGTGAGCCTTTAGACGCCTGCCCCAATAAAATAGTTGGCTATGAAACGCATCTTTACCCTTCTGTTTGTGCTCCTGGCCTGCAGCGCTGCTGCGCAGGAGAGATACCTCAGCCCTAATGAACTCCCGGACTTGCTGAAAATCCTCCCGGCGCCGCCGGAGACGGATTCCCCGGCGTTCAAGTACGACATTCAGCGTTACAAGTGGGGAAAGGAGCAGCGGAAGGATGCCGCCAGGGGCGCGATGGTGAAGGCCGATGCCCCCTGGTCGTACGAAACCCTGGCCAGGCAGCTCTCCGGGGCTTTCGGCCTTGTTATCTCCAGGGAGAACACGCCGGAAATCTGGAAGCTTTTTGAAAATTCCCTTTATAGCGTAGATCCCATCCGCGTGGAGCCCAAGGCTTTCTATCACCGCCGTCGGCCCTTCGAATACTTCAAGGAGAGCACTTTCACCGGAGAAGACAATGTGCTTCGCGGAGAGGGCAGCTACCCTTCCGGACACACCATCCGCGGCTGGGTGGCGGGTCTCGTGCTGGCCGAAGTCAATCCCGCCCGCGCCAATGAAATCCTGGCCCGCGCGTGGGATTACGGGGAAAGCCGCGTCATCGCCGGCGCACACTGGCAGAGCGACGTGGATGCCAGCCGGGTGGCGGCGAGCATCGGCTATTCCGCGCTTCAGGGCAGTCCCGCCTACCGCGCCCAGATGGAAAAAGCGAAGGAAGAACTGCGCCGGAAGGTGCTGGTGCCCATCTCCGACGTGGTTCCGGACGCCATCCTGGAAATCCGTTATTACTCCACTTACAACTTCGTGGGTACGCGCATCGACGGTTACGAAGCCCCCACGGCCCTGCTCACGCCCCAGGCCGCAGACAGTCTGAAGGCCGTGAGCGATGACGTGATGAAGATAGGATATCGGCTCAAAATCTACGACGCCTACCGTCCCCAGAAAGCCGTGGACCACTTTGTCCGCTGGGCGGCCGACGTGGCCGACACCACGATGCGCCGCTACTTTTACCCGATGGTTGACAAGAGCCGCCTGTTTGAGGAAGAGTACATTATGGCGAAAAGCGGCCATACACGCGGTTCTACCGTGGATCTGACGCTCTTCGACATGGCTACGGAGAAAGAAGTGGACATGGGCGGCACCTTCGACTGGTTCGGGGAGGAAAGCCATCCGTCCTACAGGGCCGGGCTCACGCCGGAGCAGTATGCCAACCGGATGATTCTCCGGGAAGCGATGCTCCGCCACGGCTTCAAGCCGCTGGAGAGCGAATGGTGGCACTTCACCCTCCGGGAAGAGCCTTTCCCGGATACGTATTTCAATTATCCGGTGAGATAATCAGACACCCAGCTCTTCCAGGATGTATTCCTGCCGGCCCAGCCAGCGGATGATCCAGAGGACGTAGCGGATATCCACACAGACGCACATGTTGTAGCCGGGGACGCTTTCGTAGTTCCCGGCTAAACTTTCCTTATTCCCGTCGAAGGCGAGGCCAATCAGTTCCCCGCGTGCGTTGAGCACCGGCGAGCCGGAGTTGCCGCCCGTGATGTCGTTGTCCGTGAGGAAGTTGACGGGGAAGTCTGCCGGCGGAAGATACCACTCCCAGAGGCCGGGATAGCGGAAATCATAGTTGTCCGGATTGTGCTTTTCCCTGAGGCCGCGGGCCGTGCTCTGCCAGTGCGTGTAAACCCCGTCCCAGGGCTGCAGGGGCAGCACGCGGCCGTAGGAGAGCCGCATGGTGGAATTGGCGTCAGGATATTGCGGGACGCCCTTTGCGGCGAGGTAACGGTACTTGGCCCGCACGTATTCGCCCCGTAAGGACGGCAGGTCCCGGGCCGATGCAGGCTCGTCGGCATTGAAATCCAGGATGCCCAGTTCACGGGAGAAGCGGTAGAGCGGGTCCTTGTTCATATCGGCCGGAATGCCCCCCGGACCGAAGGCTGAATGTTCCCAAAGCCAGTCTGCCATGGCGGCATAATCCGCGCCGAACTTTTCCAGCAACTCCTTATGAATGGGCTTGTAGTACCGGGGATTCATATTGGAGTAGAATTCTTCCACGCAGAAGGCCAGCAGCTCTTTTTCCACCCGCGGATCCTGTTCTTCCAGCGCCCGGGCCATCAGGTCCTCCCGTGCCTTGGGCGTCTTCGCGCTCCCCATCCGGATGAGCGTGCGCATGGCCAGGGAACTGCGCACCAGCGTCTGCCGGAAAAAGACCTTCTGCACTTCCGTGGCCGATATGGCCGTGTAAATGCTGTCCAGCCGCTTCAGTAAAGCGGCGTCGGAGGCCGATGCGGCCGCCATTCCGGCCTCGAAAGCCCGCCGGTGATTCACTACGTCGAAACGCTTCACGCAGGCGGCTTCCCCTTCGTCCAGTTCGGCTACGTTGCTCAGGGAGAAGAAATGGTCCGCGTATTTCATCCGGACGGCCGGGTCCGCGTCCATCCATTTGCGGAGGATGGACATCTGCTTGTTTTGCAGCCGAACTTCGTGCGGGCGCTCCGCATAGATGCTCTGCTGGATTTCAGCGGCCGATGCATAGCGCTGCGTGCGGCCGGGATAGCCGATGACCATCGCGAAGTCTCCCTCCTGGTAGCCCTTCTGGCTGATCTGCAGATGCCGGCGGGGATGCAGGGGCTGGCCGTCGGAGTAGATGCGGTACAGCGCGAAATCCCCCTTGTGCTGGGGCCATTCCCAGTTGTCTTCATCTCCGCCGAAAGCGGCCACCTGCACGGGCGGCGAGGCCACCAGGCGAACGTCGTCATAGGCCTCGTACAGGCACATATAATAATTGGTGCCCGCCCACATGGATGCCAGGCCGGCTTCCATCCCGGAAGACTTGGCGTAACGCTCCTCCATAATGGCGGAAATCTTCCGCGAGCCGAAGGGCTTGCCTGCGGCTTTCAGCTCCTCCTTTAGGGCTTCCACTTCGTCTGTCACGTCCACCACCTTGCGCAGGAAGTAGAACTGCAGTCCCGGGATGCGGATTTCCTGCGAACGGTTCAGCGCCCAGAACCCTTCCTCCAGATAATTGTGCTCCGGAGTGGAAAGGGCCGCCACGTCGCTGTAGGCGCAGTGGTGGTTGGTGATCAGGAGGCCATCCTCGCTGATCATACTGCCGCTGCAGTAAAACCCCAGCGACACGATGGCGTCGGAAAGGCCGCCTGCCTCCTCGTTGTAGATTTCCTTGGCGCCCAGTTTGAGCCCGCGCTCTTTCATATTCTTTTCCAGCGCCTTGTCCAGGCACTGGATGAGCCACATCCCTTCATCGGCCCGGGCCATGCCGGCCATCGAAAGGAAGAGCGAGAGAATCAGAAACAGTTTTCTCATTTTTCCGTGTAGATTTCTTGCAGCAGGTCTCCGGCGGCAAAGCGGCGGGCCATCTTTTGTACGTCGGCGGCCGTGATGCCGGAGACAATCTTTGCGTAATCGCAGTCATAGTCGCGGCCCTGGAGCACCGTCTCCATCAGGCGGTCCAACTGCGTGCCGATGTTTCGTTTGGCGCGGGCATCCAGCTCTCCGTGCCGCTTC
>JAFZKT010000049.1 GCA_017553545.1 Bacteroidales bacterium | reverse complement strand
ACCATGATCTTGGCGCCGGTCTCCAGGGTGACTTCCTTCAGGGCGCTGGTGGAGGCTGTGTTGCCTTTCACGGCGGGCTCGCTGTAGGTAACCTCCAGGGTCACATAGGTGGGAAGTTCGCAGGTGAGGCAGCGTTCTTCGGGTTCGGTGAGGAACATCATTTCCACGCGCTGGCCTTCCTTCATCAGGTCCGCGTTCTCCACTACGTCGTGGGGAAGGGTAATCTGCTCATAAGTCTCTTCGTGCATGAAGTTGAAGGACTCGCCGTCGTCATACAGGAACTGATAGGGACGACGCTCTACGCTGATGGTGTCCAGTTTTACGCCCGCGGTGAAGGTGTTCTCCAGGATGCGGCCGTTTTCCAGGTTGCGCAGTTTGGTTTTGACAAAGGCCGGGCCCTTGCCGGGTTTCACGTGCTGGAAGTACACCACCACACAGGGTTTTCCGTTGAACATGATGTACATTCCGTTCTTCAGATCAGCAGTTGTTGCCATAAAATTGGTATTATTAGTTATATATCTTCTATCAAAAAAGCCCACAAAATTAACGATTTATCCCTTTTTCTGCAAATTTTCTTGCAGTCGGGGAGGAAGGATTCGTTCCGGGGGGACTCAGTCGCTTCGCTCCTTCGGCCCCTCCCATTGCACCGTGCCCTCCGGGCACTGTTCTGGGCCCCTCCCCCTATACTCGTCCGGGGGTGGACAAGCCCCCCGGAACGAATCCTTCCTCCCGCTCCTAAGCTTTGGGATACTTCACCGTGAAGCAGGCACCGCCCAGGGTGAAGGAACGGCTGTAGGAGATGGACCCGCCGCAGTGCTCCACGATGCGGCGGCAGATGGCAAGGCCGAGGCCGCTGCCGCTGCTCTTGGTAGTGAAGTCCGGGGTGAAGATCTGCTCCTGCTGGTCTTCGGCCACACCCGGTCCGTTGTCTTCCACCACAATGTCATAGAAGCCGTCTTCCACGGCGTTGCGGACGGCGACCACCAGGCGTTTTTCGCCTTCCTGGCCTTCCATCGCCTGGATGGCGTTGGTCAGGAGGTTAACCACCACCCTCATCAGTTGCGGGCGGGGGGCCGATACCCATGCGTCAGACAGGCCGAAGTAGTCCACCTGCACATCCTCGCGGGCATCGAACAGGGCCACTTCCTGCTGCACCAGGGCATCCAGGTCCAGCCGTTCGCTCTGTTGGTCGTAGAGTTTGGCGAAGGTGGAGAATTGGTCGGCCGAATCTGCCAGCAGATCCACATGGTAGAGGATTGTGTCGGCCACTTCGTCGAAGCGCTCTTTCCAGGCGGGGTTGTCGGCGGCCTTCATCCGCATGAGCATCTGCAACTGCAATTTGATGGGCGTGAGCGGGTTCTTCAGGTCATGCGCCACGCGGCGGGCCATATCCGTCCAGGCCTTGTCACGCTCGGCCTGCGCCAGGCGCAGGGAGCTCTCACCCAGCGACTGAACCATCCGGTTGTAGGCTTCCACCAGCGGGGTGATTTCATCGTCCTGCGTGTACTGGAGCGGTTCCAGGGAGGAGACTTCCGAAACCGTCATCTTCCGCCGCAGTTCCTGGAGGGGCTGGAACATCCGCCGCACCACCTCGAAGGTGACGAAGCGGGAAATCAGCAGGAGCAGGAGGAAAATGACGATGATGATGGCTACGTGCAGGGCGGCTTCCGTTTCCAGGTCCGCGGTGAAATCCGAGAACGGAGACGAGGCGATGGCCACCATCCGGCCCTCGCTGTTCATCAGCGGGGCGCAGAGCGCGTAATAACGCCGCCTTCCCACCCGTTCGGGCTGAATGCAGAAGCGTTTATGGCTGTATATGATGCTGTTATAGGCATTGTCATCCAGCAGATGCCCCAGGATCATCCGGTCATATACTTCCGGAGTGGTGCTCATCAGCAGCTTGCCGGAAATGTCGAAGAGCGAGATGTCGCACTTGAGGTTGTTGCCCACCGTCTCCACCGCGCTGCGGACATCGGCCTGGGTGAGGTCTTCCGGTGCCTCGACCATCCGGAGATGCTCCTGAAGCATGGACTGCAGCGTGTTGATGCGCGCGGTCATGATGCTTTCCATGTCGGCGTTGTTGCGCCGGTAGACAAACCAGACGCTGAACACGGCCATGGCCACCAGGGTGAGGATGAGGGAGATATAGACCACCAGGCCGATACGGGTCTGATAATAGCGCCGGCCTCCGGTTCTCTTCCTTCTCCAGCCCAGGACCGACATGGCGAGGAACGACACGATGGCAAAGAGGATGCCCTCCACCACCAGGTAGAGCGGCTCCGTGGCAGGACGGGAGAGGACGACGACCTCTTCCTCCGACACCTGGTTCACAAAATGGGTCCAACCGTCTTCTTCGGCGTGTCCCGACTGCTGCAAGGCCCCTTCAAGAATGGTGGGATAGGGGTAGGCGCCCTTATATTGAACCAGCCGTCTGTCCACATACTTGGCCCAGGAATAGACGGGTGGCAGACTCACGCGGCCTGGATCGGCAATACCCAGCAGACTCAGGTAGCCGCGGTCCTCGCGGTTGTGCTTGGATTCCACCGAAATCAGGATGGTGTTCGCCCCGTATAAGCGGTCATAGTAGGTGAAGATGCCTGTGTATGAGACGCGGCCGCTGCCCAGGGAGTTGTAGAAGAAATGCGAGCCTTCGCCCAGCTCCTTCCCGTCGCGGACGCGTTCCATGAGGAGATAGGTGGTGGAAATGTTGTTGCCCCCTGCGCGGAATACGGCAATGTCGTAGTCCTGTGAGATACGGCCCATGAAGTTCCCCACCAGACGGTTTCGCAGAAGGTCTTCGCTTCCGTCCAGCACGGACAGGGCTCCCATCATCGGGTCGTCGGCAATGGCCCCTTCCGCGGCGCGAAGCTGGATTTCCAGGCCGATGTCCCGGTCCATCGCCAGGCGGTTGGACCACACGTCCACACGCTGCTGTTCTTTCAGGAAGCCCATCGTGGCCGATGCGGTGACGAAGTAGGCGCCCACGGCGAAGGCATACAGGATGCGGCCGGGCAGGGAAAAGGCGTCATAGCGGATGCCGAAGAGATTCTTTACCAGCGGCGCGAGCATCTGCAGCAGAAGCGGCAGGGTGAGCGACAGCGACAGGAAACTCAGATAGACCAGTGCGGTTTCCTGCGAGAGGAGGACCACCTTATAAAGCTCCAGCGTGATGTTGGAGTTGTACTGAACGCTGCGGAAGGTATAGTGGATGTGGACGCAAACGGCGGCGAAAGTCAGTGCAATCAGCACGGACGCCACCCACTGCAGCCAGCGTTTCCGATGGAGAAAGCTCTTGAGAATGGTCTTCCTGACCAGATAGAAATCCACTACCACCAGCGTCAGGGCCAGGTTCAGCAGTACCAGCGAGCCCAGCGAATAGAGTATTTGTCCGTCGGCGTACAGCAGGGGAGAGAAGAATTGGGAAACCTGCGTGAGTCTGTGACCGTAGAAATAAAGCCATCCCAGCAAAGCCAGCTGAACGGTCAGCACGATGATCAGCCACAGGCGGTTCGGCCGGGTGCGGAGGACCATCAGCGAAGCGCTCAACAGCAGGGCTACGGCCAGCCAGGTGAGGGCCGACAAGGGTTGATGGGGCTCGCTCATGGTCTCCGCCGTGAGTTTCATCAGGGGAACGCCCCCGATGACGACGGGCTCTCCTACGCTGGTGGAAATGGGGCGGATGGTATAGCGGGTGTCCAGATGGAAATGCCGATTGGCCCCGTTGATGGATCCCGCCTGCAGTTCGTTCACGATTTCCAGGCCGGCGATTACCTTGCAGTCTTCTCCCTCAACGGCTTTTACCAGGAACCACTTGGGCCCCATGTTCATGAAGGAGAATTGTTCGGAGACGTTGGCCAGGGGAGAGGTCAGGTTGTCGCGCGAATCTCCCAGCCGCTGTATCAGCGTCCGGGGCCGGAGATCCTCGCTGTGGATGGGGAATTGGTTGGCCCAGCCCTGGAGGGTATCCGCCCGGAAGCGGTACACCACCATATCTTCCGGGAGTTTCCGGAGTCCTTTCCAGTTTTCCGGCTTCTTCTTCAGCGCTTCCTGGATATAGCTGTCCAGCATCGTGGCCCGCCTCTCGATATCCCGGCCCAGATCTTCCGCGGCGCCCTCCAGATTGGCCCGGCGGCTGCCGGTGAGGAGGGAAATGGCCAGTACGATGGCTGCGGCGGCCGCCAGGGCCGTCGATATCCATCGGCTTATGCGCTCGCGTCTATTCATGGTGGTAAGGCTCTCCTTTCAGGATGGTGAAGGCGCGGTAGAGTTGTTCGGCGAACACCGTGCGGACCAACTGGTGCGAATAGGTCATTTTGGAAAGGGAAAGCTTTCCATCAGCCCTTTTGTAGACTTCTTCTGAAAAACCGTAAGCGCCGCCGATGACGAATACCAGGTTCTTTCCGCTGCCGGCCAGCTGTTTTTCCAGCCAGGCGGCGAATTCCAGGGAGCGGAATTCCGTTCCATGTTCGTCCAGAAGAACCAGCGTGTCCTGGGGGGCCAGCTGTTTCAGGATCAGTTCACCTTCCTTCTCCTTGATTTGCCGGTGACTCAGCGCGGACACCTTTTTCAGCTCCGGTATCTCCGTCACGGAAAAGGGTACGTAGTGCTTCAGCCGGGACGCATACACGTCCAGGCCTTCCTTTACCCATTTCACGTCGGTCTTCCCGACAGTCAGAAGATTAATTGTCATTCTGAACGAAGCGAAGAATCTATTCGCAAAAGTAATGATTCGGCTCGGAATTTGCAAGTTAAAGAAGCCGGAATGAAAACTCCGCTACATACCCTTCTTGCGGTGGGCCTGATGGCTCTCGGCCTTTCCGCTGCGGCGCAGACGCCGGTTCCCGTCTCCAATTCCTTCAGCCAAAGCCCCGACGGCGAGTTCTCCGTATTCAACTCCATCACCAAATATCTGGTCAGGGGGGATGCCGCCTCGCTCTCCAGCTGGTTTGCGAATACGCTGGATGTGACGGTCATCTCCTCCACCCGCAACTGCTCGCGCCGTCAGGCCCAGGAGATCCTCCGCACCTTCTTTGAATCCTACACCCCGCGCTCTTTCACGGTTACGCACAAGGCCTCGGAGGCCAATAAGAAATACCTGATCGGCCTGCTCAGCGCCGGCGGGGAAGTTTTCCAGGTGACCATCTATGCCACTTCCATCGGCGGGGAAACCTATAAAATTCAGGAGCTGAGTATTACCCGCCAGGCCTATTGAGCTTCCAGCAGGAACACGGCCGACGAATAGCGGCTGCCCAGTACGGGGTTGAAGCCCCCTCCCATCAGGAAATCGCCTTTAAACGACTGTCCGTCGCCCCACCAGCAGCTGCGGTCCACGTTCTGCTCGCTTACCTTATAATCCTTTGACGGATCCAATCCCTGCAGGCGGAAGGTCTTTCCGCCCACGGTGCGGGCTTCGTAGGCGAGGGCATAGGTGAATACAACGGCGCGGGAACGGTCTTCCGACACATACATCAGCGCGTAATAACTGCCGTCAGAAGGCGAAGCCAGGCGGTACAAATCCCCCTGGAAGACCAGGTCGCGGTATTTCTTGTACGAGCCGATGCAGCGGTCCGCAAGGGCCCGCTCTTCGGCGGAGAGATCCTTGGGCTGCAGTTCCATGCCCAGCCTTCCGGCGCAGGCCATGTCGAAGCGGAACTTCAGCGGCGTCACGGCGCGGGTCTGGTGATTGGGAACGGCCGATACGTGGGCCGCCATCACGCAGGCGGGATAGATGAAGCTGGTGGCGTACTGGATGAGCGCGCGGCACACGGCGTCCGTGTTGTCGCTGGTCCATACCTCGTTGCAGTAGCGCAAGGCCCCGTAATCGATGCGGCCGCCGCCCGATGAGCAGCACTGGACAATGACATTCGGGTACTTCTCCCTAATCCGCCGCATTACGTTGTAGAGCCCCTGCGTGTACTCCACGAAGAAGCGGTCCTGCTCGCTTCCTAAATAAGAGCTCCCGAAACTCTGGATCACGCGGTTGCAGTCCCACTTGATATAGTCGATGTTCGGTGCCAGTTTCATGGTGTTGTCGAAGATGCCGAAGACAAAGTCCTGTACGGCGGGATTCGCCAGGTCCAGCACCCACTGGTTCCGGCCCTGATATATTTCCCGTCCGGGGCTCTGGACAACCCATTCGGGATGCTTCTTGGCCAGGCTGGAAGCGGGATTTACCATTTCCGGCTCAATCCAGATGCCGAATTTGAGGCCTTTCCCGTGGGCGTATTTCGCCAGATAGTCAATGCCTTCAGGGAGTTTCTTTTTATTGACTTCCCAGTCTCCCAGACCGGCTTTGTCGTCGTTGCGGGGATACTTGTTCCCGAACCAGCCGTCGTCCAATACAAACATCTCCAGACCCATTCCGGCCGCATCGTCCATCATCCCCAGCAGGGTTTTCGTGGTGAAGTTGAAGTAGGCGCCTTCCCAGCTGTTCAGCAGCGTGGGATTGATTTGTCCGCCGCCATAGACGCCGTACCTGCGGGCCCAGCGGTGGAGGTTGCGGGAAGCTTCGCCCGCGCCTTCATCGGCCCAGGTGAAAATCATTTCCGGTGTCTGGAAGGTGGCGCCCGCTTTCAGCGGATAGGCGCTTGCGAACGGGCTGATGCCGGAGAGGATGTTCATCCGATGGGAGTCGTCACGCTCGAAACTGATGCGGAAGTTGCCGCTCCATGCAAGGGCGCCGGCGATGACTTCGCCGTCCGTCTCCGAGAGTTCCTTCGTGTTCAGGCTCAGCAGGAACGAGGGGTTGTTTCCCTGGGTGGCCTGCACGCCGCGCCGGCTTTCGATCACCTTCAGGTCGTGGCCCAGCAGTTCGCTCTCCGGCTGCATTTCAGACGCCCAGGTGCCATGGAAGTGGGTGAGCAGGTATTCGTCGGCATCTATATATAAGGAAGAGGATGCGTAATTGAGCAGCTCCACCGTCTGATTGCCGCCGTTGCGGATTTCCGTGTGCTGGAGAATGACGTCTTCTTTGCGGTAGGCATCATAGACCAGATCCACTTCCAAAGCTGTCACATAGTCCTTGAGGTGCACGGTGGTGCTGGTACATCCCTCTTTCTGTGAAACCTGATGGCCGGTGTAGTACAGTTCCGTGTTGTGGTTTCCGTCTGCGTAGCGAACGTGCAGGGCGGGTTCGCCCACAAAGCGGCCGCCGGTGGCGGGATAAGTGTCTCCCCGCTGGCCGTTATAATCGTCGGTTTTGACGCTTCGCTGCAGGTATTGCTCCGGGCTGTCCAGATGCGCTCCGTAGTGGACGGTTTCCAGCCGGCCGTTTTCATGCACCAGCAGGACCAGGGAGCTGTTTTCCGTCTCGATGGAGATAATCTGCCGCTGCTGTACAGGAAGGGCTTTGGCCTGCACCAGGGTTAGCAGGACCGCGGTTATCAGTGTCAGTGTTCTTTTCATCATATGCTTGTTTTTCTTATTCCCATTTTACCATCCGCCGGTCCAGGGGGATGGCCTTCGGAAGCCCGGCTGCCCCGCCAATGCGATAGGGGATGGGGTCTTCCAGCAATGCGTCTACGGCGGCGTTCACCCGCGAGATGTTCACGCAGAAGTCGTTTTCAAAAATATCCACCACCCGCCCGATGCAACGCTCGATGACTTCCGGTTCCTGAAAACGGCTCACCCGGCGGTACAGGTTTCCCAGTTCTTCCCGGTAATCCCCGATGGATTTGAGCGCAATGCCTTCCGGGTGGCGGAGGAACAGCAGGAGGACGGTTTTTGCCATCGGCCGCAGTTTCAGTTCCTTTTCGCCGATGTAGATCCGCAGCGCCGGGGTGATGCGCACCGGCTGGCCGGGCAGCACGGGCGGCGTCTTCCTTCGCCTCAGTTCTTCTTGCGCCCGGCGGACGAATGCCACCAGGTCCGCCGTCTCCTGTTCTTCCAGGCTCACGCCATACAGCGCGCCCCCCTCTTCCAGCAGGGAATCCTCTGCCAGGAGATACCACAGCGCCAGTATGCCGGGGTCCACGCTTTCCATACCCCAAAGATAAACAAAAAGCCGCAAACGAAAAACGTCTGCGGCTTGTGTTGCAATGTTCCGGCAGGAAAACTACCAGCGGTCTTCGTCGGATACGCTGAGTTTCTTGCGGGCGTGGCGACGGCGGGCGCTCAGGACGCGGCGGCCGTTGGCGGAAGCCATGCGGGCACGGAAACCGTGCTTGTTCACACGCTTGCGGCGGGAAGGTTGGAACGTTCTTTTCATAGTATCTCTTTTTTATATTTTTCGCATAAGGGACTGCAAAGGTAGTAACTTTCCGGGAAACTGCAAAAATTATTTTTCAATGTGTATCACCAGTTTCCCCTCATAGTAGGAATCCTTGAGCCAGGCGTCCAGGGGCCAGGTGTGGAAGTTCCCGGCGGGGACTCTGTGGCGTTCCATCACGGCTGCCATTTCGGGATTGACGTCACCGCCCTTCAGGTAGAGGATGCCGCTGCGGAACTTGCCCTTCACCCAGGGGTAGAAGTCCGGCAGGGACGCCACGGCGCGGGACACTACGAAGTCGAAGCGCTGCGTAAGGCTTTCCGCACGGGCGTTCACCACTTCCACGTTCTGCAGCCCCAGTGCCTCGGCCACGGCGCGTGCCACAATGGTCTTCTTCCCCACGGAATCGCAGAGGACAAAGCGGGCCCCTGGAAACAGGATGGCCAGCGGAATCCCCGGAAATCCACCCCCGGTGCCCAGGTCCAGCACCTCGGAAGAGGCAAACTGCCCATAGAGGCCCGGAACCGTCTGCAGGTAGCGGGCGATGGCTAGGGAATGCAGCACGTGATGGCTGTAGAGACCGTCCATGTCCTTGCGGGAAATGACGTTGATCTTCGCGTTCCAGTCCCGGTACAGGCCGTCCAGGGCGGCGAAAGCCGCTTCCTGTCCGGCCGTCAGGGAAAAATCCTGCCCGACAAAGCTGATGAATTCGGACGGGGTCATAGCGCCTCCTCCCTCAGCATCATTTCCGAAAGATGCTGTTTGCCGCGGCGGATGCGGGTGCGCACGGTATTGAGTTCCAGGTCCAGTTCCCTGGCAATCTCCTCATACTCCAGTTCCTCGATCATATACTTGATCATCACGTCTTTATATAGGGATGGGAGTTCGTCGATGTAGCCCATCAGCCGGGCGTGCACTTCGTCGTTGATAATCTCCTCTTCCGGGGTATAGTCCGTCAGCTGCGCATTGCCTCCGTCGGCCGTATCCGCCTTCTGGAGAATGCCGGTTTTTTTCTGGTCTTCCCGCTGGATGCTGGAAAGATGGTCCAGCGCCGTGCGGGTGGCGATGGTGAGCAGCCAGGGGCGGAATTCCCGCGCGGTGTCAAAGGCCGACAACGCCGCGAAAGCTTTCTGGAAGCTTTCCAGCACCACGTCGTCTACATCGGCCTTCCAGCGGAAATAACCGCTCACGCGTCCGCGGACCGATTTTTCATAAATCTGGTAGAGTTCGCGGTAGGCGGTCTGGTCGCCGGCGATGGCGCGCGTTATGATTTCTTTTTCATCCATATCAGTGTGCTTCCAGCCAGTTGGCTCCGGCGCTGCAGTCCACCGTGAGGGGCACGCTGAGCCGGATGACGTTTTCCATCACGTCTTTCACCAGCGCCGACAGCGCCGGCACTTCCTCCGGAAGGGCGTCGAAGAGGAGTTCATCGTGAATCTGCAGCACCATCTTGCTGCGAAGGCCTTCTTCCTTCAGACGTTTCGCCACGCCGATCATCGCCAGTTTGATGATATCGGCCGATGTCCCCTGAATGGGCGCGTTCACGGCATTCCGCTCCGCCAGGGCGCGGACCGTGGCATTGTGGGCCGATATATCCGGCAGGTACCGCCGCCGTCCGAAAAGGGTTTCCACGTAGCCGTTCTCCCGGGCGAAGGCGATGCTGTCGTCGATGAAACTGCGGATGGCGGGGAAGGAGGCGAAGTAGCCGTCGATGAGTTCCTTGGCGGCGCTGCGGGAAAGGTGCAGCCGCTGGGCCAGGCCGAAGGACGAGATGCCGTACATGATGCCGAAGTTGGCGGTTTTGGCCATCGTGCGCTGCTCCCGCGTCACCTGTTCCACCGGGATGCGGAAGATCTTGGCTGCCGTGGCGGCATGGACGTCCACGCCGTCGCGGAAGGCCTGCACCAGATGGGCGTCGCAGCTGAGGTGCGCCATGATGCGCAGTTCAATCTGCGAATAGTCCGCGCTCACAATCACGCCGTCCGGGGTTCCGGGCACAAAGGCCTTGCGGATTTCCTTGCCGCGTTCTGTGCGCACGGGGATGTTCTGCAGGTTGGGGTTGGAACTGGACAGACGTCCGGTGGCCGTAAGGGCCTGGTTAAAGGTGGTGTGCACCCGTCCGTCCTTTTCCGAAATATAGCCCGGGAAGGGCTCAATGTAAGTGGAGAGCAGTTTTTTCACTGCCCGGAATTCCAGAATCTCATCCACGATGGGATGCCTGTCCGCAATGGCCAGCAGGGTGGCTTCGTCCGTGGAATACTGGCTCTTGGCCCCGCTTTTCTTGGCTTTGGGGTCCAGCTGGAGTTTATCGAAAAGGAGGTCTCCCACCTGTTTGGGGGAGGAAATGTTCAGCTCCGGCAGGCCGGCCATTTCGCGGATGCGGGCTTCGCGTTCGGTGAGTTCCCGGCGGAGACCGTCGGCAAACACCTTCAACTGCGCCATGTCCACCTTCACGCCGTCGCGTTCCATCTGGGCCAGCACCTTGGCGAGGGGCTCCTCCATCCGGTCGTAGAAATCCGGCAGCTGCTCGCGGAGTTTGTCTCCAAGCGGCACCAGCACGGCGGCTTCCAGCACCCGCGCGGAGTCGTCTTCCTCGGGCGCTTCCTCAAAAAGGGAGCCCGTGGTGGCGGGGGCCGATGCTTCCAGCGACACCCCCAGGTAGTTCTGCGCCAGGGCCGGCAGTTCGTGGCTGCGTTCAGGGTTCAGCACGTAGTGCATCAGCTGGATGTCCCACCAGTGCCCGTTCAGGCCGATGCCTTCATCGGAGAGCCTGTTAGCCGCCCGCTTGAGGTCCACGCCGTATTTCGCCACGGCCTCGTCCTCCAGCAGCGTTTTGGCCTCCTGAAGTCCCACCGACGCCACTTTTCCGTCCGCGCTTATCAAGACGGTACGTTCCTGCACGATGATGCCCGCTTTTTTGCTTTCCTTTGCGGCCTTCATAACCTCCGCGGGGCTGGCTTTTTCCGCAGCGGGGGCTGCCACACCCGAGGGAGCATCGGCCTTATTATCAGCGACCGAGGGCTGTGGCACCCCCGCGGAGGAAACGTGTCCCTCCAGGTACTTCTTCAGCGAAGCGAACTCATAGAAGTTGAACAGTTCCGCCAGCCTGGGCTGGAACTGTCCGGTATAGCGCATGTCTTCCAGCGTAACCGGAAGCGTCATATCCGTCTTGATGGTGACGAGGGCCTTGGAAAGGGCCATGTGGGGCTCCGCCTCCCGAAACTGCTCCTGCTGCCGGGGCGTGAGTTCATCCAGATGGGCGTAGATGTTCTCCATGCTGCCGAACTGGGCGATGAGCTTGGCGGCGCCCACTTCACCCACCCCTTTCACGCCGGGGACGTTGTCCGCGCTGTCCCCGCAGATGGTCAGCATGTCGATCACCTGGGACGGCCGGGCGATGCCCCATTTCTGGCAGAGGATTTCACCGGTAACCAGTTCGGCCTCGCTGCCGCTCTTGCCGGGCTTGAGCTGGAAGGCGTGCGGGCCGATGAGCTGCCCGTAATCCTTGTCCGGCGTCACCATATACACGTCCAGGTTTTCCCCTGCCAACTGCACGGCGGCCGAACCCAGTACGTCATCGGCCTCGAAGCCCGGGACCATCAGCACGGGGATGTTCATCGCCTTTACCAGTTCGGTGAGGGGCTCCAGGGCGTCGATGATTAGCTGCGGGGTGGGCGGACGCGTGCCTTTGTAGGCCGGGTACATCTCATTGCGGAAGGTGCCGCCCGGCGGGTCGAAAGCCACTGCCACATGCGTGGGCTGCTCCCTTTCAATCATCTCCAGCAGGTGCCGGATGAAGCCGTAAAGGATGGACATATCCTGCCCCTTGGCATTGATCATGGGCCTGCGCAGGAATGCGTAGTACATCTTGAACACCAGGGCGTGTCCGTCTATGAGCAGCAGTTTATCCATGGTCGCCAAAGTTACGAAAAAAGAACGGAATTACAGCACTGGACCATCTTAAGCACACCAAGCCGGAGAAACTTGCTTAAGATGGTTCGTGCTGACAATCTTGAGCAAGAAAAGTGCTTATAACATGCTTAAGTTGGTTCGGAACGGAACAGATCCCTCACCGGCAGGTCCCTGGAGAAACGTCCCCGGAGATTATTGAACAGCGCTGCGATGTTGTTCGTGAAGCGGGAACCGCGCCAGGCGGAGGTGTTGCACAGAAGAATCCAACATTCCCCGTCAGGATAGACTTTCACAAGTGCGGCTGTTCCGGAGAACGAGCCCGTGCGGGTAAGCTCGCCGTCGGGCTTGCAGTCCACCCAGCCCAATCCGTAGGTGTCTGGGTCGAAGTACGTGGTCATCTGGCCGACGGATTCGGGGTTCAGGATGTCGGGGACGGTGCCGAAACCGTCGACGGACGCCACCAGACGGGCCAGTTCCGGCGCCGTTCCTATCCAGCCGCCGGCGCCCAGAAGACCGGAAATGTGGTTCCCGCCGTAGCATTTATCCACATCGGCGAAACGGCCGTCGAAGGAGGTGACCGTTTCGGCATCGGCCTGCATATAATAGCGCGTTTCGTCGGGGAGGCGGTCTTTCAGATAATCCCCGCCCAGGGCGAAGTGATGGCACAGGATGGGCTCGAAGACCTCTTTCTGCATGTACTCGCCATAGGGGAGACCGGATACCTTTTCAATAATGAGGGAAAGCAGCAGATAACCGAAGTTGGAGTATTCCTGGGAGGTGCCCGGTTCGAAAGCAAGGGGCTTTTGCAATTCTTTCTGTAGCAGGATATCGGCTGTGGGCGGCTTCGACAGCCCCCATTTGCGCATGAACTCCCGCGTGCGGAACATGACGTCTCCGTTCACCAGCGTAAAACCGGCCTGATGGCGCAACAGATGTTCCACCGTAATACCGTAATACTGTTCGTCCCTGATGTACCGGTCGTATTCGTTCAGTACGCCGAATGGGCCGAAAACAGGCGTTTCCAGAAACACTTTTCCCTCTTCCTGCAACCGCATGATGCCAACGGCCGTCAGAAGTTTGGAGACGGAGGCCATCCGCATCCGTACATCGGCCGTCATGGGGACACCGTCGTCGCAGATGCCATAGCCCCGTGCGTACAGGAGGGAATCGTTGCGCGTGATGGCCAGCGAGGCCCCCTGGATACTCCAGAAGTTGAGGAAGCTGTCCACGGCGTGGTCCAGGCCGGGCAGTTGCGAGAGTTTGTTCGGGAGGGTGCCGTGAAGGTCGGTTTTCCAAACGGGTTCCGGGATGGGACTGGGTACGGGTTCATGGGCCTGTCTGCCAAACAGCAGGATGGCCGACACTGCCAGCGCCAGCACCAGAATCAGTATGGGAACAATCCGCTTCAACGGATCAGTCCGGCCTTCCGGCCGAAATCGATGATAAAGTCGGCCGTTCCTTCAACGCCCAGGACAGAGCTGTCCACGCAGAGGTGATAGCCTGCGGCGTGTCCCCAGGCGCCGAACGTATAGTAATTGTAATAGGTCTCGCGGGTGCGGTCCTTGCGACGCATCAGTTTTTCGGCCTCATCCGCCTTAAGGCCTTCGTTTTCAATCAGTTTTGCAATCCGGTAATCCTCCGGCGCGTCAATGAAAACCTTCAGGATGGGTTTGTCGCGGAGGATATAGTCCGCGCAGCGGCCGATGATGACGGCGTCGCCTTTCTCGGCGATGTTGCGAATAACCTCGCTCTGGATGCCGAAGAGTACGTTGTCGTTGGTGTAGCCGCTGTCGAAATAGCCCAGCCGCCCGGAGGCGAAGAAACTGGAAACGGAGAAGAGGCTGCGTTTTTCCTCATTGTCGGCAAAGAGGTTCTTCGAGTAGCCGCTTTCTTCGGCCGCCTTGGAGATACGCTCGTTGTCGTAGAAGGGGATGCCCAGTTTTTTTGCGATGGCGTGGCCGATGTGGCCGCCGCCGCTGCCGAATGAACGGCCGATGGTAATGATGGTGTGCATAGTTTTAGTTATTCTGAGCGATTATTATTTATTCTGAGCGGTTAATCTCTAAATCTGACCTCCCAACGCTACAGGATCATCCCCGTCCTTCAGCCTTCCCAGCTTGATCAGCAGGCGCCAGGCCAGGATGCCGGTAATGATGGCGGACAGTACGTCGGAGATGGGGAAACTGTACCATACGCCGTCCTCCGAGCACAGCATCGGCGGAAGGAGATAGATGCACGGAAGGAGGAAGAGCAGCTGCCGGGAAAGGGACAGGAAGATGGATTTCTTCACCATTCCCAGGCACTGGAAGAGGTTGGTGGTGACCATCTGGAAGCCCACGATGGGGAGGGCTGGATTCACCTTCCGGAGTCCGCTGGCCGCTTTTTCCAGCAAATCCGGGTCATTGGTAAAAATCCCTGCGGCGGGGTGGGCCAGGAATTCGGAAACCAGAAATCCAACGGTGGTTACCAGGGTTGCCCAGAGGGCGGTCTTTACATAAACTTCCCGCACGCGCTGGAACTGCCTGGCTCCGTAATTATAGCCTGCAATGGGCTGCATCCCCTGGTTGAAACCCATCACCACCATCACGAACAGGAAGCTGATGCGGTTCACGATACCGAAAGCGCCGATGGCGGGGTCTCCGCCCCAGGAAACCAGTTGCTGGTTGATGAACAGCACCACCAGGCAGCTGGCCAGGTTCATCAGGAAGGGACCCAGGCCAATGGCCAGCGAGTCTTTCGCAATCTTCCAGTCCACGCGGAACATCTTCAGCGAACGCGGCAGGTGCAGGAACCGTTCCGGGTTCAGGAAATACCGTAGGGTGTAGGCGAGAGCCAGCGTCTGGCACAGGATGGTGGCGATGGCCGCTCCCTGGATGCCCAGCCCCAGCACAAAGATGAAAATGGGATCCAGGATGGCATTGGCGGTAACCGTAAAGAGGGTGAGCCCCATGGCCAGTTTGGGATTCCCAGAACTGCGCACGATGGCGTTGAGGCCGAAATACAGGTGCGTGACGATGTTTCCCAGGGCGATTACCGTCATATAATCCCGCGCGTAAGGGAGCGTATTGTCCGATGCCCCGAAAAAGCGCAGGATGGGATCCATCCACAGCAGGGTGACCAGGGTGAAGATAATACCCGTAATAATGTTCAGGGAAACGTCGTTGCAGAGGACCTTCCCTGCCACTTTATAGTTCTTCTGCCCCAGCAGGACGGAAACCATCGTGGCGGCCCCCACGCCAACGAGCGTGCCGATGGCCGTGGAGATGTTCATCAGGGGGAAGGTGACCGCCAGCCCGGCGATGGAAAGCGAACCTGCATCGGGAATGTGGCCGATGTAGATGCTGTCCACCATATTATAAAGCGATGAGGCCGTCATCGCGATGATGCCGGGGACGGCATATTGCCGCAGTAGCGTGCCGATGGGCTTAGTGCCCAGTTCGGTAGGTGCGGCGGAATTATTCATCGGGGAGAATCTCTATCTCGAAGATAAGCGGTTCGTAGGAGGGGATGACTTTTCCGCTGCCGGAGGAGCCGTATCCGTGCGCGGAAGAGAAGACGGCGATGGCCTTCTGGCCCTTCCAGTGCATCAGGGACAGGGCACCCGCGAAACCGGTGATCAGGGAAGAGGATTCGCCCATCGTTACGTCGCTGTAGGTGCTGGAAAGGGTGACGGACTGCGCCTCATAGGTTTTGTCGTCGCTGTCGATGCGGGCGTCCACGGCCACTTTCCGGATGGTGGTGTCGAAGACGGTGCCGTCCAGCAGTTTGCCTGTATAGTTGATGTACACCGTCGCTTCGTCGGAGAGTTTGTCTTCCTCCTTGAAGGCGGAGACGTCGCTGATGAAGTAGAAACTGTCGTCGGCCTCCGCGCCTTCCACGTAGGTGGTGCTTTCCGTGCCGGGATAGTTGTCGTTGATATATCTTGTGACGCGGCTGATGCCGTCCGTTTCCGCATCCAGGACCTGATACACCGGGGTGATTTCGTAGATAAGGTGGGTGCTGCTTGTGCAGGCATTCAGATAGCCTTCCTGCGACGCATAGCGGCTGGTGGTGAGCATCCAGGCGGGGATGACGGCCTTGCGGCGGCCGCCCAGACGCATCCCGCTGAGCAGCGCGTCCAGACCGGCGTAGCTGTAGCCTTCGCCCAGGTACTGGTACTGTGCGCCATAATAGTTTCCGAATCTGTAGGTGCCAAGCTGCTTGGCCACGTCCTCTTCCGTGGTGGAGGAGATGGTGCCGTCCAGGGTGCGGATGGTGCCGCGGATCTTCACGAAGGGGAAGGTTTCTCCGTCGCACAGTTCGCCGGTTCCGGGTTCGTCCTCCAGGATGTAGAGACCATCCGCATTGGGCTGGATGCCTGGATGGTATTTCTCCATCCACTTGCTGATGCGCTCCTGGGCGTCTTTTCCGGTTGTGTCGCCGCTACTTTTAACGCAGCCCGCGACCAGCAGGCTCAGGACGGTTAACGAAAGAAGGATGCTTTTATTCATTTGGGTCGATTTCTTCAATTTGAACATAATAGGCCAGGGCCGATAATGCAGGAATCGTGCCCCGCTCGCTCTTTCCGTAGCCGTATTCGCCGGTAAAGAGGATATAGGCTACGTCGCCTGCCTTCACACCGGTGAGGCCTCTGGAGAGGCCCTCCACCAGACTGTCATCCAGGGTGAGGGTGACGGGTTGGAAGATGCTTTCGTCCGAGAGCGTCCATCCCGCCTGCGTCGCCAGGTCCTTGAGGGTGGTGGAAACGAGGTTGCCGCTGGAGAGACTGGCCGATGAGAGCACGAAGCAGCCGTAGTCCAGTTTCACCCGGTGTCCCCACTGCAGGGAGGGGGCGTCTTCGGCCGCTGTGCTGCTGAGGGTAAGGCGGTATGCGCCATCCTGCCGGGTGAGAACGGCATCGGGCGTCTCCTTCATGCGCGCGTCCACGAAACTTTCGATGTAGGTGGTCTGCTGGTCATAGGTGGTCTTCAGCGACTGCTTTGCGCAGGCCGACAGGACGACGAGTGATATGAGCAGCCACTTTCTCATCCCAGGAATGCTTTCAGGGATTGTTCCACATATTCCGCGGCGGCATCGGCCGAAGGAATATCCTCTCCGATGAACAGTTTGCCGCCGGCCGCATTTTCATGACCGCCGCCGTGAAAGTATTTGACGGCCAGTTGCTGGGCCGATGTCCCTTGTTTCGAGCGTACACTCACGCGGAAATGGCCTTCGTCTTCTTTCAGGAGCACGCTTAGCCGCACTTTGCCGATGCTCAGCGGTACGTTCACCAGGCCTTCCGATTCGCCTTCCTGCAGGTCAAAACGGTGCTGGATGGCCTTGGTCAGAATCATATAGGCGCCGCCTTCGGGCAGCACTTTCATTTCTTCGCTCTGCATATAACCCATCAGCCGTACGCGGTTTTCCCGGTAACTCTGATACACCTGCTGCAGGATGGCGTCCCGGTCCACGCCTGCCGCCAGCAGCTCCGATGCCATCTGCAAGGTGGAGGGAAACACCGAATTCGCAAAGTTGTTGGTGTCCGTGGTCATGCCGGTAAGGAGTGCACTGCCGATGGAGGAGGGTGTTGTTCCGCCAACCCATGGCCACCCTCGGCCGTGTAAGAGGGAGGGGCCCGTAGCCAGTGCCTCCTCTGAGGCACGGCGAACCGGGAGGGGTCGCGCAGCGACGGTTGGCGGAACAACACCCTCCTCCAGAAGGCTCTTTAATATCCAGTACACCACCTCCGAGGCGGAGGAGATTTCCGGGGTGGAAAAGACCAGGCCGAAGCTGTCCGTGTCCGGATTCAGGTGGTGGTCAATGAGGACCTTGCGGGCATTGGACTCTTTCAGGAGGGATTCCATCCCTTCCGTGCGGGAGAAGCTGTTGGCGTCTACCAGGAAGATTAAATCGGCCTTGAGAATACATTCTTCCGCGGAATGCTTTTCCGCATTGTGGATATGGAAGGGGAGGCCTTCCGGGAGGATGAAACGCAGATTGGCCGCGATGGCGTCCGGATACAGGCAGGTTACATCCTTGCCTTGCGTCTGCAGAAAGAGGGCCAGGCCTGCGGTGGAGCCCAGGGCGTCGCCGTCCGGATGGGTATGGCTCACCACGGCGCAGCGCTTTGCGTCGGCGATCCACTGCCGCAGGCAGGCTATGCTTTCACTCCGGATGAAATCCATCTCTTTTTGGACACTAAACAATCTACAAATATAGCTTCAAACCGAGAGAAAAGCAAATAATACTTTGTTCTTGTTTTTGATAAATGATTTTGTTAACTTTGTCGGAAGTTTGAAATATTTAAAAACACTGAAATAATGAACAAAGCCCTGAAAATTGTTTTGGAGTTCGTTCTCGCGGCGGTCGTCGTTCTTCTGGTCGTCTACATTGTCAAGAGCGTGATGAAACCTGTTCGTTTTAACAATGAGGTAGAGGCCCGTTCTCAGGTGGCCATCCAGCGCCTGAAGGATATCCGTACCCTGCAGGAGCAGTTCAAGAGCGAGAATGGTCATTATACCTCTTCCATGGACTCCCTCATCCTCTTCTATAAGGAGGGCAAGATGGAAATCACGATGCAAATCGGCTCCATGGACGACTCAATTGCGGTGGCCAACACGGAAGCCATCAAGAAGGCCAACCGTCGTTTGAAGGAACCCGACCTGACGAAGAAACTGATTGAGGCCAGGGAGGCCGGCCAGTCAGTGGTATATTCCATCAAGCAGGAAGTGGCGGTAAGTGACACCCTGCTCCTGTATCATAAGGCAGAAAAGGATTGGAGTGTGGACTCTTTGCTTTACATCCCGTTCTCCGGCCGTCAGCTCACGGAAATGGAGTCCGTCGTCAGAATGGTTTCCGGTGTGCCGGTCCCGCTGTTTGAAGCCCGTATGCCTTACAAGGCTCTTTGCAAAGGCCTGGACAAACAGCTCCTTATCAATCTGAATGCGGAACGCAGGGACCAGAACAAGTACGAAGGCCTGCAGGTGGGTAGCATCACGATGCCCAACAACAACGCCGGTAACTGGGAGTAGTCCTCTTTATGGACAGGCCTGTTACAGATATCACAGGGATATCCATTCAAGTCTCCTTGAGTGGATATTCTTTTAAAGTTTACAGCGGGGCGGAGACCGTCCGGGTTTCTCCCTGGCTGGGTGCGGAACGGCTTTTTACCACGCCGGAGTTCCAGCGGCGCTATGATTCCGTGGCCATTTCCCTCCTTACGCCCAAGGTGACGCTGGTGCCGGATTCCTTCCTGGAGCCCGCCCGGACGCGCGCTGCCCTGGCGGAAGTGGTACGGCTGCGGGAAAATGATTTTGTGGAAAGCGTTCCGGTTCCGTCCATCGGTGCCACGCTGGTCTTTTCCAATACCCTGGACGAATCCCTGTCCAAGGTGATGGCCCAGACGGTGCTTCCCACCTCGGGAGAGCCTGTCCGCGTGTTGCCGGAAATGTATTATCTTCTGCAGGAGCTGGAAGGCATCGGCGAGTACAACAAGATTGTAGCCGCCTGGCACGCCGGCTACCTGCACCTGGTCATTGCCCAGGGCCGCACGCTGTGCCTCGCAAATGTCTTCGAGGCACCGGATTTCACCACGGCGGAATACTTCCTCTTCCTGGCTTTGAAACGGCTGCAGCTCAATCCGGAAGTAACCACCGTACATTTCCGAACACCCCTGAATCCGGAGGACGAAATGTCCCTGTACCGTTATTTCAAGGCCGTGGTTCAGTTATGAGAATCATCGGCGGAAAACTGAAGGGAAAAGTCATCCTGCCCCCGCAGGGGTATAAGGCCCGCCCTACCACGGACTTCGCCAAGGAAGGGCTCTTCAACATCCTGGACAACGAATACGAATTTCAGGACCTCAAGGTGTTGGACCTTTTCGGCGGTACCGGGTCCATCGCCTTCGAATTCGCTTCCCGCGGCGCCGCGCGGGTCTACTGCGTGGAAATGGCCCGGGAAAACGCCACTTTCATCAAGACGGAAGCCGCCCGCCTGGGGCTCGCCAATGTCACCATGGTGCGTGACAACGTCTTCGATTTCCTTCCCATCTGCCGGGAAAAGTTTGACATTGTCTTTGCAGATCCGCCCTATGCCCTGGAAGGCCTGGAAAGTCTGCCGGATCTGGTCTTTTCCCTGGACCTGCTGCATCCGGAATGTTACTTCATTTTGGAGCATGGGGACGAGCATTCCTTCAAAGAGCATCCGCATTTCGTGAAGGAACGCAATTACGGACGCGTACACTTCTCGTTTTTTGTTTGATTTGTCATTCTGAGCCAAGCGAAGAATCCCTATGATATCCTTTCTGATCAGCATTGCCGCCCTGGTTCTCGGGTACTTTATTTACGGAGCGTTCGTAGACCGTGTATTCGGCCCGGACCCTTCCCGGAAGACGCCGGCCGTCAGCAAAGCCGACGGCGTGGACTTTATCGCCTTTCCGAACTGGAAGGTGTTCATGATTCAGTTCCTGAACATAGCCGGCACGGGTCCCATATTCGGTGCCATCATGGGGGCCAAATTCGGCCCGTCCAGTTATCTCTGGATTGTCTTTGGCTGCATTTTCGCCGGCGCGGTGCACGACTATATGTGCGGGATGCTGTCCGTCCGTCACGGCGGCTCCGGTTTTCCGGAACTGGTAGGGGAGTATCTGGGAAAGCGCACCAAGAAGGTGATGCTGGCTTTCTCCATCCTTCTCCTTCTGCTGGTAGGCACCGTATTCGTCTATAGCCCGGCCGTCATCCTGGGGGGGGAAGATCTCGCCGGAGATGGCAGTCGCGGAGCCATTATGATTTGGGTGGGCGTCATCTTTGTCTATTATGTGGTGGCGACGCTCCTTCCCATCGACAAACTCATTGGCCGTATCTATCCGCTCTTCGCTTCCGCCCTGCTCTTTATGGCGGTGGCTTTGATGGTCTGCCTCTTTATCAAATGGCCTTCGCTGCCGGAGATTTGGCAAGATCTGGGTGGGTGCCATTCCACGGCGCGCCTGGGCGACCAACCCATCTTCCCATGCCTGTTCATTACCATCGCGTGCGGGGCCATTTCCGGCTTCCATGCCACGCAGAGCCCGCTGATGGCCCGCTGCATCCGCAGTGAAAAGATGGGTCGGCCCGTCTTCTACGGCTCCATGATTACGGAAGGTTTGGTGGCCCTTATCTGGGCGGCAGTAGCTTCCTGGTTCTTCTTCGACGGTGGTGCCGCCGAAGTGGGTCCGGACGTTTCCGCTGAGGCCCCGGCCGTGGTCACCAAGGTCTCCGAAGGCTGGCTGGGTCTGCTGGGCGGCATCCTCGCCATCCTGGGTGTGGTGGCCGCTCCCATCACTTCGGGCGATACCGCTTTCCGCAGCGCCCGCCTCATCATTGCGGACTTCCTCCATCTGGAGCAGAAGGGCATCGGCCACCGGCTGCTGGTCGCTCTTCCGCTTTTTGCGGCATCGGCCCTCCTCCTGTGGTACAATATAGCAGACGAAGATGGCTTCAACGTCATCTGGAACTACTTCGGCTGGAGCAACCAGACGCTGGCCGCGTTCATGCTCTGGACCGCCACCGTTTACCTGTTCCGCCGCGGGAAGGGGTACTACCTGATTACCCTTCTGCCGGCGCTTTTTATGACCGCCGTCTGCGTCACCTTCATCCTGGTGGACAAGACCGGCTTCCGCGTCCCGCAGACCCTGGCCCCTTGGATCGGCCTTGGCACTTTTGCCGTATCGGCCCTGCTGTGGCTCCTCTGGAAGTCCCGCAAGGCTGCCGCTCAAGTGACTAATAATCAATGAATTATAGAACTTAGGGTGCACCGCCAAGTGCACCCTAATGTAAGGAATATACTGAAAATCAAATAGTTATGCTTCACACAGAACGCGGGCTCTACATTGCCCATTCAGAGAACGGCCCCCTCTCCCTCGTCGGGAAGATGGCCTGCCGCCACGGACTCATCGCCGGTGCCACCGGAACCGGTAAAACCGTCACCCTGCAGGTGCTGGCGGAAACCTTCTGCCAGGCCGGCGTGCCTTGCTTTATGGCCGACATGAAAGGCGACCTGAGCGGTATCTCCCAGGTGGGCAAGATGTCGGGCTTCATTGAGAAACGTCTGCCGGAGTTCGGCATTGAGAATCCGCAGTTCCAGAGCTGCCCGGTGCGCTTTTTCGACGTTTATGGTGAGCAGGGACATCCCATGCGTTCCACCATCTCCAGGATGGGGCCGGATATGCTGGGGCGTCTGATGGAGCTCAACGAGACGCAGACCGGCGTTCTGAACATCGTCTTCAAGATTGCCGATGAAAACGGCCTGCTCCTGATCGACCTCAAGGACCTCCGCGCCATGCTCAACTATGTGGGACAGCACGCCGCCGAATACACCACCCGCTACGGGAATGTGACATCGGCCTCCGTCGGAGCCATCCAGCGCGCGCTCCTTACCTTGGAAAACCAGGGGGCGGAGAAGTTCTTCGGGGAACCGGACTTCGACATCTACGACCTCCTGCAGTGCGAAGGCGGCAAGGGCATCATGAACGTGCTGGCGGCCGACAAACTCATGCTCCAGCCCAAACTCTATTCGACTTTCCTGCTGTGGCTGCTGTCGGAACTGTATGCCACGCTGCCGGAGGTGGGGGAGATGGATCTTCCGAAACTGGTCTTCTTCTTCGACGAAGCCCATATGCTCTTCGAGGGCACATCCAAGGCCCTGGTGGATAAGATTGAACAGGTGATTCGCCTCATCCGTTCCAAGGGTGTGGGCATCTGGTTCATCACCCAGAGTCCTACGGACGTCCCCGGTAACATCCTGGGCCAGCTGGGCAACCGCGTCCAGCACGCCCTCCGCGCCTATTCCCCGATGGAGCAGAAGGCCGTGAAGGTGGCGGCGGATACCTTCCGCGCCAATCCCGCCTTCAATACCTACAATACACTTTTGGAACTGGGGACCGGAGAGGCCCTGGTCTCCTTCCTGGATGAAAAAGGAACGCCCAACATCGTGGAACGCGCGAAGATTCTCTTCCCGCTGAGCCAGATTGGCGCCATCACGGAAGACCAGCGTTCAGAGCTCATCAAGCGCAGCCGTCTCTATGGCCGATATGACCACCCCATCGACCGGGAAAGCGCCTATGAGCGCATAGCGGCCGAACTGGAAGCTGCGCAGAAACAGCAGGAAGAAGCCATGGCCGCCGCCGAGGCTGAAAAGGCTGCCGCAGCGGCCGAGAAAGCCGCCGCCAAAGAGGAAAAAGAACGGGCGAAAGCGGAAAAAGAGGAAGCCAAGAAAAAGAAGGGCGGAATCCTGAGCAAAGTGGGGAAATCCATCCTCGCCGCGCTTACGGGCGTCGCTGCCGCTGCCGTGGCCGACAAAGTCACCGAAAAAGTGACCGGCAAGAAGAAGAAAGGCGGCAAGACCACCCAGGAGAAGGCGGTTCGAAGCGTCACCAAGAGCGCTACCACCACCATCACCAAGGAACTCACCCGTTCCGTACTGGGGAATCTGATTAAATAAGCCGTCCGAATCTCTCGAACGCAGCGCGCTCCAGGGCTTCGCGGTCTTCGGGGTGCGCTATGCTTATGAGGAGTTTTGCGCGTTCCTGCAGGGACTTTCCCCAGAGGTTCACGGAGCCGTATTCGGTGACAACCCATTCCACATCCGCGCGGGGCGTAACCACGCCGGCGCCGGGCTTCAGCACCGGCACAATCTTGGGTGCGCCGTGGGCGGTGCGGGATGCCAGGGCGATGATGGACTTCCCGCCGGGCGATAACTTGGCGCCCCGCACGAAGTCCAGCTGACCGCCCGTTCCGGAATAGATTCTTTCGCCGATGGAATCTGCGCACACCTGACCGGTAAGGTCAATCTCCACGGCGGAATTGATGGAAACCACCCGGGGATTCCGGGAGATGATCAGCGGATCATTGGTATAGGCGATGTCCCGCATCCGGACATCCGGGTTGTTGTGGATGAAATCATACACACGCTGCGAGCCCAGCAGGAAAGAAGCGACCACCTGGCCTTTGTCGATGAGCTTGCGGGAGCCGTCGATGACACCTTTCCAGATGAGGTCCAGGGCGCCGTCGGCGAACATTTCCGTATGCAGGCCCAGGTGCTGATGATTTTTCAAGGAAGCGCACACCGCATTGGGAAGCGCCCCGATGCCCATCTGCAGGCAGGCTCCGTCCGGCACCAGTTCAGAACAATTCCGGCCGATGGCGAGTTCCACCTCCGAGGGCTGCACATAGTCCTTGGTGATAAGGGGGCGGTCATCCTTCACCAGGGCGGTGAAACGCTCGATGGGAATGAGGTCGCCGAGGGCGAAGGGAACGTTGTGGTTCACCACGGCGATGCGATCCCGGGCCACTTCCAGGGCAGCCACCGAGCAGTCTACCGAGGTACCCAGCGACACCATCCCGTCCACGGGCTCCGACACCTGCACCATAGCCACGTCGCAGGGCAGGACGCCGCTGCGGTACATCCGCTGGGATTCCCAGAGGTGGGCCGGGAGATAATCGGCCACGCCCAGACGGACGCTTTCCCGGAGGTTGGGGCCCACGAAGAAGCCTTGGTCGAAGAAAACGCCTTCATACTCCGCGCTGCCGTAGGGGGCGGGCCCTTCCGTGTGGAAATGGTGGAAGTGCACGTCCCTCAGCTCTCCGGCGCGGCGGCACAGGGCCTCGATGAGGATATGCGGCACGCTGGCGATGCTGGAAAGATGCACATGGTCGCCGCTTCTGACGACGCGCACGGCTTCATCGGCCGATATGAAAGGCAAAGTCTCCATTCCGAAAAGCAAAGATAGCATTATTTATTGTATCTTTGTGTCCGTTATGCATACACGCGAGGAAAAACTGGCCGCTTTCGGCCGATTGCTTGACATCATGGACGCGCTCCGGGAGAAATGCCCCTGGAACGCCGAACAGACCTTTGACTCCATCCGCCGGCTCACGGAGGAAGAGGTATATGAACTCAGCGACACCATCCTGGAAGGCGACCGGCAGGGCACGGCCAAGGAAATCGGCGACCTGCTCTACCATATGGTTTTTTATGCCCGGATCGGGCAGGAAGAAGGCGCCTTCGACATCGCCGACTGCATAAACAAAATCTGTGACAAGATGGTCTTCCGTCACCCGCATGTCTTCGGACCGGAGGCCGGGAAGGAGACATCGGCCAAGGAAATTGCGGATACCTGGGAACTCATCAAGGCCAAGGAAAAAGGCGGTAACAAACGCGTGATGGACGGCATCCCCAAGACCACACCGGCCCTGCTGAAAGCCCTCGCCATGCAGGAGAAGGCCCGCGGCTGCGGCTTCGACTGGGAAAAGAAGGAAGACGTCTGGGCCAAGGTAGCCGAAGAATACCGGGAGGTGGCCGAAGCCTCCGACGACCACCGTGCGGAAGAGTTCGGGGACCTGCTATTTGCTGTCATCAATGCCGCACGGCTGTACGGAGTGGATCCGGAGGCCGCCCTTAACCGTTCTTCGGAAAAGTTCCGCCGCCGTTTTACCTACCTCGAAGAGCAGACCCTTCGCAAAGGCCTGCAGTTCAGGGACCTCACCCTGGCGCAAATGGATGCGCTCTGGGATGAGGCGAAGGCGAAGGGACTCTAGCTTACACCAGCATCAGGATGGCGGCCAGGATTACGCAGAAACCCTGGGCCGTGATACGGCGTCGGGTGACGTGGCGGGTGGAGAGGGCGATGGGGTCATCGGCCACATCTTCCGAGAGCTTTGAGGGAAAATGCTGTGCGGACCACTTGTGGATGAGTTCCCCGTAATAGAAATAGGTGCCGCCGCCGTTGGAGCGGTTCATGGTGATAAGCGTCTTATAGTCGCAGAAATACGGCAGGATGTCCGGGGGTAACTGAATGTTTTCGGCCGATGCCACCAGCACCAGCGGCAGCGCTTCCGTGGCCGCCGCTGCGCGATACTGCTCTTCCAGGCGGGCCCAATCGGCATTTTCAGTATCATAGACGGAGAAGATGATGACCCTTTCGCTGGCGGCCAACTCATCACAGTAGTTGCCATCGGCATCCCGGAAACTGAGGATGGCCGCATCGTGGGGGTCTGCTTCGGAGTCTTCGTCGTTCAGGGCGGTTGAGAGTTGCGAACCCCAGTTAAAGGCCGTAAAATCCACAATCGGAAGGTGTGAATTGCTGTAGATGGTCGCTGCGATAATGGATATCATGGCAAGCGAAGCTGCCACACCCCTGTGCGTCTTGGCCACCCCGAACTCCCGGAAGGGGACGAAGGCGGCGACGCATAGCGCCAGCAGAATCACATTCTTGAGGAAACTCTGTGCATGGGTAAGATGGAAGGCCTGTCCGAAGCAGCCGCAGTCCATGGGCGCATTGAAAATCCACAGGAGTAACGTGAGAATGGTGAAAATGCCCACCAGCGAATAAGCTGCAATGGCCGATACTTTCCGAAGGACGCCGGTAATGAGGCCGATACCCACCGTGCACTCCAGGAACGCCACGGCAATGCCCACGCCCTTTGCGACGGGAATGAGTCCGGGCATTCCCAGGAACTTGAAATACTCCGTGACGATGAGCATCGTCCCCACCGGATCCCAAATCTTCAGGATTCCGGAAATCAGGAAGACAATGCCGACGAGCGAGGCGGCATACCGGCGCAGGTGCAGGTGGAATTTTTTCATAAGGCGGCGTCTACGGCGGCGCGGACGCGCTGGAAAATGGCATCCGGGGGAAGCATGGCTCCGTTTTCATCGGCGCAATCTATACGCTGGAAACGGGGATCGCGGGCTGTTTCGCCCACATAGAGGTCCCGCACGGCCTGTTGGAAGGCGATGGACGCTTCATGAATGTCCTGCGCTCCGCCCAGATAGTTGCGGTCCTGTCCGTGCCGCTCACGGGTGAGGCTCTGCTCCACAAAGCCGATGGGAACGTCCAGGAACAGGTTCAGGTCCGGTTCCGGGAGATCGAAGATGCCGTATTCGGTGTCGAAAATCCAGTCTCTGAGCTGACGGCGTTCAGGGCCGAAAGGCAGCTTGGCGCACTGGTAGGCGATGTTGGAATACACGTAGCGGTCCAGCAGGACGGTCTTACCTTCCTCCAGCGCTTTCCGGATGGCGGGTGCCGCACCGTGGCGGTCTTCGGCGAAAAGCAGGGCCACCAATTGCGGGTGCACGGCGTCATTGGCGCCGAAGTCTCCCCGCAGGAAGCGGGAGATGAGATCCCCGTAAACGGGAGCGTCGTAGCGCGGGAAATGAATGTATTCCAGCGAGCCGCAGCGCTCCTGCAGATATTCCTTGAGCAGCCTGACCTGGGTGGATTTCCCGGCCCCGTCAAGACCTTCCAGTACGATGAGCATAGTTGGATCTTTAACTGGACAAATATACAAAAATATCCGTACCTTTGCTAAGCAAATGGTCGGGAATATTCATATAATGGGCATTCTGAACCTGACGCCGGATTCTTTCTATGCCGGCAGTCGGGCAAAGGCCGACGAAGCCCTGTCCCGCATCCAGGCCCTCTTCGCCGAAGGGGCCGATGTGGTGGACCTCGGCGCTTGTTCCACCCGTCCCGGCTCACCTCAGCCCTCCCTGGAAGAGGAATGGCGCCGATTGGAACCGGTGCTGTTGGAGATAGCGGGATACTCCCCCCTGGGGGCGTGTGCACCCCCGCACTCGGGTAGGGGGAGGGGCCCGTTGGATACAAGCCCCGGAGGGGCGCAGGAGACAATGGGAGGGGCCGGAGCGGAGCGAAGCAAAGCGGAGTCCCCCAGGGGGGAGAGTCCCGCCATCTCCATCGACACCTACCGCTCCGAAATCGTGCGGCGGGCGTATGATATTATCGGCCCGTTCATTGTGAACGACATTAGCGGGGGGCAGATGGATCCCCGGATGTTGGAGACTGTCGGGCGGCTGGGGCTGCCCTATGTGGCCATGCACATGCGGGGAACGCCCGAGACCATGCAATCTCTGACGGATTATGATGACGTGGTGAGGGCGGTCATTGATTATTTCAAGGAATTCGCCATTAAAGCGCAGGATGCCGGCGTCGCCGAATGGCTGCCGGACCCGGGCTTCGGTTTTTCCAAGACGCTGGAGCAGAATTACGCTTTGCTGAACAGGCTGGATGAGGTGACATCGGCCTTCCCGGAAAGGGAGACGCTGGTGGGGCTGTCCCGCAAGAGTATGGTCTATAAAGCGCTGGGCATCACCCCGGAAGAGGCGATGCCCGCAACGCAGGTCGTTCAGTTTAAGGCGCTTGAGAAGGGTGCCCGCTGGCTGCGGGTCCACGATGTCGCCGCTGCTGTGCAGACGGCCCGGCTCTATTCTACGATGAACACATCGTCGCCCGGAGCGGCGAAGTGATAGGTCTCCCGGGCGAAGGCTTCCAGGGAATCCAGATTGTTCCTGAGGGTTTCCACTTCCCGTTCCAGTTCTTTTATCTCCGCTTGAAGACGGGTTATTTCAACCTGCTGGTTTTTTTCCTCCATGGACGCTTTAATCCAGATTAAACCGCTGTTGTGTGGAGCGAAAAACAGCAGCCACAGGGCGACGGGCACGGTGACTATAATGATGAACGGCAGGAGATAATTGTGATCCTTCCGCTTGAGCCAGGCCCACCTGTCTTTTTTCTTCCCTTCCTCCATCTCTATTTCACGTCAAGTTCAACACGGTCCACGTTTCCACGTTTCTGTAAAAGCGGAATGCGACGGAAGAGAAGGAGGCAGGCTGTCAGGACAGATACCCCCGCCACATAAACCAGGACATAATTCTGGGCTCCCAATACATCTATCAGTTGGGTGTCGGGGCCCATGGAAGAGAACTGTGAAAGTAGCACAGACGCGGCGTTGTTGACGAAGTGGATGAGCATCGTAAGCCAAAGGGAACCGGTCTTGTAATAGACATAGCCCATGACAAGGCCTATGAGGAAGGCGTTGAGCGCCTGCTGCGGATGGACATGTATGAGTCCAAAGAACAGGGCACTGGTTACGATGGCCCAGGCGGGCTTCATCTTGGTGAGGAAGCCGCGGAGCACCATGCCCCGGCACAGCCATTCCTCAAAAACGGGGGCGAAGATGGCTGCCAGAAGGAAGGAACTCCATAAGGGGCCTCCCGTCATCTGTTCTAACCTGTTATTGAAAAAGTCGCAAATCTTCTTCAGAACAGGGATGCTCTCCGTAAAGCGGTAGTTGAGGTAGTTGGGAAAGTCTACCGATATCATCGCGGCGAAACTGAGCAGCACCGTAAGGAGGATAATCTCCCAGGTCTTGAACGGGCCGAAGTGACTGCTGTTGAGTTGATAGCCTGTTTCAAAGAGGCAATTCCGCTGGCTCTTGTTCGCCGCGAAAATCATCGCGGGAATGAAAGACAGTGGATAGGCTAACAGCGATGAATAGAATTCCGGAACGCCCCAAGGCTCCAGCGCTTTGAAGAGGCTGACTACCATTCCGCCCAGCACGAGTCCCCCCGCCAGGAACAATCCCAGCAGGCCGAACATGCCGCCTACGTCCGGCACATACCAGGCGTGGTTGGCAAACAGGTTATAGTTGCGGACTTTTCTGGCCGACAGTTTCATGGACTAATACAGGGGGCTGGGATAGACGCCTTTTTTCACCAGATCCGCGAATTTGGCCACTACGCCGGGACGGTCTTCCTTATAGGTGACGCCGAACCAGTGGGACGGGGTGGAAAGGACTTCGCAGGAGCCTTCGCCGGCCTTGACGATTACGTCCACCGCATAAGGGATGTAGTATTCTTTCTTGAGTTCGGAGATGTGCTCTTTGAGGAAGGTGATGAAGGAGGCTTCGCTCTTGCGGAAATAATCCGGGGTGAAGCCCCACATGTTCATCGAGCAGAGGGCTTTGGCGTCCAGTTTCACGTGGTTTTCACCGGTGACGGAGTTGTTGCCGTACACGTTTCCGTCGCCTTCCTTGGCGATGTCCAGATGCTCGGCGATGCCGGTGAGGACGTTCTTGCTGTCGTAGAAGCAGATGCCGCGGGATACGCTGCCGTTTTCGCTGAGGGTGTTTTCCAGTTCAAAACCTACGATGCAGTACTGGCCTTCCGTCTTTTCGTGGGCGCGGCACCAGTCGGCCAGAATCTTGAAGGATTCCTTGCCGTAGAAGTCGTCCCCGTTGATGACGGCAAAGGGCTCGTTGATTACGTCCTTGGCCATGAGTACGGCATGGTTGGTGCCCCAGGGCTTCACGCGGTCTTCCGGCACGGTGAAGGGAGCGGGAATCTTGTCCAGTTCCTGGGTGACGAAAACGAACTGGATGGGCGCTCCGTCCGGGCATTTCACGCCGGCATAGCGCTCTTTTACATGGGCTTCCATATCCGCCTTAAAGGATTCCCGGACGATATAGACGATTTTGCCGAAACCGGCTTCCACTGCATCATGGATGGAATAGTCGATAATGGTTTCGCCGTGGGGGCCCAGGCCGTCCATCTGTTTGAGTCCGCCGTAACGGCTGCCCATGCCGGCAGCAAGCACAAGTAATGTAGGTTTCATGGTTTTATGTTATTTGCGTTTTCTTCTGTTGCGGAGTCTTTGGGCGCTTTCCACCATGAGCTGGTCCTGGAAACAGCCGCGGGCCGCCAGGAAATTGAAGACACAGATGGCCAGCGGGAAGATGACGGTCCAGGTGAAAGTCACGTCTTTCTTAGTGAAATACATCCAGGCCAGCCATCCCTGCATCCCCAGTGCCACGAGGGCGCCCAGGCTGCTCAGCCGCATCTGCAGGATGAGCGAGCGATAGGTGACAAGGGCAAGGAGCACCAGTGCGGCGAGGATGCCCAGCAGGATGCCAAAAAATGGCTTCTCCAGCTGCCAGTAGCTGGTTTTGTCCGGACCGGCCAGGCAGGCTGTGCTGAAGCAAAGGGCGATGATGAGCCCGGCCGATAATAGGAGGAATAGGGTCTGTTGTCTTTGCCACATAATGCGTACAAATCTGTCTTGCGAAGTTAATGATTATTCTCCGGATTTCCCAGCCCTTCGGGCTAACTTTGTTTTTGTGCGTGAAAATCACTAACTTTGCACACTTTAAAGACTTATTTATGGAACCCAAACGAGTGGTAATAACCGGAATGGGCGTCATCTCTTCCGTGGGAAAGGATGTAAAGACCTTCTGGAATAATCTGTGCAATGGATTCTGCGGCATTGACTACGTTGAGGAATTCAAGGACATGCCCGTCACTTTCGCCGGTAAAGTGAGGGATTTCGACGCAGAGCAATACGGGATGGATAAGCCGTTCATCCGCAAGCAGGACAACTTCACCCTGTATGCGATGGCCGCCGCCTGGCAGGCCATGCAACAGAGCGGCCTTGTCTCCGAAGGCGAGGGCGCCAATATCGACCCCTTCCGCCTGGGCGTGTATGTGGGCTCCGGCATCGGCGGTTTCGACGTGCAGTACCGGGAGACCCAGAAGATGATCGAGGATCCCACCGGCAAGTGGATTTCCCCGCTGTTCATCGCCACCATGATTTCGAACATCGCCGCGGGCCATATCGCCATCAAGCATCAGGCGAAGGGCCCCTGCCTGGATATTGTCACCGCCTGCGCCACATCGTCGCACTGCATCGGTGAGGCTTTCCGCGCCGTCCGGCACGGATATGCCGATGCAATCATCGCCGGCGGCAGTGAGCATGCCTCCATTCCGCTGGGTGTGGCGGGCTTCTACAACGCCAAGGCCCTCACCCGCGCCACGGATCCCAAGTACGCCTCCCTGCCCTTCAACGCCAACCGGCAGGGTTTCGTGATGGGCGACGGCGCTGCCGTGGTCATCCTGGAGTCCCTGGAGCACGCCCTGGAGCGCGGCGCCACCATCTATGGTGAAATCGTCGGCTACGGCAACACCTGCGACGCTTACCATGCTACCGCACCCCGTCCGGATGCCAGCACCCAGGCCCAGTCCATCAAGGACGCCCTGGCAGAGGCCCACTTCGACCCTTCCAAGGACAATCTTTATATTAACGCCCACGGTACGGGAACCCATCTTAATGACCTGGCGGAGACGCTGGCCTGCAAGGTCGCTCTCGGGGATTTTGCCTACAAGGCCCACATCTCATCTACCAAGTCCATGACCGGACATATGTTCGGTGCGGCCGGCGCCACGGAAGCCATCGCCACCATCCTGGCCCTCAAGGACGGCATCTGCCCGCCCACCATCAACTTGGATGTCCCGGATCCGGAACTGGACCTGGACTACACGCCTAACGTGGCCGTGAGGACAAAACTCACCCTGGGTCTTTCCAATTCCTTCGGCTTCGGCGGGCACAACGCCTGCCTGGCTTTCCGCCCCTACAACGCATAATATGGCAGAGAACACACTGTTGGAGAAGGTCTTAAGCCTTCAGGATAAATACAAGAAACTGGAAGAGCAGCTGTCGGACCCGTCCGTGATCGCCGACATGAAAAAGTTCGTCCAGCTGAACAAGGACTACAAAGAACTGCAGCCCATCATCGCCGCCGGCCTGGAATACAAGAAGCTGGTGGATGAGCTGGCGCAGGCCAAGGACATCCTCATCAATGAAAAGGACGAGGATCTGAAGGATATGGCCCGTGAGGAGATTGCGGAGATTGAGCCCAAGCTCCCGGAGATGGAGCAGAACATCAAGCTGCTTCTCATCCCGGCGGATCCGGACGACGGCAAGAACGCCATGGTGGAAATCCGCGGCGGCACCGGCGGCGACGAAGCCGCCATCTTCGCCGGAGACCTCTTCCGTATGTACCAGCACTTCGCGGAGCGCCGCGGCTGGAAGCTGGAAGTGACGGACCAGGCGCCCGGCACCTCCGGCGGCTTCAAGCAGATAGTCTTCAAGCTCTCCAGCAACCAGGACGGCGTGTACGGCGTGATGAAGTACGAATCCGGCGTGCACCGCGTCCAGCGCGTGCCCCAGACGGAAACCCAGGGCCGCATCCAGACATCGGCCGCCTCCGTAGCCGTCTTCCCGGAAGCCGGCGAATTCGATATCGAGCTCAATCCGGCCGATATCCGTAAGGACCTCTTCTGCGCCTCGGGCCCCGGCGGTCAGGGGGTGAATACCACCTACAGCGCCGTGCGCCTCACCCACATCCCTTCGGGCATCGTGGTGCAGTGCCAGGAAGAGCGTTCCCAGCTGAAGAACCTGGACCGGGCGATGGAAGAACTCCGCACCCGTCTGTATAACATGGAGCACCAGAAGTATCTGGACGGCATCGCGGCCAAGCGCAAGACCATGGTTTCCACCGGTGACCGCAGCGCCAAGATCCGCACCTACAACTATCCGCAGGGCCGCGTGACGGACCACCGCATCGGCTGGAGTATGTACAACCTGCCCGTCTTCATGGACGGCGACATCCAGGAATGCATAGACCAGCTGCAGATTGCGGAAAACGCCGAACGGCTCAAAGAAGCAGGGGAGGACGTTTAATGGCACGTGATCCCAAATCCCTCAAGGCCCTGGGCCGGCATACTTCCTACAGCCAGGATTATGCTCCCGAAGTGCTGGAAACCTTTGAGAACCAGCACCCGGAAAACGATTACTGGGTTCGTTTCAACTGCCCGGAATTCACCACCCTATGCCCCATCACGGGCCAGCCGGACTTCGCCGAAATCCGCATCTCCTATGTGCCGGATTCGCGTATGGTGGAATCCAAGAGCCTGAAACTGTATCTGTTCAGTTTCCGCAGCCACGGGGACTTTCACGAGGACGTGGTGAACACCATCATGAAGGACCTCATCAAACTGATGGACCCCAAGTACATTGAGGTCACCGGCCTCTTCACCCCCCGCGGCGGCATCTCCATCTACCCCTACGCCAACTACGGCCGCCCCGGCACCAAGTGGGAACAGCTCGCCTGGGACCGCCTCTCAAAGCACGAATAGCTTCACCATCGCCGGAACAACCGTTTTTGGCGACCATTCCGGGGCGGGAAGGGCGGACCTCCGCTCAGTGGTTGGAAACGGCGCTCGCCCGGTCGCTGGACGTCCTAACTCCTCCTTTTATGGCCGTGGCCTGCGGCCCCGCCCATAACGTCGTCGAACAGACTCCGTCCTGCCGCTGACGCGGCACCGCTCCCTGCACAGGGCCCTCCCACGGAGCCGTTTCCGCCCATTCGCTCCGGACCATCCCTTCCCACCCCGGCGTGTTCGCGCATCACGGCACGGGTCGGTGTTCCCAACGTGACAAATGGCATACACGTCGGATATGCTTACCCCGGTTTTTTGTGCCCAACCCCTCAGAGGTTTATCGGGTTGGACACAGCAATGGGCATAACGATATAATCCAGTGGTTTTGCTTTTTCATTTTTTATTACGATATTTGCGTTACGAAAATTACGTAACGAAAAAATCGTAATGAGATGAGCGCTTATATTGACAATCCTTTTTTAGTAGCTGGCTATGAGTCTCCGGCATATTTCTGTGACAGGGAAAAGGAAACGGAAATCCTCCGCACAAACCTGCAGAATGGGCGAAATATCACGCTGACTTCTCCAAGAAGGCTGGGGAAGACGGGGCTTGTCAGGCACTTGTATTACTTATTGAAGAAGGAGAATCCGGAGGCTGTAACTATTTATATAGATTTGTTCCCCACGGAGTCACTTCGTGATTTTACGCAGGCGTTTGCGTCCGCTGTTCTGGGACAGTTGGATTCGGATCCGGTTAAGCTGCTGAAGAAGATTGCTTCCGTTTTCAAGAGTTTTAGACCCTTTGTTACCATAGACCCTGTCACTGGTCAGCCGAAAGTGGGACTTGATATCGCTCCCGGAACTGAGGCGGCAACGTTGGAACAGGTTTTCCGATATCTGAAGAAATCCGAAACACCCTGTTACATTGCTTTCGACGAGTTCCAGCAAATTGCCAAATACCCGGAGCAGAATATAGAGGCCTTACTTCGCTCGTACATTCAGGATATGCATAATGTCCATTTTATCTTCTCAGGAAGTCAGGCGCATATGCTAGGGGAAATGTTCCTTTCCCCCAAGCGTCCTTTTTACCAGAGCACCTCGGAGATAGCCATCGGCCCTATTGACGAACAGGTTTATTATGCTTTCGCGGCAGTGTTTTTCAAGAAGGTTGGCCGCTCGCTCCCTCAGGAGGTATTCCACCTGGTTTACAGTTTGTACGAAGGTTACACCTGGTATGTACAGATGATTCTGAACCGGATGTACGCCAAGTCAACGCGAACCGTGGATGCCAGTCTGGTACAGGATTGTATCCTGGAGATTTTACAGGAAAACGAGTTTTACTATCAGTACCTGCTGCAGACTCTTCCGCGCGGCCAGGTCAAACTGTTAAAAGCTGTGGCCAGGGAGAAAAAGGTGCGGGCAATCACCGCCGGGGCATTCCTCGCCAAGCACGGTCTCACGGCCGCCAGCAGTGCAAAAAGCGCCCTCGGAGTGCTCCTCGCCAACGAAATCATCTACCGCGCCCCGGACGGCTATATAGTCTACGACCGCTTCTTCGGCCAGTGGCTGGAGGCCTTGTGACACTCTGCCTTGCCGGTATTCTAAGGAACCAATTCTTGTCGCAGCAGCCAAAGTGTTCATTATGAGTATGTTACAGAAAGGTGGTTATGCGGACCGCATAACCACCTTTCTGAATCTTATGAGCACTACCGTCAGCGTGAGTTAAAACAACCAACAGTTACCTATAATTGATAGCACAATACTAACGATAGATAAACCTACAGACAACAAACCTATCCAGGTCGCAATTCTAGCCGCATGATTAGGGTGGAAAAGAAAAAATGGCAGCCAGCATCCTCTTGAAACATCTACCTCTACGGGGTTGTTGGATCTTATGGCTTTCGTCGCGTTTAACTCCCAGATGGCATCAAATGGTGCCCCGATAGAATCATTCCTAATCCCCTTTACTCCTTTAGTGTTCGCCGCTCGCCAAATACTGTGGCTTTTACCCTTCTCGTCCTTTAAAGTAATCTTAAGAATAGCCATTCGACGTCTAAATTGACAAGGCCTTTCGAAGAATTTACTATATACTTCCGATGTAATTGCAACTTTCTCATTATAATAAATGGTGTTGTCAGAGGGAGAAAGAACCCCGTAGGTTGCTTTGCCAGCGGCTGACGGATTATGCAATTCTCTAAGGATGAGTTTTTCCATATCACATGGTTTTAATCTGTAACCGGGCGAATAGCTAGCCCACTTTCTCGAGCGAAATGCCACCTTAAAATTTCATCTGGTGTAAAATAGACGTACCATGCCCGGAGAGGATTCTCCACCGAGAGAGAAGATGACCAATATCGTCCCGTTGTCTCCTCCATATTATAGCCTCCTTGTCCGGCATAACTATCTATACTCCCGGTGGACGGAAGGAATATACTGTTGCCATTATTTGACTTGACGCGCATTCCTTCTACACCGCTTCGGACAGCCCATGTCCATGTACACTGTGTCCTCAATTCTGTCCATTCTGCATCTGTTGGTATTCTCCATCCTCCACCCAATTTTTTTCTTGCCACATCATCGGCATAGTCATAGTCTTTGAGTTCCACTTTCCCATCGACAGTCCCGGTTCCAGCCCAATAATTGGCTTTGTCGATTGGACAGTATTTTTTTATATAGCGGTATGGGGCGAACCATTCGTATGTAGAATCGCTATACAGTTCCTTAAACGCAGTTTCTCCCCAGGCATAAAACGCTCCGCAATCTTCTGGTGAAGATGCGCCAAGATTGAATGTGGCCCATTTAACACTCAGTCCCAAATCAACAGCCTCTGGAGTATCAAATTGGTAAACAAGAGCATGGGCAGAATTGGGAAAATCACTACCATCATTGGTTCTGATGTCGATTCGTGTGACCCCCGGCGATACGGCCGTTATGACGCCGTTATTGTCAACCGTCGCAACGGATTCATCACTTGAAGTCAAAGAGCAAGTCGTATCGTTTGCATCTGATGGATAAAGGGTGATATCCAATTTCATCGACTCTCCAGCAGGAAGCCAGACTAAATTCTTTTCTACTTGGATACCAGTCACAAGTTGTTTAACTTCAACCTCACAGGTTGCTTCTGCTCCACTGCCATCCTGGGCGGTTGCTGTAATAATGGCGGTTCCACGTGCTTTGCCTTCTAAACAGCCATCGTACACATTGACAATAGAAGGGTCAGAACTTGTCCATGTTATTTTTGGATTGTCGGCATCAGATGGAATCACCGTGGCAGTAAGAGTTTCTTCTATAACATCTATTGAGCCTCTGAAAAGAACCAGTGACGTCTTGTTCAGCGTAATAGATGAAACAGGTCTTCTCACCGTAACACGACAAGTTCTACTTTTTTCGCTTCCATCATTTGCGGTAGCGGTAATGGTGGTAGATCCTTTCGACACCCCAGTAACTTTTCCCTGTTCATCTACCGACGCAATTGATGCATCGGATGAAACCCAAGTCAGGGACTTGTCATTCGCATTTGCTGGACTAATAGTCGGAATCAGCGTATATGATTCTTTCTCGAGGAGAGAAAGAGATGACTTGTCAATGGAGATGCCGGTCACATACTGTTTCACCTCTACTATGCAAGTAGCTTTGACTCCGCTACCATCATTTGCCGTAACCTGAATGGTCGCATTACCTCGGGAGAGGCCCCTTACAACTCCCGAAGAGGATACTGTTGCCACGGAGGTATTTGAACTAGTCCACGTCACCGACGTGTTATTTGCGTCGGATGGTGTTACTGTGGCGGTAAGCGTTTCTGTCTTGCCGTTATAGATGGTTAGCGATGTCTTGTTCAATACTATTGAAGAGACAAGCCGATTGACTGTAACAGAGCAGATTCCATACTTGCCGCTACCATCATTAGCTTCTGCCTTTATAGTAGCCGTTCCTTTTGATACCGCTGTCACTTTGCCCGTCTGGTCCACCGTTGCAACACTTTCGTTTGAAGATGTCCATTTCAGCGTTTTGTCATTAGCATTGTCCGGATTGACTGTCGCAGTCAGAGTCTGCTCCTGACCTTCGTTCAGCGAAAGAGATGTGGAGCTCAGCGTAATCTCTGTCACGTACTGGGCGACTGTTATGGTGCAGGTGGCCGTTTTCCCCTGGTCTTTGGTCATGGCGGTTATCGTGGCCGCGCCGTTACCTTTGGCCGTGACTTTACCGTTGGCGTCAACTATAGCCACATCTTCATGGCTTGAAGTCCATTCTACACTCTTGTCTGTTGCATCGGAAGGAAGGATGGTCGCTTGAAGCTGTAGAGTATTGCTTATCGTATGGAAAGTGTACTCCGTTTTGTCAAGCGAAACACTTTCTACTGGAACCACATCCGTGGTGAAGGTCTTCACCTCACCATATAATGTCTGACTGTCAAGTTTCAAATAGGACTTATACCAATATTGAGTCTTATGGGAAAGGTTTTTCAGAGATGATGAATAAGAGCTATCGGCTATTTCTTCTCCTTTGAGATTCGTGCTCTGGGATGCCTCGGATGTGCCCCAATAGAACCCATAGGAGATGCTGTTGTAGTTAACATCCGTAAGGTCAAGCTTGGCGTTCAGCTTCGCACTTGTGGCTTCAATATCGGTCGCCTCTTTTGTCTCCAATAAGGATTCGAGATTTTTCGTGCTTAGAGACAAAACCGTTTCCTTCAACTCTTTCCCATCCAGAACGACGAATGCCTGGTAGAAGTATTGCGTAGAAGGGGCGAGTGCGGACAGGTCTGCAAACGTAGTCCCCTCCCCCTCGGTAGCCGTAACTTTGCCAATTACCGATTCCGCCGATGGCCCCCAGTAAAAACCGAATGCCTTTGACTTGTATTGGACATCAGTCATATCCATATCCGCGTTCAACTTGGCACTAACTGCAGAAATGGCCGTTGCTTCTTGTGTATGAAGCAGAGAGGAAAGTTCCTTCGTGGTGAACTCCATGGTCTCGCCATAAGTATCCTGACCGTTCTGGGTGATGTAACTGCGGAAATAGTATGTCTTGGCCGGGTCCAGACCTTTCAGATCTACGTTATAGCTGTAGCTGGCATTAAAGCCCTGTTTGGCGCTGATTTCCTTCGCCTCAATCTTCTGAGAATTGGATGGCAGCACGCCAGAGTTCGTTGACCACATAATGCCCATGGTCATATCGGCCGACACCGAAGACTCGAGATTGGCCTCTCCGCTCAGGACAACGCTTACGGCGGAGATGTGCCCGGCCCCGATTGTTACCGAGGGTGCGAGATTAGCCTCCACGCTCAGTGCGCACGTCGCCTTCATCCCGCCGTCTTCCGTGGTAGCCGTTATGGTCGCGCTGCCGGCCTTGACGCCGATTACTTTGCCGCTGTTATCCACGGTGGCGACAGCGTCGCTGCTGCTGGACCAGGTTACATTCTTATTGTCGGCATTATCGGGGGTAACAGTGGGGATGAGTGTAAAGAATTCACCCTCCTTGATGGTGGCCGATGTTCGGTTGAGGGAAATACCCGTCACATGGACAGTCTTATCTACCGGATTACCATATCCGTTGGACCCATTGTTCTCCTCCGCTGTACAAGATAGTAATACAGAAACGAAGGCAATTAAGTACAAAAGGTGTAAAGTTCTATTCATTATGATTGTAAACTAAAGGCGAATAGGGAATTCGATAAACAACGAGAGAATTGTGATAATGGCGGATGCGATTGTAAAAATGAATCCAACAAATCCCGCCCGGGAAGTGACCCTGACGTGCCTGTCGCTATTATTTAAATAATATGCTATGAAAGAGGAAGGCGTTACTGATACAGATTCCTCCGACAGATTCAGACTCAACTCCTTAAGTGTTCGGCCAGCTAAAGCAATTTCTCCCTTTTTAATTCCATTCCTTGCTTGGCATTTACGATAGATTGTTTTATTATTAGATGCAATCTTGATGTATCGCCCAAGGTCATCATAATCGTCACCTTTGTCTTCCTTAGAATCGGGGTTGTCGTTATCACCTTTCGATAATTTGGCCAGTGTTTTACTATAGACCAAGGCATACTGCTCATAGTCGCTATGGTTGGCGATAAAATCGGCATCCTCAATTCGTTTTGGGTTTAATTCCATACTCTTTTTTGTTTTAGTGCATACAAATAACGCGGGCGCAACTTGTCCGGTAGTGGTCGTAGGAAACCATAAAGGCACAAGTCACGCCCGCGGAATACCCCAAGGGGCATCTACTGCGGGCATTCACGACTTGCTTGAGCCTTTAGTTTAGAAATTTCCTACGTTTCTACGCGGTCAAAGCAAATTGCAAACGCTATTTGTCTATGTCACAAGGGCTCTCGCCCTGCAAAGACAAAGATAATGATTATTCCGAAATAATACGTGCAATCTTCCGCACGTTTTGGCCCTCAGCGTGCTTAAGATGGTCGCGGTTGACAATCTTAAGCATGCAGAGCCGGTTTTTGTGCTTAAGATGGTCCAGGGTATCTTATAGTACCGCGCGAGAAAGAGGCGGGGGGAAGAGACGAAGGACGGGGGAACTCAGTCGCTACGCTCCTTCGGCCCCTCCCATT
>JAFZKT010000048.1 GCA_017553545.1 Bacteroidales bacterium | reverse complement strand
GTTGCCGTGGTCGAAATGGCATGTGCCTATCCTTTGAACTTGGAAGCAAGAAGGCGACATTTACGGATTGTGATTTCCACGACAACATTGGCCGAAGCGGTGCTTCCAATAACGGTACTGCAGGTAACTTCCACGGCGGCGCTGCCCAACTTGGCAGCGGAACCGCGGAGTTTACGCGCTGCGCTTTTACCGATAATGTCGCCTACCACGGTTCGGGTGCCGTTCACCAGAATGGAGCGAGCACCACATCCAAGTTTACGGATTGCACCTTTACCCGCAACTCCTGCTTAGACGGGAATGCAGGATGCATAACTGTGGAGAAGGCGGGTCTTGTGCAGGCAGACGGTTGTACCTTTACCAATAATTCTATTGTCTCGGGTAGTACTGTCCGTCACGGAGGTGTATTCTATCTTGCCATCGCAGGATCCAACCTGAAAGCGACCGGTTGTACTTTCACCGGTAACAAGATCACTGGCAGCGGGAATGCCTACGGCGGTGTGGTCCGTGCACAGGATAACAGTGACATCGAGTTTACCGACTGCTTATTCGACGGCAACGGTAATGTCGGCAGCGGCGGAACCATCTACGGCGGCGGTTGTATCGCCTTGAACCAGAACGCCCATATGAAGGTGAATAACTGCCTGTTCAAGAACAATGTCGCCAAGACCCGCGGCGCCGCAATTCAGGGCGGTACAAATGTCATTGTTTATATGAACAACGTCGGTTTCTACAATAATACCACCACCAGCAGTGGCGGTTGGGGCGTCAATACGCACTTTGGCAATGCCAATGTGTGTATGAACAATGTTTCCTCGTATAACAATCGCAGCACGAATGGGTCTCCCGGTAACTGTGTTTCCTTCAACGGAGACGGCGGATGGCTGGTTGTGAACAGTACCATCATCGACGGCACTCCTACGGCTCTTGTTCGCCGCGGTGGAAACTCCCGTAAATCCATTTTCTGCAACAACGTTCTCATCAATACCAATACGACCGACAACGTGTGGGCGATGAACAACGCTACGAATTTCAGTAGTGCGGGTCACAACGTTATCAGCGCCGACGACACTTACAATAATGCTGCCCCCGCTGGCTCTGATTTACTGGGCAAGACCTCACTGCCCAGCGGATCCTGGTCCGAGCACTGGGATGCTACGCCTCATTATGCGGTGTACACCTGGACGGGCAGCCTGACCGGCTTTACCCCTGCCGTGCAGGCCGATGTGACTGCTGCCATCGAGGCATACGACGAGGTCGACACTATCCATACCAGCATCGCCAGCATCGGCGCAGACTTCAAGGCCTGGCTCGAGAGCCTGTCGTCCGGTTATGCCGCCGATGGCCGTTGCGTAGCCCGTGGTACGGGCGACTGGTGGCCGGGCGCTTATCAGAATTAATGCAAAAACCATATATATGAAAGACATTAAAATGGGGTACACTTCCCCCGACATTACGGTAATTGAAGTTTCCTCCGTGGGGAGAATCTGCGAAGGTTCTCCGATGGGAACGGAAACCATTATTGCGACAACCATTGACTGGGACGATTAAAATGACTGATGCTATGAAACGGATTCTTTACATTCTGTCCGCGATGGCGACGATAGCCACCCTCGCTGATTCCTGTGTCAAGGAAAAACCGAACACGGACCCCAAGCCCGGTGTCTTCCGCATCACGGCCCAGTCTCCTTCGGTAAAAACCACCATTGAGAACGGTACCGGTAATCAGCGTATCGTCAAATGGGAAGCCAACGATGAAATTAACCTCCTTTGGGCCGATGGTGTCACGGTGGCGACAGCCGATGCTGCCGGCACCTCCACCACTTTCACGGCGACGGATACGCCCGAGTATCCTTTTTATGCTGCCTATCTGGGCCTCGGAGATGCCGATGCCACGCTTGATGCGGGTGTTCTCAGCCTTTACATTCCGTCCGAGCAGGACGGCACGTTCGCATCGGCGAATGTCGCCGTGGCAACCTCGGACGACGGCCTGGCGGATAATCTGAAGTTCTTCACCGCTGCCTCTCTGGTTCAATTCACCGTATCCGGCAGCGGATATACCAAGGCGGTCTTCGCTGGCGCTAAGGGCGAAATTATTGCCGGAACTGTTCCCGTGGCCTTTGACAAAGAGAATGGCGCTGTAACGGGAGTAACCCTGGGCGACGCAACGGACGCTACTCCTGTCAGAAAGGTGGAAGTGACCCTCTCCGGTGCCGGCGATTATTACTTCGCCGTGCTTCCGCAGACCTTCGAGAATGGCTTCTCCATCACTTTGTATAAGAATGACGTGGCCGATGCCCCCGCCTTCATCAGTGCAGAAAAGGTCCTTGGAAGGGCCGAGGTGCTGGAAATGGGCGATATCACCGGCAAATCCTGGAGCAACTTCTTCGTGACGCCCAGCGGGGCAGGGAAGAAGAGCGGCAAGAGCTGGGATAACGCGATGGGTGTGGACGAACTGAGGACTTTCCTTGCCCAGCCTCTGGACGGCAGCGGCAATCAAATCGATGAGGCCGCCTATGCAAAAGCCCGCATTCTGGACGGTGCTACCATTCATATGGCTGCCGGCGACTACTATCTCGCAGGAGAAGCGGGTGGAAAGGTAAAGATGGAGTTCAACGGCTATGACCATCAGGTGGCCGTAACCTTCAAGGGTGGATATCCCGCCGGCAAGACCGGCACGGACGTGAGCGGCTGGACGATGCCCACTGCCGCGGAGGCCGCTCCTACCTACTGCACATCCTTTACAGGTAACGACGAGGCCGGAATCCTGCTGTTCGGCAATCAGACCGACGTGACCTTTGAGGGTATTACTTTTAAAGATGCTGATCTCACCTCTCTCACTGCAAACTCGGCCGCCGTTCGTGTTGAAGCGGGAAGCACGGGCAACAGCACGCTTACGCTTACCTACTGCCGGGTAATTGACAATAACAACAGCGACAGTTACAGTGGCGCCGGTATAGCTGTCAGCAAAGGTTCCGCCACTTTTGACCAC
>JAFZKT010000047.1 GCA_017553545.1 Bacteroidales bacterium | reverse complement strand
GTTGCCGTGGTCGAAATGGCATGTGCCTATCCTTTGAACTTGGAAGCAAGAAGGCGACATTTACGGATTGTGATTTCCACGACAACATTGGCCGAAGCGGTGCTTCCAATAACGGTACTGCAGGTAACTTCCACGGCGGCGTGGCCCAACTTGGCAGCGGAACCGCTGAGTTTACGCGCTGCGCTTTTACCGATAATGTGGCGTATAACGGATCGGGTGCCGTTCACCAGAATGGCGCCAACACCACGTCCAAATTTACAGATTGTACCTTTACCCGCAACTCCTGTCTCAATGGAGAAGCGGGGTGTGTCCAGGTGGAAAGTACCGGCCAGACGCAGGCGGATGGTTGCACCTTTACCAATAACTCTATTGTCTCGGGGAGTACCGTTCGTAACGGAGGCGTATTCTATTTGAAAGTTGCCGGATCCAGCTTGAAAGCCACCGGTTGTACTTTCACCGGCAACAAGATTACCGGCAGCGGAAATGCCTATGGCTCTGTGCTCCGTGCACAGGACAACAGCGATATCCAGTTTGACGACTGCGTGTTCGACGGCAATGGTAATGTGGGCGGCGGCACCATCTATTCCGGCGGCTGCATCGCCCTCAACCAGAATGCTCACATGAAGGTGAATAACTGCCTGTTCAAGAACAATGTGGTCAAGAGCCGCGGCGCTGCGATTCAGGGTGGAACCAACGTTATTGTATATATGAATAACGTCAGCTTCTACAACAATACGACAACTAACAGCGGCGGTTGGGGCGTCAATACGCACTTTGGCAATGCCAATGTGTGTATGAACAATGTTTCCTCGTATAACAATCGCACCACGCATGGGACTCCCGGTAACTGTGTTTCCTTCAATGGAGACGGCGGCTGGCTGGTTGTGAACAGTACCATCATCGACGGTACCCCTACGGCGGTTGTCCGTCGTGGCGGCAACAGTCGAAACGCAATCTTCTGCAACAACGTTCTCATCAACACCAATACGGCGAACAATGTGTGGAATATTAACAGCACGACGAACTTCAGCAGCAATGGCCACAATGTCATCAGCGCCGACGGCACTTATAACAATGCCGCTCCGGCAGCCTCTGATTTGCTGAGTCAGACATCACTGCCCAGCGGAGCCTGGTCGGAGCATTGGAATGCCACACCGCACTACGCCGTGTACACCTGGACGGGCAGTCTGGGCGGATTTACTCCCGCCGTACAGTCCGATGTAACGGATGCTATCGATGCATACACCGAGACAGATTCCGTCCATACCGGTATTACCAGCATCGGCGCGGACTTCAAGACCTGGCTTGAGAGCCTGGATCCGGACGGCTACACCGTTGACGGCCGCAACGTGGCCCGCACGGGCACCTGGTGGCCGGGCGCTTATCAGAACAATTAAAGAATAATTAATAACACTAAAACTAATGAAAATGAAACGCTTATTCAACTTCCTGCTGACCGCCGTGGCGGTGAGCGCGGTGGTTGTCGCCTGCGGCGGCAAGAACGATCCCGTTAATCCCGAACCCGGTCCCGGCCCTGATCCCGGTCCCGGTCCGGACCCCCAACCGGAAGTGATTACGGATTACTACGTGAGTGTGGAAGGCGCCGGCACCAAGGATGGTAAGAGCGCAGAAAACGCAATGTGCCTGGAGGACATCAGGGCCTTCGTTATGCAGTCCGTTATTCCGGCTGTGGACGGAGAAGGGAACCCTGTGCTGGATGAGGGCGGAAATCCCGTTCTTGTGCAGGACGACGAAGCCGCTTTTGCGATGGCGGAACTCCTGGATGGCACCACCATCCATTTCGCCGATGGCACCTATGTGCTGAACGCCGAGGTGGAGGGAGTACTCGTCCCCGCCAAGATGGAGTTCTCCGGCTATGAAAAGCAGGTGGCCGTTACCTTTGAAGGCGGCGAGAACGCCATCTTGAGCGGCGACAACAAGTACCGTGTCCTCACCGTGGGCAACCAGGTGGACCTCACCATCAAGGGAATGAGCGTGAAGGACGGTAATATGGAGTCCGCCGCCGAAAACTGCGGCGGTATTCTGGTGGCCGCAGGGGAAAGCGGAAACGCCACCCTGAATGTGGATGGGGTCCTGTTCTCCAACAACAAGACCAGTGAAAGCAATAGCGGCGGCGCCATCCGTGTAGCCAAGGGCACGCTGAATGCCAAGAACTGCGTATTCGACGATTCCAACTATGCCCGTAACGGCGCCTCCATCTTCACCAACAATGCAGAAGCCGTGGTGGTAGCTACGGGTTGCACCTTCAAAACCGGCACATACAATACCGGCGGCGCGGCCAACAACTCCGGCGGCAGCCAGACCTATAAGGACTGTCTCTTCGAAGGTTGCACCACCAAGGCCGGCACCGGCGCTGCCATTCACGCCAATGCGGCGGGCTGCACAGTTGTGGTTGAAGGCTGCACTTTCAAAAAATGCAAGCCCAATACGAACAACGCCGGCACCGCCAGCAAGGATTCCGGCGTTATTTCCCTCCAAGCGGCCGACGTGACGGTGAATGACTGCCTGTTCGAAGAATGCGAAGGCCTGGCCGGCGCCATTATCATGGTACAGAGCGCCAACAATATCTTCAAGTGCAACAACACCGCCTTCATTGGCAATATCGGCAACGACCGCGGTCTGATTAAGGTGAATGCCAGTGGCGGCAACGACCAGGCGTCCATCGCCTTCTTCAACAACTGCGTCTTCTATAACAACAAGATGAAGACCAATCAGTGGGGCTTTATCCTCCACGGCGGCAACCCCGGCGTGGCGGCCTTCAACAACTGCACCTTCTACGGCAATACCCGTCAGCAGAGCGGCGGCAATGGTGTGGGCCTGAACACGGACGGCTCCATCCTCCTTGTCAACTCCACCTTCATCGAGGCCGATGACCTGGTGAGCCTCCGCGCCAACACCAACGACGCCCGCAACGGCATCCTGGTGGCGAACACCATCCTCATCAATACCTCGGAAGGGAAGCCTTTCTTTGCCAGCGATAAACTCAAGCCCACCAAGAGCAGTTCCTGCTACAGCATTATGGGCGCCACCTACTCCGCTCCGGAGCATTATGTCAGCACCAATGACGTGAATAACGCCACCCTGGAAACGCTGAACGGCTCTTTCAATGAGAATTCCAAACTGTATGTCTGGAACGGTCCCGCCAACGACTTTACCAAGCTGGCGGCCGCCGACTTCGAGAATGTCCTCAAGAACGGCGCCAATTACAGGCCCAACAATACGGCCGATTTCGTCCATCCTTACATCGGCACCAAGACCGTGGGCGTAGCCTTCTACGACTGGCTGGTGAGCATCGGCGCCATCGGCAAGGATGCTGCCGGCACTGCCCGCGGCAACAACTGGTGGCCGGGTGCCTATCAGGCGAACTAATAACGAATATCAAGCATGAAAGCCTTTTTAAACGGGCTCCGTCGCTTATTTCTTGCCGTACTACTCTCCTGCTGCGCCTTTGCGGCAGGGGCGCAGGGCGGTAAAGGAACGGTGAACGGAGTTGTGTCCGACGAATCCGGCCAGCCCGTAATGGGCGCGGCCGTGATGCTGCAGGGCGCCACCGGTGTGGGTACCGTCACGGACCTGGACGGACAGTTCTCCCTCAAGGTCCCCAAGGACGGTGTCCTGGAAGTCTCCTTCTTCGGCTATAAGACCGAGGTCGTCCCCGTAAGCGGCCGTGATTTCATCACCGTGACGCTGGTGGAGGACGCCGAGCAGCTGGCCGAAGTGGTGGTGGTGGGATACGGTACGGCTTCCAAGCGCCTGGTGTCATCGTCCATTTCCTCCGTGAAGATGGCCGATATAGACCGCGGCGCGGAAGTGGACCCGGTCAAGAGCCTGCAGGGCCGTGTGACCGGCGTGAGCGTTACCAGTCCTTCCGGTATTCCGGGTGAAACGCCCAATATCATCGTTCGCGGCGTCAGTTCCATCTCCGGCTCCTCGTCCCCGCTATATGTGGTGGACGGCATTCCGGCGGAGAGTTATCCGAATATCAACGCCAACGACATCGAGCGGATGGAGGTGCTGAAGGATGCATCGGCCACCGCCATCTACGGCAGCCGAGCCAACGCCGGCGTGGTGCTCATCACCACCAAGAGCGGTAAGGCAGGGAAGTCCAGGGTGGATGTGGACGCGCACTTCGGCGTGGCGCAGGTGGCGCACGACATCCCGATGGCCAACACCGCCCAGTTCATCGACGTGATGACGGCGGCCGTGGACAACTACAACGTCTATATGGCGGAAATCGGCGGCGGCTCCCTGAAGTCTCTCTACATTCCCGACGAGTTGGCCGATTTCGACTGGGTGGCAGCCATTTCCCGCAAATGGGCCAAGCGCAGCAGCGTGACGGCCAGCCTCTCCGGCGGCAACGATAACACCACCTTCTACCTCTCTACGGGTTATGAAGGCCAGGAGGGCTATCTGAACAAGACGGAGTTCAACAAGTACACCGTGCGCGGACGTCTGAATCACAAGATTGCACCCTGGATTGCCGTGAACGTGAATATGGCCGGCGCCTATGCCCGCTACGACATGATCGAGGAAACCGACGGCAGCCTGAAAGTGCTGCGCGCCGCCCGTGAAGAGCAGCCCTGGTACACCCCTTACTGCACCCGCGGTACGGATACCTGGGGAGGAGAAATCCGCGAAAACGCCCTCAGCGGCAGTTACCGTACCATGAGTGTGGACGGCCTCGCCCGCCACAATCCCGTGATGTGTATCAACGAGGAAGACTACTATAATAATAAGTACCAGCTGAGCGGAACCGTCTCCTTTGACATTACGCCCATCAAGGGCCTCAAGTACACGCCCTCCATCAGCGGTTACACCATCTATGACCATTCGGTGAAAAAGCTCACGGAGCTGAACACCGAACGCGGTTACAAGGACGGCTGGCACGCCCTCACCGAGCAGAAGAACAACTCGCTCCGCTGGGTGTTCGACAACGTGCTCAGCTGGAACCAGGAAGTGGGCCGCCTCACCTACGACGTGATGGCGGGCCATTCCTTCGAGAAATACGAATACAACACCTTTGGCGCAGGATCGGACAACTATGCCAATTCGGCCTATCCTTCCTCGTCGTTCAACCTCATCACTTCCGGTACCACCATCTACGCCGGAAGCATCGGCTACAACGCCTATGCGCTGGAGTCCTATTTCTCCCGTGCGGCCCTCAACTGGGACAACCGCTACATCCTGAACCTGAGTTTCCGCGCCGACGGTTCGTCGCGCTTCCCCAAGGACAACCGCTTCGGTTTCTTCCCGGCCGCTTCGCTGGCCTGGATCATCACCAATGAGAAGTTCTTCCCCAAGAACGAGGTGCTGAACGAACTGAAGATCCGCCTGTCCGCCGGCCAGACCGGCTCCATGGCGGGTATCGGCAACTGGGATGCGATGTCCCTGGTGAATGCGGGAAGTGCCTATAACGGCGTTTCCGGTTTCGCCTTCGGCACCCCGGCCCAGAACCTCAAGTGGGAGAAATCCACCAAGTACAACTTCGGTCTGGACGCAGATCTGTTCGGCGACCGGATGAACGCACAGCTGGATGTCTATTATTCCCGCACCGACGACCTGCTTTACAAGAAGCCCGTCATCGCCACCTCCGGTTACACCTCCCTTACGTCCAACATCGGCGTGATGGAGAACGTGGGCGTGGAAGTGTCCCTGGGCGGTACCGTAATCCAGAGCGGGGACTGGCGCTGGGATCTGTCCGGGAACTTCTCCTGGGCCAAGAACAAGCTCGCAAAACTCCTGGACGACCAGGACATCATCTTCGTGACGGCCAGTAACCTCTACGGCGGCACCAAGCACGCCATCATCACCGGACAGCCCATCTCCACCTGGTATACCCTGGAGGCCGAAGGACTGTATCAGGACGATGCAGATGTGCCTGCGGCCCTGTACGCCAAGGGCGTCCGCGCGGGTGACGTCAAGTACCGCGACGTGAACGGCGACGGCGACATCGACTACGACCACGACCGTGTGATTACCGGTAAGGCCACGCCCGACTTCTTCGGCGGTCTCACGTCCACCCTTCGCTGGAAGGGCCTGGAACTGAACGTCTTCTGCCAGTACAGCATGGGCGGAACCATTTTCGCCGCCTGGAAGGGCGCCGGACAGGAAGGCACGGAGCATCTGGGCCTGTCTTCCGGCAGCGTGACGGCCGACAACGGCAACAAGGTCACCCAGTACTTCAACGTGAGCCGCGACGCGGCCCTGCATTACTGGAAGGGCCCCGGCACCTCCAACAGCATGCCCCGTCCCACCTTGTCGGGGATGCATACGGGCTGGGATGTGGATTACAACATCCTCACCTCCTCCCGCTTCCTGGAGGATGCCTCCTACTTCAAGATCAAGACCATTACCCTGGCTTACAATCTGCCCGACAAATGGATGCAACGCATGAAGATTTCCGGCGCGAAGGTATTCCTGAGCGTGGACAACGCGTTCACTTTCACCCGCTACGACGGCTATGATCCGGAAGTGTCCGTTGCTTCCGGCCCTGCGGCCGCCCACTACGGCGTGGACTTCGGCTATCAGCCCACCCTTCGCAGTTTCCTGATCGGCGCAAGCCTTAAATTCTAAAGGAGGATAGGATATGAAAAAGTATTTGATTTTTGTGCTGACTGCCATCCTGGCCCTCTCTTCCTGCGGGAAAATGCTGGATGAAATCGCGCCCAAGGGTGCCATCACCACGGACAAGCTCTCTTCGGGAGACGTTGCCCTGCTTTCCAACGGCGTGATGCACCAGTTCGAGGCCATTGTGAGCAACCTCTGGTTCGAAGGCGACTACCTGGCCGAAAATTACGCGGCCGGTCCCGGCTTCGACTTCAGCGATACGCACGCGGAAACCCAGTCGGCCGCATCGGCCACCGCGAAAACACGCTGGGAATACTGCTACGGCAAACTCCAGTACGCAAACCTGCTGCTGGATTCCGCCAAGAGCATCGACTCGCCCGAAGCAAAGGATGCGATGGGCGTGGGGTATTTCTTCCGCGCGCACGTGTATTATAATTTGGTAACCCGCTGGGGCGGCGTTCCCATCATCGACGGTCCCACCAACCTGGATCCTTCGGTTAAGCGCGCCACGGAGGCGGACACCTGGAAGTTCATCCGCGACGACCTGGAGAGGGCCGATGCAGCCTTCGCGGCCGCCGGCACCACGTTCCACGGCTTTGCCTACGTCTCTCCGGAGGCGGTGGCGCTGCTTCGCGCCCGGGTGGCCCTATGGGAAGGCAACTATACCCTGGCCGTCAGCGAGGCGGACAAGGTGATTACTTCCGCCGCGGGCTTCGCCCTCAGTGACAACGCCGAGGACTGGGCCAAGATGTTTGTGAATGGAACCGCTTCCAAGGAGCTGGTTTTCGCGCCCATCAACGTCCGCTCCACGGACTACATCCGCCTGTTCGAGAAGGTGAATGACACCGACGGTTCCTTCAACTATTCGCCGGTGCCCGCCCTCTATAACGGCCTCTTCGCCGACAAGACGGAAGGCGTGGACGATTACCGCGGCGCGGCCACTTTCGGGGCCGACGAAACGCGCGTCATCAAGTTCCCCAACGGCCAGGGCGGCCAGTTTGTGGCCAATCCCAACGCTTCGGAATCGCCCCTGGTGGTGTTCCGTCTGGCCGACGCCTACCTGATCAAGGCAGAAGCCCAGTGGCTGGGCGGCAGCGTGGGCGATGCCCTCACTACGCTGAAGGCGCTGATGGAAAAACGGTATGGGACCGTGACGCTTCCGGCGACGATGTCGGACGACGCCTTCGAGGCCCTGCTGCTGGATGAACTCCAGCGCGAGTTCTACGCCGAAGGCCGCCGCTGGTTCGACATCAAGCGCCTGGCCATCCGCCGTCACGGTTATGTGAGTGCCCTGGATTACAATTCCAAGGATTTCACCACCTGGATCAAGACGGTTTACCCCGGCATCGCAGGTTATGTGGTGGACGGCTGGAACGACCGTCACCAGCTGATGTACTGGCCCGTTCCGCAGACGGAAAGGGACAAGTCCTACGGGGCCCTGGCCCAGAATCCGGGTTATGAAGGATATAATAACAACTAAAAAACAATAACTATGAAAAAAGTATTTTTCGTATTGATGGCGGCTGCGGCTCTGCTTTGCAGCTGCGGCGGTAACAAGGACAATGGTTCTTCCGGTGACGGAACTCCGCTGAGCGTAAACTTCTCTTATACCCCCACGGCGGTATTCGCCGGTGACGAGGTCTCCTTCGAGGCCGAAGTGAAAGGCGGAAAGTCTCCCTACACCTTCAAGTGGACGATGGGCGACGTGGTGCTGGATTTGAACCGTGTCTCCGTCAAGTACACCTTCCACGCCAGCGGCGCTCCCGTGGTGAAACTGGATGTGACCGACGCTGCCGGTACCACCGTGCAGAAGAAGAAAGTGGTGGTGGTGGATCCGCCCAAGGTGCAGGAAACCGGTAACCTGGTACTCAACTGGGTTGGCAAGATGAACGGCTATAACTCCAAATCGACCGCTGCCGTGGCCGATGACGGCTCCGTTTATTCCACCTGCCGCGACAACAAACTCTACAAGTGGTCCTCCACGGGCGCTTCCGTCTGGGTGAAGCAGATCTTCACGCCTACGGGCAGCGCAGTCAACTATGGCACTCCTTCCGTGGATACGGACGGTACCATTTTCATCGGTGCCGGTACCGCTGACGGACAGGGGACCCTGAGGGCCTACAACGCCAACGGTGAAGTGAAGTGGACTTTCAACGAATGGTACAATTCCACCGGTGCCGCTCCCGCTCCGAACTGCGTGGGTCCCATCGTGGCCATCGACGCAAGTAACGTTTACTTCGGTTGCACCGGTTCCAGCGGTATCGTCTTGTCGGCCGATAAGGCCACGGGTGCCCGCAACGGCTTCCTGGCTCCCGCCGGCGGCGCCCGCAGCGGTATCCTTATCTCCAAGAACGGCTATATCAACTGGTATGGCGGAAAATACGGTGTGTTCGGTGTGTCTAAAACCGCACTGGATGCCGGCGGCAACAGCCCGATCAGTCAGGCTTTCCGACAGTATGGCAGTGACCTGAATAAATCTTATGAAGGCCAGATTGCCCTTATGAACATCGCTGGTGTTCCTTGTGTGGCCGGTATCCATACCACGACTGCGGGAACCACCAGGGTCTATGCGGTGAAGGCGGCCGATGGCACTCCCGTCTGCGAGGTTGTCATCGACGATACGGCCGAACAGGATCAGGGCGGCGTTGTAGTGGACGCCAGCGGCAACATTGTCGCATCCCTCAACTATACCCTCGGTAAGGATAACGGCGGTATCGTCGTGGTGAATCCCACTTCGAAGCAGGTTGTGGCCCGTTATCGCGTTCAGGAGAAGGTCTCCGGTTCTCCCGCCGTGGATGCCGCCGGCAATATCCACTTCGGTACGGAATCCGGCTTCTATTATGTCGTGAAGCCGAACGGCGATAACTGCGACCTTCTGGTCAAGCGTGACATCGCCGCCCTGGTGAAGGCCGACGCCCGTTATGCGGACTCTTTCGCCCTGCTGAGCACCGCCAAGATCTGGTGCTCTCCCGTTATCGGTGACGACGGCAAGATTTACATCTGCTTCACCGACTATGCTACCCGTGACAACGCGGCTGCCGCTTTCGGCGGCGTGGTGAGCCTCTCCTATGCAGGCTGCACCGGCCCCGCGGCTTCCGACTGGCCTATGATGGGTCGCGACCGTCGTCACACCTGCAAGCAAAACTAATGACCTATGAAATGTAAAGTTTGGCTTTACTCCGCTGCGGCGCTGCTCCTTCTGGGGGCAGCGGCCGCCTGCGGGAAAGACGACAATAATGGGGGCGGCGGGACGCCGCAGCCCCAGCAACGTGCCACCCTCCTGGATTTGTTAGGGGAGCAGGCATCGGCCTATCATAATAGCGAAAACGTTCCCACCGAGCACATTTACCTCTGTGCGCACCGCGCCATCACCGTGGCGTCGGAGCAACTGGGTCTGCCCGAGAACTCCATCCCCTGCATTGAGCAGGCCATCGCCCAGGGCGCCGATATGGTGGAACTGGACGTGCGCGTGACCAAGGACGGGGTTCCTATGCTTATGCACGATTCGTCCGTGAGCACAACCACCGACGGCAGTGGAAGCATCTCCAGTAAAACTTATGCGCAGATGAAAGCGATGAAGATGCATCCGCGCGGAACGTCCACGTATCCCACGGTGGACGGGGAGCCCGTCCGCGTGCCGACGCTACAGGAAGCGCTGGAGGTCTGCAAGGGGAGGATTTACGTGAATCTGGACGTAAAGGATTGCGGTACGGAATTGCTGCTCAAAACCATCCTGGCGGCAGACGCCTTCGAAGACGTGATGATTTATGGCTACAATGCCTCGCAGAAGATGGAGATCGTTGCCTGGGCGCTCAACAATGCCCATACCTGGGTTGCCATCCATCCCTATGTGGGCAGCCCGGACGGCTGCAGCGAATATTTGACGCAGAGTTACTATGACTGCGCCAAACTGTTCCAGTACAGCGAGGATACGTATTATAACAATACCACGCCCAAGTTTGGATACAAGTGCCACGCCAAGGGTGTGCTGACCTATTCCAATTCCCTGACACACGACGGCGAAATCACCACCTGGTACAATCAGTACGGCAAGAACGAACTGGAGGGAGGTCCCTGCGCGGTCCTGGACCGTTTCATTGCGTCGGGCTCCGATTTCCTTCAGACCAATAAGACGGAATACGCCAACCTGTATTTTAAAGAAAAAGGACTGCGTTAAAGATGAAAAGACTCCTGTATTGTTTGGCGGCGGCCCTGCTGCTGCTCCCTGCCTGCGGTGAAAAGGACACTGTGGATCTTACGCCCACCGTTTCCTGCCCGCAGGATGTGGAATTCGCTTCCCGCGTTGTGAAAGGGGAGCGCGTGGCGGTGAGCATCCGCAACATCAGCGCGACCACGGAGGTGACGGTCAAGTTCGGCAATGAGGAAACAAAGACCCAGAAGGGCCCCGGTGTGGTGTATCACGCCTTCGAGAACATCGGCCGCAAGACCATCACCGTGACGATGGTGCCCGCCGAAGTGGAGAAGACCCAGTTCCACGTGATGGTGGAGGACGGTATCCTGCCGCTCCAGCGCGTGGCCCAGATGATTGTGAACGACCCGCTGCTGTGCCTGGTAATGGCTCACCGGGGTAATTCGTCGGACTGGTCCGTTCCGGAAAATTCCGCGGCTGCCATCGAAAAGTGCATCGCCGACAAGGTGGATATCATGGAGACGGACCTGTGGACCAGCAAGGACGGTCACCTGATTGTTTCACACGACGAGAATCTGAACCGGGTGACCGGACATAACCAGAAGATCGGCAACATGACGCTGGCCCAGATCAAGCAGCTGAACCTGAAGGACCGCAACGGGAACCCTACCACGCAGAAGGTCCTCACCTTCGACGAACTGCTGGACCTGTGCAAGGACCGGCTCTACATCAACGTGGATATCGGAGACCGGGATGCCAACATTCCGGACGTGGTGGAAGCAGTCGCCAAAAAGGGAATGACCCAGCAGGTGCTCATCTACTGCAACACCAACGCCAAGGTGCTGGCGGCCCTCAAGACCAATCCCGAGTGCAATGCCTATTCTCCCACCGGGTCCAATGCGACCTACCTGGTGGAGCAGGGAAACAAGGACTACAAGTACTTCACCCAGTGCACGTATCCCAGCACCAGTGCGAGTGCCGTGAATACGGCGGTGACTGCGGGAACCATCCTCACCGTGAATGCCATTTATACGCTGAACACCAGCCTGTTCCCGGCGCATAATTTTACGGTAGATTTGGTGAACCAGATTTACGCCCAGTACCCGGCCACCCGCTGTCTCCACGTAGATACGGGAAAGGAAGCGCGCGCAGCGCTGAAGGCCGCCGGCAAACACGTAATGAACGATAACTAAACTATAACCTATATGAGATTTCCTTTCTTGCGGCATCTTTGTGCCGCCCTGCTTCTTGTATGCCTGCCTTTCCTGGCGGGAGCGCAGGAGCTGTTCACCGGAACGGTAGTGGGAGAGGACGGAGAGGGCGTCATCGGCGCCGTGGTCTTCGTTGAAGGAGGCCAGGGTTCCGCCGTGACGGACCTGGACGGCCATTTCTCCCTGTCCGTTTCCAAGGGGAAGAAGGTGGTGGTCTCCTGCCTGGGATTCGTGGAGCAATCCTTCATCTTCCAGGGACAGAAAGACCTCCGCATCGTGCTCCAGGCCGAAACCACCACACTGGATGAAGTGGTGGTGGTGGGCTACGGCACCATGAAGAAGAAGGAGATGACGTCGGCCATCTCCCACGTTGGAGCCAATGACTTGAACAAGATCACTTCGCTGGACAGCAAGATGCTGCTCCAGGGCAAGGTGTCCGGCGTGAACGTGGACAACAGCGCGGTGGGCGACCCTAACAGCCAGGCCGACATCCAAATCCGCGGCGTCTCCTCCCGCCAGGCGGGAACCGGGCCGCTGTACGTGATCGACGGCATCCCCGGCGGCGATATGACCAATATCAACCCGGCCGATATCGCCTCCATCGACGTGCTGAAAGACGGTGCCGCATCGGCCATCTACGGTACGCGGGGCGGTAACGGCGTCATCCTGGTGAACCTGAAAAAGGGCACCCGCGACGGCAGCGTCCATACGGAGTACAACACCTCCCTGACGCTGAATATGCCCAAGCGTGAACTGCAGCTCCTCACTCCGGACCAGTACCGCGCCTACCGTTGCGCCAGCAATCCGCTGGCCGACTTCGGCGCCAGTACGGACTGGTTCAAGGCGGCCACCCGCATCGGCACGTCCCATATGCACACGCTCAGCATGTCCGGCGGCAACGCGAAGACCAATTATCGGCTCACCACCGATTACCGCTATGCAAAGGGAATCGACCTCCGGTCGGACCGCCGCGAATACGGCGCCCGTCTGGGGGTGAACCACACCACCGCGAGCGGACTGCTGTCCTTCTCGGCCAACGTGGCGCCCCGTATCATCCGGAAGAACAATTCCGTGGGCTTCGGCGCCATCCTGCAGAACAACCCCACCTATCCCGTCTATGACCAGAATTCGCCCGACGGTTATTACCAGTTCGCGGCCGGCGTGACGGGCTCCAACCTGGTGGAAACGGCCACGCAGGTGACGGATTTCGACCGTATCCGCGTGCTGGAAATGAACGGGACGGCCAAGCTGAACATCCTTCCGCTGCTGGCTCCGTCCGTGAAGAATATGGAACTCACTTCGCAGCTCACGTTCTCCGACCATCTGACGGACCGCATCGACAGCGACTATTCACCTTCCACTTATGCCGGACAGGTGAACGGCGGCACCACGGGTTATGCCCACAAACGGGCCGCCATGTCCCAGACGATGAACCTGGAGTGGGTGAACAACTTCTCCTGGCAGATAAATGAGCACAGCATCCGCGTGATGGCCGGTTACTCCTATGCCTACGGCCTCAGCGAGGCGATGGAAATGGAGAACACCAACTTCACCACCGACGCCACTACCTATAATAATATGGGTGAAGGTACGCTGGCGGCCGAAGACGGCAAGGTGCTCATGTCCTCCTCCATGTCGGACCACACCCTTATTTCCTTCTTCGCCCGTGTGAACTATGACTGGAAGGAACGCTACCTGTTCACGGCTTCCCTCCGTCACGAAGGCTCCTCCCGCTTCGGCGCCAATCACAAGTGGGGTAATTTCCCCGCCGTTTCCGTGGGCTGGCGCGTCAGCGACGAACCCTGGGTCAAGTCCCTCCATCTTTCCTGGCTGGACGACCTGAAGCTCCGCTATGACTTCGGTGTCACCGGTAACCAGGACATCGGCAACTACCTGTCCCTGTCCACTTACCGCTCGTTCGGTTACTACCAGTACAACGGCACCCGTTTCCACGTGTGGGGTCCTGCGGGCAACGTGAACCCGGATCTGCGCTGGGAAAAGGGTCTGAACCAGAACTTCGGCCTGGACTTCAGCCTGCTGAAGTACCGCGTCACCGGCAGCATCAACTACTTCAACCGCCACCAGGTGGACCTGCTGGGCGATTACGAAGTGCCGGTTCCGCCGAATATCGCGACGACCATCACGGCCAACGTGGGTTCGATGCGCAACCAGGGCATCGAGTTCGACATCACGGCCATCCCCGTCAAGAAGAACGACTTCGAATGGAGTTTCACCCTCATCGGCGCCACTTCCAACAACCGCTTCGAGAGTTTCTCCAACGACGTTTTCAAGGGACAGAAGTATATTTCCACCTGCACGATGGCCAATCCCAACAACCCCGGTCCGCTCCAGCGGCTGGAGGAAGGTGCGCGCGTGGGTAACTACTACACCTACCGCTATGCGGGCGTGGACCAGCGCGGCGACTGGCTCATCTATGCGGCCGACGGAAGGATTATTCCCATCGGCCAGGGTACGGACGCGGACAAGAGCGTCACCGGTAACGGCCTGCCGAAGTTCACGGGCTCGCTGACCAACAACCTCCGCTACAAGGAGTGGGATCTCTCCGTTTCCCTGCGCACGGCCCTCGGCTTCGAGATTTTCAACGTGCACGACTTCTACTACGGTCTGCAGAGCATGACCACCAACGTGCTGCGCTCCGCCTATGCGAAGAATGCAGCCGTCGTCAAGGGTCGCAACGTCATCACGGACTACTTCCTGGAGCCCGGCGACTACTTGAAACTGGACCAGATCAGCCTGGGCTACACCCACCGCTTCAATCACAAATACATTGAAAAGGTGCGTGCGTACGTCACGGCTTCCAACATCTATACGCTTACCCGCTTTACGGGTATCGATCCTTCCATCTATCCTGTGAACGGCCTCACTCCGGGTACATTCGGCGGCGACGCCACCTATTACCCGGCCGCCTTCCAGCTGGTGTTCGGTCTCCAAGTCGGTTTCTAAAATGCAGCGTATTATGAAGAATCTGAATAAAATCATCCTTTCATCGCTTGTGGTGTTCTTAAGCCTCATGTCCTGTACGGACCTGAACGAGAACGTTTATTCCAAGCTGATGTCGGCCAACTATTACGAGAAGAAAACCGACGTGATAAAGGCGGTCTTCCGCCCCTTCGAACACTATTTCGAGTCCGTGCAGCGCTATATGCCCATGCAGGAACTGTGTTCCGACGTGTTTATGACTCCGCAGATGGACTCCTACGGCTGGTGGGACGGCGGTAAGTGGAGCCAGTGGCACACGCACGACTGGCAGGACATCGCCGGCGACCTGGTGGAAAGCCATATCGGCGATTTCTGGACCAATTCCTATCAGGGTATCGCCCAGTGCAACCTGGTGCTGGACGACATCCGCCGTTTGGATCACGACAAATTCCCCGATATTACGGAGGCGGAATGGGGCGCCTTTGAGGCGCAGCTCCGCGCCATGCGGGCCTATGCCTACTACAAGCTCCTGAACTTCTACCGCAACTGCCAGCTCATCACCTCTTCCTCTCCCACGGAGAACGAAAAGCCCGAGCGCAAGAAGCAGGTTCCGCCCCAGGAACTGTATGATTTCATCGAAAGCGAACTGCTGGACTGCATCGACCTGCTTCCCGCCAAGCTGGGAGCGGGCGGCCCCGCCAACCATCAGGGCGAGTTCACGAAAGCAGCGGCTGCCACCGTGCTGGTGCGCCTGTACCTGAATACGGAAGCCTGGATGGGCTATAAAGCCTACGACAAGTGCAAGGCCATGTGCGACCGCATCCTGAACGGGGAATTCGGTACCTACACGCTGGCCCAGAACTGGTATGAGCCTTTCGACTGGGACAACGAGAACTGCACGGAAGTGATTTTCGCTTTCCCGGCTTCGCACGGTACCACTTCCTGGCACATGCAGAATAACTACCGTACCATCTACGGCCGCGGCCTCCCGTACAACTCCCAGAGTTATCTGGAGATTACGGAAGACGGCGCCCGCAACCCCCGCTGGCACCTGTCGCCCTCCTACGACAACGAAAAGCCCCGCCGCTCCTTCTCCGGCGCGCCCTACAATTACAAGCTGGGCTGCCCTACGCAGAAGTTTGAGAAGTACCCCGGCGACCTGCGCTATAAACAGTATAAGAATCTCACCACAAACACCCGCGAGGGAATGTTCTTCCTGGAGGGCTACATCATCGACAAGGATGGCAAAAAGGCCAAGGCCCATGCCGGCTACGACCTCTACCTGCTGGACCAGGTGGGCGGCTTCATGACCGGCGCCCCCACGGGAGACATCACGGATATGTCCCGGAAGGCTTCCACCCTGTTCAACGGGGATATGAACTCCGGCCTGTACTGTGTGAAATATCCCTTCTATCCTTATGCGGGCGGTTACTTCATGGAGTCCGACTACACTGACATGCGTCTGACCGAGGTGGTTTACGCCAAGGCCGAATGCCTGTACCGGAGCGGGGACGTCAACGGCGCCGGCGCGCTGCTGAATTCGGTGCGCAAGCGCAATTACGCCAACTTTACCTCCGCCATCGCCTATAAGGGCTCCGACGGCGGCAACGTGACGCTGGACGACCAGGAGTTCCTGGACGAACTGATGCGTGAATTCATCTTCGAAGGCCACCGTCGCGACGACCTCATCCGCTGGAACCGCTTCGAGGAGGCCTGGTGGGACAAGCCGGCCGATCCGGACAAACACAAACGGATTTACCCGCTGTCCCAGAGTGTGCTGGAGCACAACCGTTCCCTTGTTCAGAATCCCGGTTATCCCGGACTGGCCAATTAAACTTTGAAGGATATGAAAAAGCATATTATCATAGCAGCTTTGTGTCTGGGGGCGGTAGCCTGCCAGCCCTACTTCGAGATGGTCCCGCCGAATACCGGCCCCGTAGTGGTGCGCGAGTTCAACGAGGAATGGTATGTGTCCAAGGACGGCGCCGGCGTGAAAAACGGGGCCGACTGGAACAATGCCATGTCCCTGGACGGCTTCCTGGCGATGCTCACCAACGCCACCACTTTCCTGGACGATGCAGGTATCTATATCCAGGAGGGGACGTATCTGGTGACGGAAAAGGACCAGTACCTGGCCCTGAAAAAGAATATCAAGTGCATCCGCGGCGGCTACAGCGCGGACCTGGAGTACGACGACGTCTCCGAATGCGATCCGGCGCTCTATCCCACCATCTTCACCGGTGATGTGGACGGCGACGGTGCCTGCGGAGAGGGTGACGGCGCCTTCGCCTATGTGACCGACGGCAACATCTGCTTCGAGAACATCACCTTCCGGAACTTCTACCAGAGCGCAGCCCAGGACACGGAACTGGGCGGAAAGGGATCGGCCGTCTTCGGCATCAACGGACCCTATCTGAGCACTTCTGTGGATTGCAAGAACTGCATTTTCGAGAACAATGTGAACGGCGTCGCCGGCACTTCCGGCCACGAGGGCGGTCCCTGCGCCTTTATCTCCCAGGGCTATTTCAAGGCCGCGGGTTGCGTTTTTCGCAATAACAGCGCCAACAGCCGCGGCGGCGCCTTCCGTACTTCGGGTGACCAGGCCGTCCTGTTCCTGAACCGCTGCATGTTCACGGGCAACCAGCTTACGGGCGGCAGTTTCGGCTCGGCCATCCAATGTTCGGCCGGCGTCATCTGCGCCAACAACTGCACCATGGTGGGGAATGTGGGTAACGGCTCCACCCTGAACGGCGGCGGAGCCTTCTTCCTGTCGAACAACACCATCATCGACAATTCCGCGCCCGACGGTGCCAACAACGCCGCCTTCCGCTGCGAGTCCAAGGCCGACAGAGGTACGCTGCTCATCAACAACGTGCTCTCCAACGCGGATGCCGGCGGATATGGCATCATTATGAACAACGGCGCTGCGGCGAAGTCCTCCGGATATAACGTGATCAAGAGCGTCTATCTGGGTAGCAACAACCCCATCGACCCCCGTGTTTCGGCCGACCTGGTCAAGGACGTGGTCCTGACCGGTGCCATCGACGGGACCGTCTGGAAGTGGGATGTCGCCCAGATTGCGGCCGATATGCCCGGCTATGCCAACGGGGACGACGTTTACAATTGCGTGGTCACCTTCGATCCCAGCGGCTACTGCAAGATTTCCGGCGTGGGCCGCGCCTTCGTTTCCTGGGCTACGGCCATCGACTTCTACAAGGACGGACGCGGCGAAGACCGCGGCGACGACGCCTTCCAGCCCGGTTCCTATGATCCCAACTTAGATGAATAGGCCTATGAAAAAGTTGATATACATCTTAATGTCGGCCCTGGTTGCCTTCCTGGTGGGTTCCTGCTCTCCGGCGGAAATCCGTCAGGCCAAGGTGATGACCCAGGCGGAAATCGACGAATATAACAAGCAGTTCAAGGACGGGGAGGAGCCCGAAAACCCGGATCCCGAGAATCCCGATCCTGAAAATCCGGACCCGGAAAACCCGAATCCGGGAGATCCCGGTCCCACGGATCCCACCGGACCCATCACGGATTACTTCGTGGGAGAAAGCGCCAAGGGCCTAAAGGATGGCTCTTCCTGGGACAACTGCGCGGATATCGCCACCCTTCGTGCGCTCATCGCGCAGAAAATGAATGGGACCTCTCAGGATAACGAGGCTGCCTATGCCCAGGCGGCTATCCTGGATGGGGCGAAGATCCATCTTACCGGCGGAAAGTTTGTCCTGCCCGACGCGGAGGCCAAGGTTGTGAAATTGGAGTGGAACGGTTATGGGAATCCTGTCAAACTGTTCTTCTACGGGGGCTACAACCCCGCGTCCACCGGGACGGACCTGAGTGACCGCAACAAGGATAGCTATGAGACGGTGCTCAGCGGCGACCTGAACGGGAACGATACGGTGGAGGCAAACGACGCCCGCATCCTCCTGCTGGGGAATCAGACGGAGCTTTCCTTCGACGGTATCACTTTCGCACACGCCTATGTGGCCGGGAACGGCGGCGCCCTTACGCTGTCGGCCGGCAGCAGCGGGACCAGCAGTGTGAACCTGAATAACTGCACCTTCCGCAACAATGCCACCGATGCCAACAGCAGCGGGGCCGCTATTATGGTTCAGAAGGGTGAACTTGAGGTCCAAAACAGCACATTCAACGATAATGGCGCCAAGAACGGTGCCGTATTCTTCCTGAGCAACGATTCGGCCAAGCTTAAGGTCTCCAACAGCTCTTTCTACGGCAACACCGTCTCCAACTGCGGCGGCGTGATGAACCAGTCGAAGGGGAAAGCGGAATTCAAAGCCTGCAGATTCGAGTACAACCGGTCCAATGGCTATGCCGGCGGCGTTATGCACGTGAACGGAGCGGGAACTTCCCTGCTTTGCGACGGCTGCCAGTTCTATGACAATGAGGCGAGTCAGCACGGCGCGGCCGTCTCTCTGGAGCAGGGAACCGTCAGGTTGGTGAATTGTCAGGTCTTTTACAATCAATCCGCTGTCGGAAAAGAGGGGAGCGCCAGTCACGGCGGCGCCGTAGCCATCCTGAAGGCAAACGGTGAGATGCACATCAGCAACTCTGAATTCAAGGAGAACGAGTCAAAAGGCAATGCCTCCGCCGTGTATATGAATCAGGGACGCCTTTACATTAACAATACCAAGTTTGTGAATAATAAGGCGGACAACCGTGGCGCGCTGCGCCTGAACAACGGCCTGTGCTATATGAACAAGGTTTCCGTGAACGGGAGCAGCGTGGAGAAGGAGTGGGGCCTGGCCATCCAGTGCACCAGCCTGGGCGCCCTGTGTATGAACAATGTCACGCTGGGTAACAGCAAGGGCACCATAGGCGATAAGAATCCCACCCTGAATGGCACGTTCAACGGGCTCATCGTCAATTCCACCATCGTGGACAATTCTCCGCTGTCTATGCTCCGTGTGGAAGGAAGCAAGAAGCAGGTACTGCTGAACAGTATGCTCGTCAACTTGGCCGGTGGCTGCAGCATCTATTATGCCGGGGATGACGAGGTTACTTCCCTGGGAAGCTGCATCATTGGAGGAATTATGGGGAACGATTCCGCTACCAGGGTGTATAATGCCGGTACGGGAGACGTGACCGGAGTGGATTATACGACCCTGGGCTTCACTTGGAATGATTCCAACGGAATCTATACCTGGAACGGCACGGCGCCGGGACACACTCCCATTGACGCCTCTTCCATCGAGGGCCTGGCCCGTACCGCCCTGCCGATAACGGTCAGTGGTTCGGTGGATGATGCGGAAGTGTTCAAGGTAAGCAATGTGAGTGACGACTTCTGCAACTGGGTTAATGACGTGAATCCCGGCGCTTTCGCCAAGGATGCGCTGGAGCACGCCCGCTCCGGCAACGCCACCTGCGGCGCCTGGCAGAAACAATAACGGAACATTGGTATGAGAAGGATTATCGTTTTCCTCGCGGCCCTTTCCGTACTGGCTGCCTGCCAGAAGGAAAAGGGCCAGGCCGATGTCCGGCCCGTGGACGAAAGGAGTTTCTCTTTCAAGGTAAAGGCCGATGTGCCGGAGGAAGAGACCAAGACCTACCTGGGCACGGACCGTACGGTTCTCTGGGGCTCGGGAGAGCAGATGCAACTGGCTGTCACCGCAGCCGGAAACCACTACTTCGCCGCGTCAGCATCTACGGAGGAGTATTATACCGGTTTGGCGTCGGCCACTTTCGGCTTCAATCTGAGTCTGCCTGCGGCCGGGAATTATCTCTTCCAGGGAATCTATCCCGCCTCGGCCGTGGTGGCGGAGGAAAACGGCAATCCGTCGGCCTATAAGGTGCTACTGCCCTCCGTCCAGGACGCGACGGAGGGTAAGTACGACCCTTCGGCCTTCATCATGGTGGCCCGGCCCAAGGCGTTTACTGCCGTTCCCGATGAATGGACGGCGGCTTTCCGCAGGGCCGTGGCGCTGAATACGCTCACCCTGCAGGGCATCCCGTCCGGGAAATCCGTCCGGCGAGTGGAACTGGTCGCACCGGAAGGCGTGTCGCTCAGCGGCACCCGGGCGATGAACCTCTCTAACGGCGAATCCGGGGCCATGGTTTCCGGCAGCCGCAACGTGGAGGTCCGCTATGCCTCACCGCTTGCCGGCGGGGCCGACATCAATGTGTGGTTCACCTCCTGGGCGGCCGATTTCGCCGTGGGCAGCAGCTTCACGGTAATCGCCTATACCTCGGACGACTTCTCTTACACGAAGGAAGTGGTTGTCCCTGCAGGGCACGCCATCAGTCTGCAGGAAGGGAAACTGAATACCTTCATTGTGGACCTGACAGGCATCACGCCGGAAGCCTGCTATTTCAGCGGCGGCAACGGTTCGCAGGCCAGCCCCTGGCGCATCGAGACGGTGCAGGATCTGGCCGACATGGCCGATTTCACATCGGCCGGAGACACCCACTTCAATACCGATTATTATCGGCAGACGGCCGATATTGACTATGCAGGCGGCTATCACGAAGCCATCGGCAACAGCAACAGCACCCCGTCCTATTTCAAGGGTACCTATGAGGGCAACGGATACAAGGTGTCCAATCTTGTTATCCGCAACCAGCAGACGGACAAAGCCGTCGGTTTCTTCGGCTACCTGGACAGCGCCGCGCACGTGGACGGTCTGGTCCTGGAGAATGCGACGGTCAATTCCACAACTTGGAACAACGGTACCGTTGTAGGTTGTATCCAGGGTTCTTCCACGGTGGTCGTGGAGAACTGCGTGGTAACGGGCGGCAGTGTTACTTCCAATAACACCGACAACGGCGGCATCTGCGGCAAACAGATGTCCGGTACCATCCGGAACTGCACCTATCAGGGCACGGTGACGGGAACCGCCAGCGCGAAACATCGTGTTGGGGGTATCGCGGGGCAGGTGTGCGCAGCGGGTGCGCTGGTGGAAGGCTGCCATTTTGACGGCACCGCCTCCGGCGCCTGCGGCAATGTGGGCGGCATCGTGGGCTCCATGTATGGCTCCGCTTTCGTGAAGGGCTGTTCCGCCAGCGCCGCGACTGTCGTTGAGGGCGGCTCCGTGTCGGATAACGGCATCAATATCGGCGGTATCGTCGGGTATATAGATAACAGAACCGGAGGCGCCGTGGAGAACTGCGAGTTCCCGGGAACGGTCAAGGGTCATTACTATGAGGTTGGCGGCATCGTGGGCCGTGACCAGGGCCTTGTCATCCGCAGCTGCACCTTCAGTGGCTCCGTCTCCTCCGACTGGGATGAAAGCGGTGCGGCCGATGATACTTACGGCCGCCTGGGCGGTATCTGCGGACACGTCCACGGAACCGGCTATGTGGAGAACTGTACCGTGAGCGGTACCGTTGGGGCCGACGACAAACGTGTTTCCTACACCGGCGGCGTTGTAGGCTGGCTGGAGGTGGGGAGCGTGGTTGGCTGCAATATCCCTTCGGGCAAGACGCTGGTTGTGAAGGGTAAAGCCACCGTGGGCGGCGTAGTGGGCCAGTTCAAGAGCGGTCTGGTCAAGTCCTGTACGCTGAACGGCCTCACCGTAAATGCCTCCGGCAACTATGTCGGCGGTGTGGCGGGCCGGATGAATGTAAACGCATCCCTTACCAACTGCTCGCTGGTCAATTCCACTGTCTCCAACAGCGGGATGTGCGCAGGCGGCATCGCCGGCCTGTTCTCCGGCGGCGGTTACATCGCCCAGTGTTCGGTGTCCGGATCTTCCGTCACTGCGGGTACCAAACTCGCCGGCGGTATTCTGGGCAATATGGACAGCTGCACGTCTGCTGCCAGCAGTAAAGTCGAGCGTTGCACGGTGGAGGGCGGAACCGGCCTTGCCGTGACCACTACAACCGACGGCAATGCGGGCGGTATCCTGGGAGGCTGCAATACCTATGGGGCCATCAACTTGTGCACCGCCAGCATCAATGTCACCAGCCCCGATAAATCCAATGTGGGCGGTATCGTGGGCTGGACCAATACGGCCAATGTCGTCATTGCCAACTGCGTCTATTACGGCGGGGAACTCTCGGCCCCCAATGGCAGCGGTGTCGCGGGGATTGCGGGTCAGTTCTCCTACTCCTCCAGCACGATGGGGAACTCCATACTGGTCAATTGCTGCTCGTTCCCGTCCAAGGTTTCCTCCAAATCCAACAACCAGTCGGGTATCGGCGGTTATGTCAATACGGTTACCATCAAGAACTGCTATTGTCCTACCCCCTACACAAGCTTCTATTACAACGGCGCCAACACGGGTGCCGGTTCGCAAGGATCCATTTACGGATGGCTGCGTGGGAATACTACCTCTGATGTTTGCAGCGGCGTGTTGGAGGATGTCTACTGGCTCAGCGGCTGGAAGGCCGGTAACTTCAACGCCAATTACACCTACGTCAAGAGCGAGCAGTCCCTCACGGACGCCCAGATGCGCAGCAACGGCTCCGTGACGCGTCCGTCCAATTCCACGGTTTACGCCAGTTTCCTGGAGGCGCTGAATGCGGCTGCGAATGATTACAACGCCGCGCCTGTCTTCGACGTCCGGGCTGTGGAATGGGTGATGGGAACCAACGGCTATCCCGTTCCTTACGGGACCACCCTCGCCGGAAGCAGCGCCGTTTCCAGCAAGGTGAAAGTGTCCCTGCTGGGCGACTCCATCACCACCTATCAGGGCTGGACCGCCTATCCCAACAACTATGAATACCCCAAGGCGTCCAGTTATCCGGACTTTACCAGCGTGACGCAGACCTGGTGGTATCAGCTCATCTACGAAAGGATGAGCAATGCCGTCCTGGAAGTGAACTCATCCTTTACGGGCACGCAGATTCAGGACCACGCCAGCCAGGGTCATCCCGGCTACGGTTTCCTGCAGCGCTACGTGGACCTGGGTAATCCGGACATCATCTTCATCAACGGCGGCACCAACGACATTTCCCGCGACCTGCCGCTGGGAAGCCTGGATTTCAGCATTCCCACGGACCAGTTGGATACCTACCAGTTCGCCCAGGCCTATGACAAACTCATCCGTCTGGTAAAGGCCCGTTATCCCAACGCGCGGATTGTCTGCGTGATAGGGGACCGCTATTTCGACGGAGTGAAAGCCAACGGGCAGCCGGCGGCCGATATCGTGCGCGAAATCTGCGACCATTACGACGTCCTGTACGCGGAGGTGAACTATGGCGAACAACGTTCTACTTGCCGCTACTCCGACGGCGCCAACGTCCATCCTACTCCCGCAGGCATGAGCTTCATGGCCGATGCCGTCTGGAATGTCATAACCACCCTTTATTAATGAGCGTAATGAAAGATTATAAAACCCCGGAATGCCTGGTTTGGTATTCGGAAAACAATTTGCTGGCATCTTCCGGCTACGATCAGTATCACGAGGGCGGCGGCGGCCGCTACGGCGAGGGCGACATCAACGACAATCCGTATGTCTTTTAGCGGCGTGCTTATGAAGAAATGGATTGTTGGGGCCGCTTTCCTGGCCCTGCTTGCATCTTGCCAGAAGGAGAGGGAATTCGAGCCCTCGTCTTCTGGACGGTTCCATATCACGGTGGAGGCTTCGCCGGAGACCAAGACATCCCTGGGGACCTACGACAGTCAGGCCAATACCGTGCTGTGGGGGACAGGGGAGCAGATGGAACTGGCCGTTACGGCGGCCGGAACCAGCGTTTTCGCGGCTTCCGCCGTCACAGACAGTTACAACGGCCTTCCGTCGGCCACCTTCTCATTTACCGTGGAAGGGATGCCCTCGGCCGCGAGTTATCTCTATCAGGGCATCTATCCCGCCTCGGCCGTGGTGGCGGAAGACAATACCAACCCCTCGGCCTTCAAGGTGCGGCTGCCTTCCGTGCAGAATGCGTCGTCGGGCACCTATGATCCGTCGGCCTTCATCATGATTGCCCGGCCCACCGAATTCACCACCCAGGCCGATGTCTGGACGGCGTCCTTCCGCCGGGCCGTGGCGCTGAACCACCTGATTCTGCAGGGCCTGGACGACGACGACCCCATCAAGCGGGTGGAGATTGTCGCGCCCGCCAGGGTGTCTCTCAGCGGCACGCGGGAGATGAACCTCTCCACCGGCGAGAGCGGCGCCATTCCGTCCGGCAGCCGCAGCATCGACGTGAAATATGCTTCCGGCCTGAGTAAGTCGGGCGGCAACCTGGATGTCTGGTTCACTTCCTGGGGCGCGGAAATGACCGCCGGAGAGCAGCTCACCATTACGGTTTACACCAGCGATTACTATTATACCAAGAACGTCACCATTCCTTCAGGCTATTCCATCGCTTTTGAAGAAGGAAAACTGAACACGGTGCGGGTGAATTTCGCCGTGTACGACGACGAAGGGGAATTCATTTTCAGTGGTGGAAAAGGAACGGCGGAAAGCCCTTATCGTATCGAAAAGGTGGCCGATCTGACGGCGCTGGCATCGCGGGTGGCTACATCCGGGACCTTTGCATCGGCCTGTTATCGGCAGACGGCCGATATCGACTTCGAACACGGCACGATGAACGCCATTGGCAATACCAATGACGAGTCTGCGCCGTCTTATTTCAAGGGGACCTACGAGGGGAACGGCTTCTGGGTGCGGAACGTGAACATTACCAATCCCAACAGCAACAAAGCCCACGGCTTCTTCGGCTATCTGGACGGGGAAGCGCACGTGGACGGGGTGCGGCTGGAAAACGTTTCCATCAGCGCCGGGACCTGGAATGTGGGCTCCGTCGTGGGCTGCATCCAGCCTACTTCCACCGCCGTGGTGGTGGAAAACTGCGTGGTGAAGGGGGCCAGCCTGGTCTCCTCCAGATACAACGTGGGCGGCATCGTCGGCCGGCAGATGAGCGGCACTGTCCGTAACTGCCATTTCAGCGGCACGGTGATGTCCCAGGCCAATTCCGCGGACGATCACGGGAATGTGGGCGGCATCGTCGGTGACCTGTACAAGGGTGACATCCTGTCCTGTTATGTCACGGGCACGGAGACCGTCATTCAGACGGCCAAGGACAATGCCGGCGGCATTGTGGGTGTGATCGATGCCAACGGCAACGTGCATCACATCGACGGGTGCAAGGTCAATTGCCAGCTGGTGTCCGTGATGACGGGCAGCGCCGGCGGTGTGGTGGGCAAGTGGGATCATTCGCCCGGCTATATCAATGCCTGCACGGCCCGTTGCAACGCCACAAGTAAAGGCGTTTCCGGACATTACGGCTACGTGGGCGGTATCGTGGGCCAGATTTATGGGAACGGTACCTATCAGCAGATGGTGGCCAATTGCTGTTTCACCGGCGGTGAACTCACGATGGAAGATGGGACGGACGGCGGCGTGGGCGGCATCGTGGGCCGCATCCGGCAGACGGTGATGGACCTGACCACTGTCTTCAACTGCTGCGCGTTCCCCAACAAGCTTTCCACGAAGGTCGGCGACAAAAACCTCGCCGGGATTGTGGGTATCGTGTGGGATGCCACCGTCCGCAACTGTTACTCGCCGGCTCCGGCATCGGCCTTCCTCTTTGACGGCTCTCCCACCACGACTTCCTCCGGCAGCATTTACGGCTGGATGCGTGGCAGCAACACGCAGGATAACGGAACGCTGGGAGGCATTATGGAAGACGTTTACTGGCTGAACGGCTTCCGGGTGGGCAGCTCCAGCGGAAACTACACGTATGAGAAAAAGGAGCAGAAACTGACGGATGCGCAGATGCAGGGAACGGGGGCGGTAACCCGGCCTTCCACCGGCGGATCCTACAGTGATTTCCCGTCTGCCCTGAACGCATCGGCCGACGAGTGGAATGAGAATCCGCTGATGGACGTCTATGCCCAGCGCTGGGTGACGTTCACCAACGGCTATCCCGTTCCCGCCTGCACGGCCGACGTGTCGGCCTCCGGGTCATCGCCCGAACCGGTTTCCGGTCCGCATCTGCTGAACCTCCTGGAGGCGAAGATTGCCGAATACGGCGGCGCGGAAGTGCCTGCCAATCACGTATATGTATGCGCCCACCGCTCCAATACCTACTGGTCCAAGACCAATAACTATCCGGAGAATTCCATTCCCGCCATCGAGAAGGCTGCCGCGCTGGGCGTGGATATGGTGGAACTGGATGTGCGCCATACTTCGGACGGGAAACTGGTGCTGCTGCACGATCCGACGGTTAATGCCGTGACCAATGGCACCGGCAATGTGGAAGATATGACGCTGGCCCAGGTGAAAGCCCTGCGGATGCGTGCCCGTGGCACAAGCACCTATAAGAAGGTGAACGGGGATTATATCCGCATCCCCACCCTGGAGGAAGCACTCCTCGCTTGCAAAGGGAAGGTTTTCGTGAACCTGGACGTGAACGGACGGCTGGACAACGACTGGATTGACGACGTGGTGGAGGTGATCCGTATCACCGGGATGCGGGACCAGGTGTGTGTCTATCCCGGCGGCTCCGGTGACAAGAAGGCCTACGCCCGGGAAGGCTTCGCCAAGTTGGGCGGCCGGCTTGCCATCCATATGTGGCTGGACAACCCGGACAACGCCGTGAATTATGTCAGCGGTTACTTCGGCACGCTGAAGTTCTTCCAGTTTGACTACTGGTCCACGACGGTGGCCGGCTACGGAAAGAGATGCCACGCGAATAACGTGATGTGCCTTTCTAATTGCCTGAACTCCGACAGCAATGGCGATCTGGACGACCAAGTGGTGGCCTGGTATACGTCCGGACACAATCCTTCCACTGCCTGCGAGCCACTGGACAAGTTCATCGAGAGCGGTGCGGACTTTATCCAGACCGACAATTTCGAGATCGTGGACGAATACATGTCCAACAAGGGCTTGCGATAGCCGGATTTGGCGGATTGGGAAAAAACAGTAACTTTGTAAGTGGAAATTAACCCTAAACAATTAATACTATGAAAAAACTTTTCTTAGTTCTCGCTATCGGCCTTGCAGCCGCTTTCAGCGCAAACGCCCAGTGGTATGTGGGTGGCAGCATTCACTTTGGCACGGACCAGACGCTGAATGAAAACAACGAACCTGCCGCTCTCATTCAGATTGCTCCCGAAGTGGGCTACTGGCTCAGCGACAAACTCGCCGTCGGCGGTGTTATCAGCTTTGACAACGAATGGGGCACCACCTCCTTCGAACTCACGCCTTATGTCCGCTATTCCCTGCTGGAGATGGGTCCTGTGAGCCTGTTCCTGGACGGTCAGCTGGGCTTCGCTTACGTTTCCGGCGGCGGAGAATCCAACTTCGCTTTTGCCGGCGTGGGCGTTGCTCCCGGCATCGCGATTCCCGTGAGCGACCACCTGTCCTTCGTGGGTCACCTGGGCCGTATCGGCTATTATGGCGGCAGCTTTGAGATTGACTGCAGCCCCTCCAGAATCGGCATGGGCCTGTACTATTCCTTCTAGGACATCGGCCCATAACGCTTTTAAGCAGCTCCTTCGGGGGCTGCTTTTTTTGTGCGTGACGATTATAAAATATTTCAAATATTTTTTGTAAATTTGCCCCGCAATTGAAAGCAAAAGTAAACAACAATCAAATAATTAACAGTCAAACATTATGATCAGACTTGGTATTAACGGCTTTGGCCGTATCGGTCGTATGGTTTTCCGCGCTGCCGTGGAGAACTTCAACAAGGACATCGTGGTTGTAGGTATCAATGACCTGCTGGATCCGGACTATCTCGCTTACATGCTCAAGTACGATTCCGTACACGGCGAGTTCAAGCACGACATCAAGGTGGAAGGCAATTACCTCATCGTGGATGGCAACAAGATTCAGGTCTTCTGCGAAAAGGATCCCGTGAACATCACCTGGGGTGCCCTCAAGACCGATGTCGTGGTGGAATCCACCGGTTTCTTCCTCACCGCCGAACTGGCAGAGGCCCATATCAAGGCCGGCGCCAAGAAGGTTATCATGAGCGCTCCTTCCAAGGACGCCACCCCGATGTTCGTCTATGGCGTGAACCACAAGACCTACGCCGGTCAGACCATCATCTCCAACGCTTCCTGCACCACCAACTGCCTGGCCCCCATCACCAAGGTCCTGAACGACAACTTCGGTGTGGTCCGTGGCCTGATGACCACCGTGCACGCTGCTACTGCCACCCAGAAGACCGTTGACGGTCCTTCCAAGAAGGATTGGCGCGGCGGCCGCGGCATCCTGGAGAACATCATTCCTTCCAGCACCGGCGCCGCCAAGGCTGTGGGTAAGGTTCTTCCCGAACTGAACGGCAAGCTCACCGGCATGTCCCTGCGTGTTCCCACCAGCGACGTTTCCTTCGTGGACCTCACCTGCGAACTCGCCAAGGAAGCCTCCTATGAGGAAATCTGCGCCGCTATGAAGAAGGCCAGCGAAGGCGAACTGAAGGGTGTTCTGGGTTACACCAATGAGGCCGTGGTCTCCACGGACTTCCGCAACGACGCCCGCACCTCCATCTTCGACGAAAAGGCCGGCATCCAGCTGGACAAGACCTTCGTGAAGGTTTGCGCCTGGTACGACAACGAATGGGGCTACAGCAACAAGGTCCTCGAGATGGCCAAGGTCATCATGGCCTAATCCCTCGTTCACCCAAGTTTTTCACGGCGACCCTTTCCGGGCCGCCGTTTTTTTGTGTATCTTTGTGGCATGAAGATTCTCCTTTGCAACGACGACGGATACAAGG
>JAFZKT010000046.1 GCA_017553545.1 Bacteroidales bacterium | reverse complement strand
TGGTGGATAGGAATGATCGTGTTGGACTCGATGTGCCGGGTCATCACGCCGCCGAGGGTCTCGATACCGAGGGACAGCGGGGTCACGTCGAGCAGCAGCACGTCCTTCACGTCGCCGGCCAGCACGCCGCCCTGGATGGAAGCGCCGATAGCCACAACCTCGTCCGGGTTCACGCTCTTGTTGGGTTCCTTGCCGAAGAAGTTCTTCACCAGCTCCTGCACGTAAGGAATACGGGTGGAACCGCCCACCAGCAGGACTTCGTCGATGTCCGAGGGATTCAGGTGAGCATCGGCCAGGGCCTTGCGGCAAGGCTCGATGCTGCGCTGGAACAGGGCGTCCGACAGCTGCTCGAACTTGGCGCGGGTGAGCGTCTTGGCGAGGTGCTTGGGCACGCCGTCCACGGGCATGATATAAGGAAGGTTGATTTCGGTGGAAGTCTGGCTGGAGAGTTCGATCTTGGCTTTTTCGGCCGCTTCCTTCAGACGCTGGAGAGCCATCGGGTCCTTCTTGAGGTCCAGACCGCCGTTCTCCGCCGCGAACTCGCCGGCCAGCCAGTCGATGATCACCTGGTCGAAGTCGTCGCCGCCGAGGTGTGTATCGCCGTTGGTAGAGAGCACTTCGAACACGCCGTCCCCCAGCTGGAGGATAGAGATATCGAAGGTACCGCCGCCAAGGTCATACACCGCCACTTTCATATCCTTGTCTTTCTTATCGAGGCCATAGGCCAGTGCAGCGGCCGTGGGCTCGTTGATGATACGCTTGACGTCCAGACCCGCGATGCGGCCGGCCTCCTTAGTGGCCTGACGCTGGGAATCCGAGAAGTACGCAGGCACCGTGATAACGGCCTCCGTCACGTCCTGACGCAGGTATTCTTCGGCGGTCTTCTTCATCTTCTGAAGGATCATGGCCGATATTTCCTGCGGCGTGTAGAGTTTGCCGCCGATGTCCACGCGGGGCGTATTGTTCTCTCCGCGGACCACTTTGTAGGGAACGCGGTTCACTTCCGTGGTCACCTGGTCATAGGTCTCACCCATGAAACGCTTGATGGAGAACACGGTGTTGTGGGGGTTCGTGATGGCCTGACGCTTGGCGGGAGAGCCGATTTTACGTTCTCCGCCCTCGGTGAAGGCAACCACGGAAGGGGTGGTACGCTGCCCTTCGTTGTTGATGATGACGGTGGGCTGGTTGCCCTCCATCACTGCGACGCAGGAATTAGTGGTTCCAAGGTCGATACCGATAATTTTACCCATAATTATAACTCCTTTTATTTGTTTGCAAAAAAATGGCGCCGTCCATTTCGGGCGACGCCAGAGAATTATCGAACTTCGTGCCAGCCTCTGAAATGCTGACAAAATGGCAGAAAAGCGGCCGCTAGAAGCGCATACCCAGGGTGAGTACTGCGTCGAAGCGCTTGAAGGTGGCTGTCACTTCGGGCAGCTGGTAGTTAGGATCATCGCTCACGTACTTGTCCGTGTAGGCGTAGGTACTGCCGGCCGCATCATAGGTGTAGTACTGATAAGGAGTGAAGTACTGGTTGGGTGCGGTGCGGTAGCGGACGGCAAAGTCCACGAAGTAGATGCCCGACTTGTATCCGAAACCGGCGGAGAACTGCTGCTTGATGAGGGCGGCTCTTTCTTCGGCCGTCAGTTCGTAAACCTTAAGTTGACCATTATCCCAGTCAAGATAGTTGTGGATACCGGATGTGGTGAGGCCGTAACCGGCACGGAGGGCAAAGGCGGGCGTCAGGTTGAGTTCCAGGCCGGCGCGGAGCATATGGCTCCAGCCCAGCACGTCCTTTACATCGGCATTGGCATCCTTAATGTACTGCGGCTGACCGTTGAAAACGGCGTCTTCGTCATCCCTGAAGAAGCGGCAGCTCCGGTAATTGACGCCTTCCCAGTCCACGCTCAGCAGACCCACGCGGCCGAAGGTATAGGCCAGACCGGCATTGAAGCGCCAGGGCGTCCACAGGTTGTACGAATCCAGCCAGTCGGGCGATGTGGAGGAATTCAGACGCACGCCGGAGACCTGAGCATAGTTGTAGACGGCCATCCGGGTTTCCACGCCGGTGAGCGTGGGGGTCTGGATGGCGGCGCCCAGGCGGAGGCCGGCGAACGGACGCCACAACGCACCCAGTTTGAGGTACACGCCAGTGCCCGAAGCCTCAAACACCTGCTTGCCCTCCAGATACTGGAAGCGGCCGTTGGGATTCTCGCTGAAGGCGATGGCCGGGAAGGTTGAAGCATCGTCCGGCTCCTCATACCAGTATTCGCCCTGAGCGTACTTGAACATCGAAATGCCCATGTTGAGGCCCACATAGAAGGTGTCGCTGTAATTGAGGCCGAAGTTGACGAGCATATCGTGCTTGAATCCCTTGCTCTGGAAGCCATATTTCTGCCACAGAGGGGCCAGAGGGGCGGTTTTTCCGCCGCCTTTATCCCAGTCCGTAAGGCCCAGGTACTGGTTGTTCACCATGCCGATGACACCGCTTCTGTAGGCCGTCATCACATCCCAGGGCAGATTGTAGGTGGCATCGAAATCGTCCAAGTTCCACCAGGTGTAACCGGAAGTCTGGCCATTCTGGCGGTAGCCGGAAACAGCCTCTTCCGGATAACCCATGGCCCTTGACGCCAACGATCCGCTGTAGGAGTTTGTGGAATTGACGCCGCTGGCATACATCCGGCTGGTGTAGTCCGACGTGGAGTTGGACACAAAGCCGAATGTGATGCGCTTGAGCCCATGCTTCTGGCCGGTATCCATTCCCATGACAAGGCCGATGGAAGGAACTTTGAAGCGGGTAAAGTTGGACCTTACATTATCGCCGAAAGCGAAGTCGGGATCCGCGCTGGTGACATTTGCCACCGACAGGGAAATCCCCGAAGTGAGTTGAATCTGGGAATAACCGGCGACGGCCGATCCTGCGGGGTTGATCCCCAGCGAGCCCATATCGCCGCCCACCGCAGTGAGGGCGTTTCCAAGGCCCATTGAACGGGCCGTTGCGCCGTATTCATACTCCGAAAAAAGCAGAGCATCCTGCCAACCTTGGGCCGATGCCGTGAGCGCAAGAAGCGCCCCCAGCGTTACTGCAAATATCTTTTTCATATGCATAATCTGTTAACGGTGACTGCCGGAACGGGAACCGCCGCCGGAGGAATGACCGCCGGAAGAGTGGCTGCTGCTCGAAGACGAACGGCTGGAGCTGCCCGAAGAATGGGAACTGCTGCCGGAAGACGAACGCGAACTGCTGCCACCGGAGTAGGACCGGCTGCTGGAACTTCCAGAATAGGATCTACTGGAACTACCGGAAGAGGATCTGGTAGAACTGCCGGACGAACGGCTGGAACCACTTCCGGAATAGGAGCGGGAACTGCTGCCGGACGACGAGCGAGTGGAACTGCCCGCAGAACGGTAATTCGAACTGCCGCCGGAATAAGAGCGGGTGCTACCGGTGGAACGGCTGCCGGAGGAACTTCCGCTGCTGCGGACGGCCGATGAAGACGAAGCGGAACGGACGGCGGAGCTGCCGGAGGAACGGACTGAACTGCCGCTACTGCGCGCTACGCTCTGGGCGGAATTACGGGTTGACGAAGTGGAACGCGCAGATGCGGTGTTCCTCGCAGGCGAAGCGTTTCGGGAAGAAGCCGACGTTCTGGAAATGGACGAAATGCGGGACGAACCTGCGCTGCGGAAGGCACTGCTACTGCGTGTGCCGGACCCGAAGGCCGATGTGGCGCTGCTGCGCCGCAGGTCTCCCTGCCGGCCGTTATGCTCCGGACCTACGTAATGGGGATTCCAGCCGAAATGGCCGCGATGGTAGGGATAATAGCCGTAATACCCATAATAGTGGTGGTGCCAGGGCCTGTAATACCACGAATCATAGTACCAGGAGTAATGGTACCAGGAGCGATAATACCAGGAGTGGTGATACCAGGGATCCCAAGTCCAGCTATGATAATAATAAGGGTCACAGGCCCAGCTCCGGTAATACCAGGGGCTGTCCCAATAATAATAATCCCTCAGGTACCACGGCCTGTAATACCATGAATAGGAATAATCCAGCGCCCAGAGGGGCGTGGTGGCATCCACTATGGTAATGGAAAGGGGCTCATTGGCAAAACGCACCTGGCTGCCGGGTGGCAGAGCAAGGGTATCCCCCTCGCTGAGAATATAGGCCGGAGACTGTTTACTCAAAGCAAGGAGATTGTCGGTCTCTTCATCGGTTACGGCAACCTGTGCCACGGACGAAGAAGGCCTGGAGTAAATGCCGTCGTCGTAGACCTGAGTCTGGAGTCCGGACATGGAAGAGCAGGATAGGGCGACATAAGCGCAGAACGCATATGCCAGAATGTGCTTTTTCATTGTACTACCTCCTTTTATCCAATAAAAATAAGTATCTTTGTTGCCGGAAAGGCCCGGCAGAAAAGGATTTATGCAATATCCGTACCTTTTCCCCGGCTTCCGGCACACAATATTAAGCACAAATCAGCAAAAAAGCAAACGATACTATGGCAAAAGAGGTAACAAGCAGGGCGGAAAACTACTCGCAGTGGTACAATGACCTGGTGGTCAAGGCGGATCTGGCCGAGCAAAGCGCGGTTCGCGGCTGCATGGTCATCAAGCCCTACGGCTACGCCATCTGGGAGAAGATGCAGCGCATTCTGGACGACATGTTCAAGGCAACGGGCGTAAAGAACGCCTACTTCCCCCTGTTCATCCCCAAGAGCTTCTTCAGCAGGGAGGCCGAACATGTGGCAGGCTTCGCCAAGGAGTGTGCCGTGGTCACCCACCACAGGCTGATGAACGACCCTAAGGGAAACGGCATCGTAGTGGATCCGGAGGCCCGGCTGGAGGAAGAGCTCATCGTCCGTCCCACCTCGGAAACCATCATCTGGGACACCTACAAGAACTGGGTACACAGCTGGCGGGACCTTCCCATCCTGTGCAACCAGTGGTGCAACGTGGTGCGCTGGGAAATGCGCACACGCCTGTTTCTCCGCACGGCGGAATTCCTGTGGCAGGAAGGCCACACCGCCCACGCAACCGCAGAGGAGGCCGAGGCCCGCAAACAGCAGATGGTTGAGGTCTATGCCAAGTTCGCCCGCGAGGTGATGGCGATGCCCGTGGTGGTGGGCCACAAGAGCCCCGGCGAGCGTTTTGCCGGCGCCCTGGACACCATGACCATTGAAGCCCTTATGCAGGACGGCAAGGCCCTGCAGGCCGGCACGTCCCATTTCCTGGGCCAGAACTTCGCCAAGAGCTTCGACGTACAGTTTACCAATAAGGAAGGCAAGCAGGACTATGTCTGGGCCACCTCCTGGGGCGTGAGCACCCGTCTGATGGGCGCCCTCATCATGGCCCATGGAGACGACAACGGTCTGGTGCTGCCCCCTGCCCTGGCTCCCATCCAGGTGGTGATGGTCCCCATCTATAAAACTGAGGAAGAGCACAACGCCGTCCTCGACAAGATGTATCAGGTCAAGAAGGCGCTGGAGGCCAAAGGCCACAGCGTGGAAGTGGACGACCGTGACACCCTCCGCCCCGGCTTCAAGTTTGCCGAATGGGAACTGAAGGGCGTGCCCGTGCGGCTGGCCATCGGCCCGCGGGATCTGGAGAACGGCACCGTGGAAGTGGCCCGCCGGGATACCCTGGAGAAGATTTCCGAGCCTCTGGAGGGTCTGGAGGACCGCATCATCGGCCTGCTGGACGACATCCAGAAGAACATCTACAACAAGGCCCTCGCCTTCCGCGACGCTTCCATCCGCAAGGTGGATACCTGGGAGGAATTCAAGGTGGAAATCGAAAAGGGCGGATTCCTGCTCTGCCACTGGGACGGCACGGCCGAAACGGAGGCCAAGATCCAGGAAGAGACCAAGGCCACCATCCGCTGCATCCCCGTGGACAGCGCCGTGTGCATGGAAGAAGGCAAGTGCGTCTATACCGGCAAGCCTTCCCATCAGCGTGTATTATTTGCAAGATCATATTGATATGAAACGTATTTTCACCCTTATCGCCCTGTTCGCCACCCTGGCGGCGCAGGCGCAGAATACACAGACCGCAGCCGCTGAAGCGGCGGAAGCCCTCAGCGCAGCCGAGGACGTTCCCGAAAAAGTGGAAACGCCCAAGTACTGGGAGCACAACCTGGTCACCAGCCTCACCTTCGGCCAGACCTACCTGAGCCAGTGGGCAGCCGGCGGCTACAACACCCTTTCCCTGGCGGCCGGCATCGACGCCAGCGCGAACTATGAAAAGGGAAAACTCATCGGCAAAAACCGCCTGCAACTGGATTACGGCTTCCTTTATTCGGCGGATAAACCCATCCTGCAGAAGCATAAGGACCGCATCTACCTGGAGTCCAAGTGGGGCTATGAGACGCCCGTGAAGCACCTGGCGTATTCGGCCAACTTCGACTTCCGCACGCAGTTCGACAACAACTACGACTATAAGACCCCGGCCAGCGACGGTACCACGGAACCTTCCGTGCAGGACTGGCTGGACGCACGGAAACTCAAGTCCGGTTTCTTCGCCCCCGCCTACCTGAATGTGGGTCTGGGTGTGCTGTGGACGCCGAAACCCTGGTTCTCCCTGAACTTCGCCCCCCTCTCCGGCGGTGGTGTATTCGTGGACATTCCGGAGCTGCGGAAAACCTACGGTATGGAACAGCTGGAAGACGGCATCAATTACAAGTCTTTCCGTCTGGAATTCGGTGCCCAGCTCAAGATTGACATGGCCTGGGTGATCAATGAAGTCTTCACCTACTCCACACAGTTTACTGCATTTTATAACTATTTGACCCCCGACGTGGAACCCCGTCTCACCTGGGATAACAAGATTGGCTGGAAACTGGCGAAGTACTTTACCCTGAACCTGAGCACCTTCATGATTTACGACCCGCTGGTGCAGGTCAATCCCAACCGCGCTGACGGCAAGGGCCTCCAGTTCAAGGAATTCTTCGAACTGGGCTTCACCTACGCGCTCAGCAGCAAGAAGAAATAATTTATGCTGCTTCTCGGAGTCAGCGGAGGCATCGATTCGATGTGCCTGGCAGAAAAGGTTCGCCTGAGCGGCGAGCCTTTTGCCGTTGCACACTGTAACTTCTCTCTCCGGGGAGACGAATCGGACGCCGACGAAGCGTTTGTCCGCGAGTGGTGCGATAAACATGGCATCCAGTGCCATGTGCGGCGCTTTGCCACCTCGCTGATGGCCAAAGAGCAGGGCATCAGCATCGAGATGTGCGCCCGGAAAGTGCGCTACCACTGGTTCGGCCAGCTCTGCCGGCAGTTCGGCTATGATGCCGTGGCCGTGGCGCACAACGCCAACGACAATGCGGAAACGCTGCTGCTGAATCTCTTGCGCGGAACGGGCGTGAAGGGCATTCTGGGGATGAAGGCTTCCGGGTTTCTTCCGGATCCGGCTTTTGGCGACATTCCCTTGCTGCGTCCCCTGCTGGGAATGACCAGGGACGACATCTCCGCCTTCGCGGCGGACCACGGCGTGAGTTTCCGCAATGACAGCAGCAACTCCTCCAACGAGTTCAAGCGGAACAAGATCCGCAACAAAGTCTTCCCCGTCTTCCGGGAGATCAACCCCCGCTTTGTGGAAACCCTGAATCGCGATATGGAGCGGTTTGCCGAAGAGATGGGGCCCCTCCCCCTATACTCGTCCGGGGGTGGACAAGCCCCCCTGCGTGTCTCTCCGCCCTCTGTGCAGAAATTGTCAATTACTGAGGAGGCATGGGATGGAACGAAGGAGGTCAGGCAGCCGGAGGGGATGCTCATACTGGATGCGGATAAGGCTGGCGAGCTGGTGGAGGGCAGCTGGGAGAGCGGTGACTGGATTAGGCCGCTGGGAGCGCCGGGACGCAAGAAAATGCAGGACTGGTTTACGGACCATCACATTCCGGCGGACGAAAAACCCTTCGTCAAGCTCTTTAAAAAAGCCGGGGACCCGCACCACGTACTGGCCGTTGCAGGCTACTGCATAGACCACAGTGTAAGGGTGACAAAATCCACCCGCCGAATCCTTCGGATTTCCGTAAAAAATGATTAAATTTGCAGACTGCCTATTGTATAGCAGTCTGTTTTTGTAATATGAATCGAAAAGTACTTTTGATGATTTTGGACGGTTGGGGAGAAGGTCTCCACAACTACTCCAATGCCATATGGACCCAGGGAACGCCCAACATTGACGCCCTGCGGGAAAAGTATCCCTTCGGCCATCTGCAGGCCTGCGGGGAATATGTGGGTCTGCCGGACGGCCAGATGGGCAACTCCGAAGTGGGTCACATGAACCTGGGCGCCGGACGCGTGGTGTACCAGGACCTGGTGAAGATCAACATCGCCTGCCGGGAGCACAAACTCCTGGAAAATCCGGAGATCAAAGCCGCCTACGACTATGTGAAAAAGAGCGGCAAGAAGCTCCACCTGATGGGCCTCACTTCCCACGGCGGCGTGCACAGCAGCCTGGACCACGTGTATGAGTTCCTGCGGGTGGCCAAGGAAGAAGGCCTGGAGAAGGTCTATGTCCACGCCTTCATGGACGGAAGGGACACGGATCCGCGCAGCGGTCTTGGCTTCGTGAAGGAACTGGAAGAGAAGATGGCTCAGACCACCGGCAAGGTGGCCTCCGTCTGCGGCCGCTTCTACGCTATGGACCGCGACAAACGCTGGAACCGCGTGAAGGAAGCCTATGACCTCCTGGTGGAGGGCAAGGGCGCCGCGTTTGCATCGGCCCAGGAAGGCATTCAGGCCAGTTATGACGCCGATGTGACCGATGAGTTCATCAAGCCCATCGTGGTCACCGAAGGCGGGAAGCCCGTCGCCACCATCGAGGAAGGCGACGCCGTCATCTTCTATAATTTCCGCAACGACAGGGCGCGCGAGCTTACATCGGCCCTTACGCAGCAGGACATGCCGGAGGAAGGGATGCACACCATTCCCCTCTATTACTGCTGCCTCACCCCCTACGACGCCTCCTTTACCGGCGTGCACATCCTCTTCGACAAAGAGCTGGTGCAGGATACGCTGGGAGAAACCGTCGCCAAGGCCGGGAAGAACCAGCTTCGCATCGCGGAGACGGAAAAATACGCCCACGTCACCTTCTTCTTCAACGGCGGCCGAGAGACCGTGTTCGAGAACGAGGAACGCATCCTGGTGAACAGCCCCAAAGTACCCACCTATGACCTCCTGCCGCAGATGAGCGCCCCCGAAGTGGCGGAAAAACTCATCGACCAGATCCGGAGCGAAAAACAGGATATGATCATCCTGAACTTTGCAAACGGGGATATGGTGGGTCACACCGGCGTTTATTCCTCCATCACCAAGGCGGTGGAAACCATCGACAAACTGGTGAAGAAAGTGGTGGACGAGGCAATCGCCCACGGCTATGCTGTGCTGCTCACCGCAGACCATGGCAACGCGGACTTCGCGGTGAATCCGGACGGCACGCCCAACACCGCCCACTCGCTGAACACGGTGCAGTTCATCGTGATCAACGCTCCGGAAGTGAAGAGCGTGAAAGACGGCGCCCTGTGCAACGTGGCGCCCACCATCCTGAAACTGATGGGCATCCCCCAGCCCAAGGCCATGACCGCAGAACCGCTGATTTAGTATGGAACTATCTGCCAAATTCTTAGCCCAGCTGCTGAAGGGCACCGTGGACGGGGACGAAAACGCCACCGCCACCAAGTTCGCAAAAATCGAGCACGGGAAGCCCGGCACGCTGGCGTTCTTCGCCAATCCCAAGTATGAGGAGTTCGTCTATACTTCGGACGCATCCATCCTCATCGTCAATAAGGACTTCGCGCCCAAGCAGCCCGTCAAGGCCACCCTGGTGCGCGTGGACGACGCTTATTCTTCCGTAGCGGAATTGCTGAAGTATGTGACCGACAAGAAAAAGAAGGCCCGCAGGCACAGGAGTCTCCGCGCCCGCTGGTTCTGCACCACCAAGTTCGGAAAGAAGGTCTATGTGGGGGCTTTCTCCTTCGTGGGCCATCATACCAAGGTGGGCGACCGCACCGTCATCTATGAACGGGTGTACATTGGGGACGATGTCACCATCGGCAAAGACTGCATCCTCTATCCCGGCGTGGTGGTTTATCCCGGAACGGTGATCGGGGACCGCGTGATCCTGCACGCCGGCTGCATCATCGGCGGCGACGGATTCGGCAACGCGCCCCAGCCGGACGGAAGTTGGGAGAAGATCGAGCATCTGGGGAACGTTGTCATCGGCAACGACGTGGAAGTGGGCTGTAACAGCACCATCGACCGCGCCCAGATGGAATCCACCGTCATCGGAAACGGCGTCCGCATCGACAACCTGTGCATGATTGCGCACAACGTGGTCATCGGCGACCATACCGTGATGGCGGCCCAGACGGGCATCGCCGGCAGCACGGAGGTTGGGAAGTACTGCATCTTCGCAGGCCAGGTGGGCATCGCCGGGCATCTGAAGATCGCCGACCATACCACCATCTGCGCCCAGGGAGGCGTCATCGGCCATATCCGCAAGGAAGGGCAGGTGCTGGTGGGCTCCCCCGTCATCGACGCCAAGCAATATATGAAGGCCTACGCCCTCTTCAAGAAAGCCGCCGAAGAATAATGCCTGCCACCCAGCATACCGTCCGGAAAGCCTGGTCCTTCGAAGGGAAGGGGCTCCATACCGGCGTGTATACGCATATGCAGGTGCTTCCGGCTCCGGCCGATACAGGCGTCGTTTTCCGGCGGACGGATCTTCCCGGTGCGCCTGAGGTGCCGGCCCTGGCCGAAAACGTGACCGTAACCACCCGCAGCACCACCATCGCCTGCGGAGCGGCCGAGGCAGTGACCATCGAGCATATCATGAGCGTGCTGACGGGCCTGGGCATCGACAACGCCATCATCGAGCTGGACAATAAGGAAGTTCCCATCCTGGACGGGAGCGCACTCCCCTACCTGCAGGCCCTGGAGGCCCAGGATCAGGGCGTGCCCCGCAAATACATCGACATTCCTTATGCCGTGGAGGTGCGGGATCCCCGCAGCGGCGGCTGGGTCCGCATCGAGCCTGCGGAAAAGCCTTCCGTCGAAGCGACCGTTGATTACAGCTCCCGCGTTTTGGGCGTTCAGAGCGCCCGCTGGGACGAAGATACGGACTATGCCCGCGAGATAGGCCCCTGCCGCACCTTCTGCTTCTTCCACGAAATTGAGCCGCTGCTGCAAAAAGGCCTGGTCAAGGGCGGCGACGTGGACAACGCCGTGGTGGTGGTGGAACATCCTGTGACGGCGGAGCAGATGGCCTGGCTCTCGGACCTGATGGGGAAACCCGGTCTGGGCGTAAAGGATGGTTATCTGACCAGCATTGAACTCCGGTTCCCGGACGAATGCGGCCGGCACAAGCTGCTGGACCTGCTGGGCGATGCGCGCCTCACCGGCGGCTGGCTGAACGCCCGCATATCGGCCTTCAAACCCGGACATACCCTTAATACGAAAGCTGCAAAAGCCCTCAGGGCCTTGCTCAAATAAGTTTTATATGACGACTATTCATCCTCTGGCAGTGGTGAGCCCGGAAGCCAAACTGGGCGAAAACGTACAGGTGGGGCCTTTCGCCTTCATCGACAAAGACGTGGAGATTGGCGACGGCTGCAATATCATGAACGGCGCCACCGTCCTCCGCAACGTGAAAATGGGCAAGGACTGCACCGTGTTCCCCGGCGCCGTGGTGGGAGCCATCCCCCAGGACCTCAAGTACGACGGGGAGGAATCCTATGTAGAGATCGGCGACCGCGTGAACATCCGCGAATGCGCCACCATCAACCGCGGAACGGCCGCAAGTGGCAAGTATGTCACCAAGGTGGGCAGCGACGTACTCATCATGTCCTACGCCCATGTGGCGCACGACTGCACCGTGGGCAACCACTGCATCATCGTCAGCTACAGCGGCCTGGCCGGTGAAACGGATCTGGACGACTGGGTGACCATCGGCGGAAAGAGCATGGCGCACCAGTTTACCAAGGTGGGCAAGCATTCCTTCATCGCCGCCAATTCGAAACTGGTGAAAGACGTCCCGCCCTATATCCTGGTTGGCCGGGATCCGGTGGTGTTCGAGGGTGTGAACCGCGTGGGACTTCTTCGCCGCGGCTTCTCGGAGGAAGAGGTGAACCTGATCAAGGACATCTACGACACTCTTTATTATAAAGGAATGAACATTTCCCAGGCGCTGGACTACATTGAGGCCAATTATCCCGTTTCGGAGATCCGGGACACCATCGTGGGCTTCATCCGCGCCTCCAAGCGGGGCATCGTTTCCAAACCCCGCCCCGCCCGCTAGTGCTCCTTTCCACAGCATATTTCCCGCCGGTGACCTGGTTCCGCCTGGCCTCCGGCGGTAAGTTTTTCCTGGAAGCCTGCGAGAATTACCAGAAGCAGAGCTACCGCAACCGCTGTTACATCCTGGCCTCCGACGGGCCGCAGATGCTGCAGGTGCCCGTGGTGCACGGGGATTCCTGGCTTATCACGGATGTGCGGGTGGACTATTCCACGCCCTGGGTGCTCCGCACGCAGCGGGCGCTGGACACGGCCTATGAGACATCGGCCTTCTATGAATACTACAGGGATGCCGTGTTTGCCCTGCTGGACCGCCGGCCTCAGACGCTCTGGGAGCTGAATCTTTCCACCATCCGCTGGGCCTGCGAGGCGTTGAGCATTCCCTGCCTGCCGGAGCCCACAAAGGACTTCGCCGCCCCCGGGGCCGTATCTGAAGACTACCGTTATTCCCTACATCCGAAACAGGCGCCCCTCATGGAGGAGCGCCCATATTATCAAGTTTTTCGGGACAAGCTGGGCGGCTTCACCCCGGGGATGTCCGTTCTGGACCTCATTTTTAATGAAGGGCCGGGGGCCATTTCATTTGTTATTTCCAAATAAAGTTTATATCTTTGCACCCGTGAACGAGATAGAGGACGCCGGTCCCCTATCTTTTTTTAATAGGTTATGACAAAAGAACAGATCATTCAGGCCGTTGAAGCGGCCGTGGCGGAAAGGGGCTGCTTCCTGGTGGAAGTGAGCGTTTCCAAGGACAACGACATCGAGATCATTATCGAGAAGGAAGAAGGCGTTGTGGACTGGGAAGACTGCGGAGCTATCGACAAGGTGGTGCACGAGGCCTTCGACCAGGATGTGGAAGACTATGCCCTCACGGTTTCATCGGCCGGTCTGGACAGGCCCTTCAAGGTGCTCAGGCAGTATCAGAAGGCCATCGGCTCCAAGGTGGAGGTGTGGCTGAAGGGCGGAAAGAAAGTGAAGGGTACGCTGGAGGCGGCCTCCGAGGAGGAGATTACGGTGGACGGTGCGGTCATCGGCCTGAAGGATACGAACCGCGTCCTGCCTTACATTGAATTTTAACAATACACAATACAATGGCAAAAGAAAAAGAGAAAGAAATCACCTTGATTGACGCTTTCAAGGATTTCAAGGAAGAGAAGAGCATCGACCGTCCTGTGATGCTGGGCGTTCTGAAGGACGTATTCCTCACGCAGCTCGCAAAGACCTACGGCACCGCCGACAACTTCGACGTGATCATCAACGTGGACAAGGGAGACTGCGAAATCTACCAGAACTTCGAAGTGGTGGAGGAAGTGGAAGACCCCGTGACCCAGATCACCCTTGACGAGATCAAGGCCGAAACCGGCGACGACGACTATGAGATCGGCGACACCTTCGCCCGCAAGCTCTCCCTGGCCTCCTTCGGCCGCCGCGGTATCCTGAACATCCGTCAGAACCTCCAGGGCCGCATCATGGACATCGAGAAAGCCAACGTGTTCAAGAAGTACTCCGAGCGCGTAGGTGAGATCTTCACCGGTGAGGTCTACCAGACCTGGAAAAACGAGGTTCTTATCCTGGACGAAGACGGCAACGAACTGCGCATGCCCAAGAGCGAGCAGATCCCCGGCGAACGTTTCAAGAAGAGCGACTCCGTGCGCGCCATCATCAAGAGCGTGGAGATGAAGAACAACACCACGCCTTACATCGTGCTCTCCCGCACCACCGACAGCTTCCTGGAGAAGCTCTTCGAGATGGAAGTGCCCGACATCTACGACGGCCTGATCACCGTGAAGAAGGTGGTCCGCATCCCCGGCGAGCGCGCCAAAGTAGCTGTGGAAAGCTACGACGACCGCATCGACCCTATC
>JAFZKT010000045.1 GCA_017553545.1 Bacteroidales bacterium | reverse complement strand
GTGCGGGGTGCAGGGACATCCATGGCATCCTTATTATTGCAGGCAAGCGGCAGCAGGAGCAGAAGAAATAACATTTTTTACATGGCGCTCAGATTTTCTCCCTGCAAAACTGAGAAAAGTTATCCGTTTCACGGGCAGGGTGAAACGTTTAACTGCAAAAGCGGCCTCCCACGCACGCAGAAGGCCATTTTTCCAAGCCGCCAAACGGATAATTGCAGCAAAAATGCCGCAAAGGCATAAAAAAGCGGCCTCCCGCAACCGCAGAAGGCCGATTATCCGTTTCAAGAAAGTTTTCTAAAAATGGGTTACAGTTTTCTGTTCCACCGCGGAAAGGAGTTTGTTCGCAAGGGAAGAAACCCCAAAGCGGAACAGGTCCTTGTTCAGCCATTCCTTGCCCAGAACGCTGCTCACGATGGTCCAGTAGCACACGGCATCAAGGGCGGAAGAAACGCCTCCGGCGGGCTTGAAACCAATCTTCTTACCGGTTTTCTCATAGAACTTCTTGATGCATTCGCACATCACGTAGGCGGCGGTAGGAGTGGCGTTCACCTTCACCTTGCCGGTGGAAGTCTTGATGAAATCGGCCCCGTTCTCCATGGCCAGGAAAGAGGCGTCGGCGATAGCCTGGACACCCGGCAGCAATCCCGTTTCCAGGATGACCTTCAGGATAACCTTCCGGTCTCCGGCAGCCTTGTCGATGCACTCGCGGGCGGCCTTGATCTCTCCCCCGGCGGCGGCATAGTCTCCGGCGAGGAAGCTGTTCAGCGCCAGGACGATGTCAATTTCATCGGCCCCGTTCCTGACGGCCAGTTCAATCTCGCGGAGTTTCACTTCCAGGAAGCTCTGGGAGGAGGGGAAGCAGCCGGCCACGCAGGTAACGTGCAGGTCTTTCGTCGCACGGGCGGCGGCCACCACGGAAGCGAAATTGGGATAGACGCAGCAGGAAGCGGGGAGCGGGAACTCCGGGAAAGCCTGGGGCAGGGCGTTCACCTTCTCCACCATTGCCCGGACCGATGCGGGCGTATCGTCGCCGGAAAGGGTGGTCTGGTCCATCAGGCCGAAACAGGCCTTGTAGATTTCCGGAGAGGCGACCCCCTCCAGGGAAGCGGCAATCTGCTCCAATTTGTGGGCGATGGCCTCGCTGTCCGGCGTGTAGCCGTAGTTGCTGGAAATAGACATAATGTTATCCTTTAATTTGTATTTTGTATCCTTCGTCCAGGAGGGGCTGCACCAGCGTGCGCATTTCCTCCACGGTATATTTCTTCAGTCCCTGCAGCGGGGTCTCCCGGTCGATGGTATAGACCATTACCTCCCGCGGTTTCAGCTTCCGCACGATGTCCATCCAGGCCGACACCCACGCTTCAGTTCCCCAGCCGTCCCCCTTGAGGAACATGGTCTGCAGGACGAACTGCCCTTCGAAACGCTCCAGGGCCTTCACTACGTCGGCCACGTGATAGTTCTTTGCGGGCCGATTCACCAGATGCGCCTGCTCATCGGTGGCGGCATCCAGCTTCAGGATGGCGTTGTCCACCTTCCGTAGCGCCTCGAAAATGCCGGGCTCACCGCAACGTGTGGCATTGGAGAGCACCGAAACGAGGGCTTTCGGGTAATAGCGGTCCCTAAGCTCCAGCGTCAGGTCCACGATCTCCGGGAAAGCGGGATTCAGCGTTGGCTCCCCGTCGCCGGAAAAAGTGATGGAGTCGATGGACGTTCCCGCCGCCTGACAAGCCTTCAACTTCTCTTCCAGGGCCTTTCGGACATCATCGGCCGATGGCAACTGCGTATCCGTGAGGCCGTCCTTATTCCAACCGCACTCGCAGTACACGCAGTCAAAGTTACAGATTTTTCCGTTCCGGGGCAAGAGGTTGATGCCAAGGGAACTGCCCAGCCGCCGGCTGAAGATGGGGCCGAATACTGTCTCTTCCCTTAGCATAAGCGTACGGATTTCAGGGTGTGCGATGCCCCCGAAGGAGCATCGGCCTTATTTTTAGCGACTGAGGGGGTATCCACGGCCTGAATCCGGACCACGCCGGGGCATTTGCCGGGCTCCAGCGTCCCCAGGCGGTCCTCCAATCCCAGGAAACGGGCGCCGTTCAGACAGGCCCATTCCAGAAGTTCCTGCCAATCCAGGCCAAAATGATCACGGAGGCAGTTAAGTTCCGCAACCATATTGAGTTCATCATTGGATGACAGCGAATCCGTTCCCACACAGATGGGAATACCGGAAGCCTTCATCACGGGAATCGGCGGCAGGGTATTGTGGATGAACAGGTTGGAAAGCGGGCAGACGGCGAGGAAAGGCTGCGCCAGGGCAGCACGGGCCGCCGCTGCGCCTTCCGGAGTCAAACAGCATTCATGCACCAGGAGCACATGTCCCTGCACGGGGGCGCTCAAACCCACAGCCTGAAGCCGCTCCAAAAAATATTCTAAGGAAGAAGTGCCCGTAACGGGCGGCGTGGGGATGCCGTTCGCGATGCGGTTGTCCCACATGGGGCCGCGGCCGAAACGCATCATCTCCTCTTCTTCTTCCGATTCTTCACTGTGATAGGACAGGAAGCCGTCTTCCAGTCCGGCCGCCGAAGACGCGCTCAACAGCTCCGGACTCATGGTATAGCAGGAATGCGGCGTGGGCGCGGCGTCCAGGCCGAAGGAACGGGCCTGCGCCTGCAGCTCCCGCACGGAAGCCATTACATCTGAACACTCCGCCGGCTTCGCCCCAAATACCTCCAGGAACGTCCTCGTATATAGCGGATGGGAAGCCTTCACGGCAAAGGAATCCGCGCAGTTGGAAATATCGGCCATGGCCGATACCCCCTGCGCCCAGAGGCTGTCCATCGCTTCCCGGATGGCCGCCACCTTTTCCTCACGGGAAGAAGTGTCGCGCAGGGCGTTGATCTGGTCGATGAAACCAGTCATGCCGGTTCCCTTCCGGAATTTACCCTTCAGGTAGGACAGCTCCACATGGCAGTGCGCATTCACAAAGCCCGGGCACAGGATGCCAGGCTCCACCGCCTCCCCTTCGGGACATTGCCCCACACGGAGGATGGTACCGTCGGCCGATGTCTCCACGAACCCCCGCCGGAGCGGCTGCCCGGCCAAAGTATAGACAGATTCGGCGGTATATCGCATTATCGAAGGATTTTCGACGCGTTGAAATAAGTGCTGTCACCCAAATAGCGGAGACGAAGGGAATCTATCATCCGCATGGGAGGCCGGGGATAAACCGCCGTGTCCAACGGTGCGGAATAGGCGCGTATAAAATTCTCGCGCCATTCTTCCTGGAAAGCCTGTTTCTTGGCCTCTTTGGCGCGGGCTTCCAGGTCTTCGGCCACTTCCCCCATCATCTTTTCCATCCGGGACGCGTCCTTGAGATAGTATGCGAGGCTTCGGCGAAAGTCTTCGGTGGTGTAGCCATACTGCTCGAAGATGCCTTCATAAACGAGGCAGCTGTCCGCCTGCTTTTTCAGGTCAAAATCCAGCTTGATCTGCTGATCCTGCACCAGCATATCGGCCAGGATGCGCTCCATTTTGGCACGCTTGATGATCCGGGGGCCACAGGAGGCCGCCAGCAGAAGAGCAAGGCCGATATAAAGGAGTCGCTTCATTAACGGAGAACGGCGCCCAATTCAGTTTGCAAAGCGTTCAGGACGCGCTCCATGGTCTTCTCCACCTCGGCGTCCGTAAGGGTGCGCTCCAAGTCCTGAAGGACGAAATTCAGCGCATACTGCTTCTTGCCCGTCGGGATGCGCTCCCCGCGGTAGACGTCGAAGAGGGTGACACTCCTCATGAGATGCTTGCCGGCGCGAACGGCGCACTTGCGGACATCGGTGTAGGCTACGTTCTCATTGAGCAACAAGGCTAAGTCGCGGCGCACCTCCGGGAACTTGGGCAGTTCCTTGAAGGAGAATTTGTCGCGCTTGACCAGCGTGAACAGCACTTCCCAGTTGATTTCCGCCGCAAAGACGGGCTGCTTGACGCCGAAGCGCTTGCAAAGGGCCGGGTTCATGGTGCCCAGGGTGGCGAGCAGCTGCGGCTCCTTGCCGGGAAGACTGTAGGTGATGCCTTCGCTGAAGAGGTCCGCCGGGGCGCTGCCCAGCAGGAGGCCGTTCACGTCCACGCGGTAGCGGGCCAAAAGGGCCTCCACATACCCCTTCAGCTGGAAGAAGCTGGATTTTTCCGCCGCGCTGCGCCACACCTTATCCGGCGTGCCGCTGATGAACAGGGAGAAGCAGCGGTGTTCTTCATAGCTTGCCAGGGTTTTCCCGTCGCCTTCCGGCAGACGCTGATAGACGGAGCCGTACTCGAAGAACTTCAGGCTGGTGGCCTGGCGGTTCAGGTTATAAGCCACCACTTCCAGGCCGTTCAGAAGGAGCGTCTGACGCATCACGTTGAGGTCGCTTGAAAGCGGGTTCACGATGTGCACGCATCTTTCGGCCGGGAAGGTCTGGAGTTGGGTATAATAGTCCTCCTTGGTGAGGGAGTTGTTCATGGTCTCCACGAAACCGTTGGCCGCAAGCCAGTTGGAGATGGCGTTCCGGATGGCTTCCGGGTCCGGCTGGGCGGAAGGATTCACGCTCATCCGGAGATTCTGCGGCAGCTCGATGTTGTTGTAGCCGTAGATGCGGAGGATTTCCTCCACCACGTCGCATTCGCGGGTGACGTCCACCATGTAGGTGGGAGCTGCCACCAGGGCACCGTTATCGGCCTTCTTAAGGAACTGATAGTTCAGACCGGTAAGGATCTTCTCGATAGTTTCCTGGCCGATTTCCTTGCCGATGAAATGCTGGATGCGGCCGTAGTCCAGATCGATTTTCGCGCGTTCGATCTTATTGGGATAGACCTCGCGAACCTTGCCCACAACCTTTCCGCCGGCCGTCTCCAGGATGAGGAGGGCGGCGCGCTTGGCGGCGTAGAGGGCGGCCTCGGGATCCGCGCCGCGCTCGAAGCGGAAGCTGGCGTCCGTTGACAGCGTCTGGCTCTTGGCGGTCTTACGGATGCTCACAGGGTCGAAGTAGGCGCCTTCGATGAACACGTCCACCGTGCTGTCGCTTACGCCGGAATCCTCTCCGCCGAACACGCCGGCGATGCACATGGGCCCGTCCTCGTTTGCGATGACCACATCGCAGGCGGCGAGTTTGCGCTCCACCCCATCCAGGGTCCTGATCATCTCCCCCTCCGCGGCACGGCGAACGATCACCTTGCCCCCGGTCTTGGCGGCGTCGAAGGTGTGCAGCGGCTGGCCCGTCTCGAAGAGCACGAAGTTGGAGATGTCCACGATGTTGTTGATGGGCTTCAGGCCGATGGCCAGGAGCTTCTCCTGCAACCACTGGGGACTGGGGGCCACCTTCACGCCCTTCACGGTGATTCCGCAGTAACGCGGGGCGCCGTCCGTGGTGAGCACCTCCACCGGGATGGATTCGCCCTCGCCTTCGCGGAAAGCCTCCACGGACGGGAGTTCCAGTTTGGCGGGGATGCCCTTGCTGTAAAGGTACGCGTACAGGTCCCTTGCCACGCCGATGTGCGAAGCGGCGTCGATGCGGTTGGCCGTTATCTCATACTCAATCACGGCTTCGTCCCTGAGCTGCAGGTATTCCTGGGCGGGCGTGCCGATTTTGGCATCCTCCGGCAGCACCATGATGCCGGCGTGGCTGGCGCCGATGCCCAGCTCATCCTCCGCGCAGATCATGCCGAAGCTTTCCACGCCGCGGATCTTGGACTTTTTGATCTTGAAGTCTCCGGGGAGCTCCGCGCCGATGCGCGCAAAGAGCACCTTCTGCCCGGCCGCCACGTTGGGGGCGCCGCAGACCACCTGGACGGGTGCCTCCGGGCTGCCGTCGTCCACGGTGGTAATATGCAGATGGTCGCTGTCCGGATGCGCCTGGCATGTGAGCACTTTGGCCACCACCACGCAATCCAGGCCGCTCTTTTTCACTTCCACGCTGTCCACTTCGATGCCGATGGAAGTCATGGCCTCCGCCACTTGCTCCGGGCTGAGGTCGCACTTCAAGTAATCTTTAAGCCAGTTGTAACTGAGTTTCATTGTATATCTTCTAACTTAAACAAATCTTCTACGAATTCTTTCTTGTCGAAAACCTTCAGGTCTTCCACGCCTTCCCCGATTCCCAGGAACTTGATGGGGATGTTGAACTGGTCCACGATGCCCACCACAACGCCGCCTTTGGCGCTGCCGTCCAGTTTGGTGACGGCGAGGGCGGTTACATCCGTAGCCTTGGAGAATTCCCGGGCCTGGACGAAGGCGTTCTGCCCGGTGCTGGCGTCCAGCACCAGCAGTACTTCGTGCGGACCGTCGGGGACCACCCGCCGGATCACGTTCCGGATTTTGGTGAGCTCGTTCATCAGGTCCACGCGGTTGTGAAGGCGCCCTGCGGTGTCGATGAGGACTGCATCGGCCCCCTTCGCGACGGCGCTCTTCACGGTGTCGAAGGCCACGGCGGCGGGATCTGCGCCCATGGGTTGCTTCACGATGTCCGCGCCGGCTCTGCCGGCCCAGATATCCAGCTGCTCCACGGCGGCGGCACGGAAGGTGTCGGACGCGCCGATGACCACCTTCTTACCCTGTTTGACGAGCATGGAGGCCAGTTTGCCGATGGTGGTGGTTTTCCCCACCCCGTTCACGCCCACGATGAGCATCACGTAGGGCTTCTTTTCGAAGTTGAAAGGCTGCACGGGTTCGTCCGGGCCCATCAGATTCGCGATTTCGTCGCGGATGAGCGCAGTGAGCTCCTCCATGTCCACGTACTTGTCCTTCTGCACCCGGTCCTCGATGTTGTCGATGAGCTTGAGGGTGGTGTCCACCCCCATATCGCTGCTCAGAAGGGCTTCTTCCAGCGCATCCAGAACATCATCGTTTACGCGGGATTTTCCCGTGATAGCCCGCCCCAACTTCTGGAAGAAGTTCAGGTTGGTTTTCTTGACGCCTTTACCGAATATTCCCATAGTTTACAAAGGTAACGATTTTCCGCGGGGAAAACAACTTGTTATTGTTCGCAATTGTTTTTACCTTTGTGAGGATGCGCTCCGTTTGAATGATGATTAAACAATTCAATATGAAAAAATGGTATCTGGGACTTGCCGCCCTCTTTCTTCTGCTCTCTTGCGAAGGAGAAAAACCCTCAATCGTTCACGTGACAGCTGTCTCCCTTAACAGAGGAAATGCGGATGTCGGGGTGGGTGAGACCCTGACACTTGTTTCCACCGTCAGCCCGGCGGATGCCACCAACAAATCAGTCGTATGGTCCAGCAACCGCGAGGCCGTAGCCACCGTAGATAATAATGGTGTGGTTACCGGCGTTTCAGACGGCGTCGCCACCATTACCGTCAAATCGGTGGATGGCAATAAAACGGCCGACTGCATCATTACCGTCCAGGGAGTGCCGGCATCCGTGGCAACGCTTGCGGCGGGAAACATCTCGGCCGTCAGTGCCGTCCTGAAGGGGGAACTCCTGCCGGGAACCTCAACCGAAGCGTCTGAACTGGGATTTCAATACTCCACTTCATCTGTTTTCAACCCGGATCCTTCCGCCACAACATATGTAAGCGTCTCCAACCGCAACGGGGATACATTTTCGGCACAGATCAGCGGGTTGAATCCCGGAACTAAATACTATTACCGCGCTGTTGTCAAGCAAAACGGCCAGGACTCCTATGGCAACGCCAGGTCATTTGATACAAAGGCACTTTCCACGCTGATAGAAACGCTGGCCGCCACGGAGGTGGGAATAACCGGCGCCACGCTTTCCGCGCGTCTTGACCCCACGGATGTCCCGAACATCGGGAGTGCACAGTATGGCTTTTTCTATGGGACGTCGGCGAGTTCACTGGATACAAAAATCACTTGCACAGGCTGGAACGCCAACGCTTTCTCGACTTCCCTGACCAATCTTTCTTCGGGGACACATTATTGGTACAAGGCCTTCGTCACCATCGGCGGTAAGACCTTCTACGGCTCTGTCCTTTCTTTCACGACGGTCATTTTTGTCATTACCATTACGGATATCACCCTCAGCGATTCTTCACTTTCCCTCGTCGAAGGCAATACGAAGACTTTGTCCGCAACCGTCTCTCCTTCCAACGCCACCAACAAATCGTTGAAGTGGACTTCGTCCAATACGGCCGTCGCCACGGTGGACAATAACGGAAAAATAACGGCGAAAGCAAAGGGAAAAACCACGATTCAGGTAAGTGCCCAGGATGGTAGCGGGACTGCCAAGACCTGCGAGGTGGTGGTTTCTCATCCTTGTCCCCAAGGCGCGTTGGATCTGGGCATGACGACGGAAGACGGATACAAACTCTACTGGGCAACCTGCAACCTGGCATCGGACGGGTTTGTATCACATCCCCGCTACCCCGGAGCCTTTTTCGCCTGGGGTGAGACGGCGCCTAAAACCACCTATACGTGGGGTAATTACAAATGGTGGAATAAAAGCCAAGCGAAACTGACCAAATACAATTATGACAGTTATTACGGAACCGTTGACAACAAATACACTCTGGAAACAGGATCCAGCGGCGATGATGCCGCGTCCAAGATACTCGGCAGTCATTGGCGCATGCCCACAAGGTGGGAGTGGGTTCAACTAGCCAAGCATTGCACCAGGGAATGGGTCTATGTTTATTCCGCTCACTACGTCAAATACATGGACAATGATTCCGGCAATGCAATCTTCCTCCCCACTGCAGGAAGAATAGATAATGACGATATCCAGGAAGAAGACGAGAAGGGATGTTATTGGACCTCCTCGCTGTCGCCTTCGAGCGACGGAACGGCCCCCTACGATGCCATTTACCTGCGTTGCGGAGAGAACACCGGCGGGATATCGTGGACCCTTCGTTATATCGGGATGTCAATCCGTCCGGTTTACGATTAATTCAGCAGAAAAACGCCGGCCTTGCGGCAGGCTTCGCGCATTTCGGCCGGCCAGATAGAGGACTGGATTTCGCCGATGTGGGCCTTGCGAAGGAGGAACATGCACAGACGGGACTGGCCAATGCCGCCGCCGATGGTCTGGGGCAGTTTCCCCTCCAGCAGGAGCCGGTGGAAATAGAGTTTTTCCTTGTCCAGCTGGCCACGGGCTGCGAGCTGCCTGTGCAGGGTTTCCACATCCACGCGGATACCCATACTGGAGATCTCGAAGGCGCTTTCAAGTACCGGATTCCATAGCAGGATATCTCCGTTGAGGGACCAGTCGTCGTAGTCCGCGGCGCGGCCGTCGTGGGGCTGCCCGTCGGAGAGTTTGTCGCCGATGCCCTGCACAAAAACGGCTCCGTACTCCTTTGTGATGGCGTTTTCTCGCTCTTTTGCATTACGGCCGGGGTAACGCTGCAGAAGCTCTTCCGCTGTGATGAAATAGATGTCCTCCGGAAGCATGGGAACAATCTGCGGAAACTCCACATAGAGTTTGTTTTCCGTAACCTTCACAGCTTCATAGATGCGGCGGACGGTCTTCTGCAGGAACTCTGTGGTGCGCTCTTCCGGGAGCATCACTTTCTCCCAGTCCCACTGGTCCACGTAGATGGAGTGGATGTTGTCCAGGTCTTCGTCGGGCCTTAAGGCATTCATGTCCGTATAAATGCCGCGGCCGGGTCCCACGCCCAGTTCCGCCAGTTTCAGGCGCTTCCATTTGGCCAGGGAATGCACCACTTCCGCGGGGGCATCGGCCAAGGACTTTACGGGGAAGCGTACCGGGCGCTCAACGCCGTTGAGGTCGTCGTTCAGACCCTGTCCGGAGGGGACGATCATGGGCGCCGTCACGCGCAGCAGCGCGAGCTGGGCGCTCAGGTTGGTCTGGAACATGTCCTTGACGGCCTTGATGGCCTTTTCCGTCTGCTCGGGGCCGCCCAGCAGATCCTTGTAATGCTTAGGAAGATACAACATGACGCAAAGATACAAAAAAACCGCCCCACTGGGACGGTTTTTAAGAAACGGGCGGAAAAAATTACTTCTTATCGAAGAACTCTTTTTCCTTGCCTTCTTCAACCAGCTGCTCTACGAAGACGTAGGCGCCGGTCTTGGGGCTCTTTTCCATACGGATAACCTTCACCATGTGCTTTGCACCGGCTTTAGCGTCGAAGGTTGCAACTGCTTTTTTTGCCATAGTTTAGATCTCCTATAAATTACTTGACCTCTTTGTGAAGCGTGACTTTCTTGAGGTACGGGTTGTACTTCATGCGTTCAAGACGGTCGGGGGTGTTCTTCTTGTTCTTGGTGGTGATGTAACGGGACATGCCGGGAACACCGCTGGCCTTCTGCTCCGTGCACTCCAGGATGACCTGCACCCTGTTTCCTTTCTGTTTCTTTGCCATAATTCTTAAGGATTAAAAGGGTTAAACAAGGCTTACGTATCCTTTCTCCTGGGCGGCCTTGAGGGTGGCGTCCAGACCGTTCTTTTCGATGATACGCATACCCTTGGTGGTCACCTTGAGGGTGATGAAACGTTGCTCGGCCTCCGACCAGAACTTCTTGGTCTTGAGGTTGAGGGAGAAATCGCGCTTGGTGCGCAGTTTGGAATGGGCGACATTGTTGCCGATCATTCTCTTCCTACCGGTTATCTGACAAACCTTTGACATAATATTTAACTTTTTAATTGTTACTTGTTTAAGCGGCGGTTACAGGAACTTGAAGAACCGTTTCCACCGGATGGATTTCAGGAAGCTCTTGGAAGCGTCCGTTGAAAGCCAGATGACGACGGGGCGGCCGACGATGTGGTCCTCCGGAACGAATCCCCAAAAACGGGAATCCAGGGAGTTGTGCCGGTTGTCGCCCATCATAAAGTAGTAGTCTTGCTTGAACGTGTATTCCGTTGCAGGCTTTCCGTTGATGAAGATCTCTCCATCGGCCGACACCGAAAGGCTGTTGTGCTCATAGTCGCGGATGATGCGCTCATAGAGCGGCAGGTTTTCCGCATCCAGTGCCACTTTTACGCCTTTCTTGGGAATCCATAGCGGCCCCATGTGGTCGCAGTTCCAGCCGCTGTCCCCGGTGAAGGGGAAAACAGCGTTATTAAAATCAGGCTGTTCGCCGGGACGGTAGAGACAGGGTCTCACATCCTGGACGATGGACAGGGATTTGACCTTCCGGAGCATCTCCTCCGTAAGAGGCATTCCGGGGTAGCCGGGAAGATTCCTGTTGAACTGCAACTCTGCGAGGTTCAGGCCCCACTCCTCCAGTATGTCCCTATTAATCGGAGTGCCACTGGTTGTTACCTGATACGTGAACTGGCGTCCGGGATAGTCCGGCTCCTTTTTCCCATTTACCCATGCGATGCCGTCCCTGACTTCCAAAGAGTCGCCGGCAATTGCCACGCAACGCTTTACATAATGGTCTTTCTTGTCCACAGGACGGACGATGACGGGGCCGCAATTGGCAAGTATCTTTTCCCTTCCGTAATTGCGTACGTGCCAGTAGTAATCCCGTTCGGGAGCTATGGGTCTGGTAAGGACGGTATCGCCATTAGGGAAGTTGAAGACCACCACATCACCCCGTTCCACGGAACGGAAACCTTTAAGCCTGCGATAATCGTTCTGGATGAGCGTGGAATACGACTCCTTGCCGAAAATCCGGTTGTGCGTAAAGGGAATGGTGAGGGGCGTCTGGGGAATGCGGGGACCGTAAGTGAGCTTGGACACGAAGAGATGGTCTCCGGTGTACAGGCTACTTTCCATGGACGAGGAAGGAATCTTGAAGGCCTGGAAGAAGAAGATATTGATGAAGGTAACCACGATGACGGCGAAGACAATGGCATCGATCCAGTCCAGCCACACATTGTGTTTTTCGCCGGGGGCATACTCTTTCTTCCAGAAGAGCCATTTGACCTTTTTCGTAATGATGAGGTCAAAGATGATCCCCAGGCCCAGGAGCCACCAATAATTGTCAAGCCATATCACCCACGCAATGTAAAGCAGAGCCCAAAAGCCCAGCTTCACCCACTTGTTGGTGATGATGTCCTTCCAGTTCACGACAGGGAATAACTACTTGACGGATTTCACAATAGCCTCGAAAGCCTGAGGATTGTTCATAGCAAGGTCTGCCAGCACTTTGCGGTTCAGGCCGATGTTCTGCTTGGCCAGGCGGCCCATCAGCTGGGAATAGCTGAGGCCGTGCTGACGGGCAGCGGCGTTGATGCGCTGGATCCACAGGGAGCGGAATTCGCGCTTCTTGGCCTTGCGGTCGCGGTAGGCGTAGGTGAGACCTTTTTCGTAAGTGTTCTTTGCAACTGTCCAGACATTCTTGCGGGACAGGAAGTTGCCGCGGGTTCTGGAGAGAATCTTCTTGCGGCGAGCCCTTGAGGCTACAGAATTAACTGATCTAGGCATTTTTTAATACATTTTGGAGGCAGTGGCGGTATTTGACGCCGCGCTTTGGACTGCATTCCAGTTAAACAATAAACTACATGACCAGGAGTTCCTTCACGCGAGGGATGTCCACCTTCTCCAGAAGAGAGAAGTGATCCAGGTTGCGCTTCTGTTTCTTGGTCTTCTTGGTGAGGATGTGGCTGTGATAAGCGTGCTTCCTCTTGATCTTTCCCGATCCGGTAAGCGTGAAGCGCTTTTTGGCACCGGAGTTGGTTTTAAGCTTTGCCATTGTGTTAAACAATTAATAATTATACATATAAGTGAGATTCTTCGCTTCGCTCGGAATGACAACTTATTTCTTTTTAATAGGAGCGATCATCATGCTCATCCGCTTGCCTTCCAGCACCGGCATGTTCTCCGGCCGGCCGAACTCTTCCAGTTCCACGGCGAAGCGAAGCAGATTCTTCTCACCCTGCTGGGCGAACTGGATGGAACGTCCGCGGAAGAAGATGGAGGCTTTCACCTTGGACCCTTCCTTGAGGAATTCCTCTGCGTGCTTGAGCTTGAACTGGAAATCATGTTCGTCCGTGTTGGGGCCGAAACGGATTTCCTTGATGACAATCTTCGCAGCGTTGGCTTTCATCTCCTTGGCGCGCTTGCGCTGCTGGTACAGGTACTTCTGGTAGTCCAGGATCTTGCACACCGGCGGTTCCGCCTTGGCGCTGATTTCCACCAGGTCCAGTTCCTGTTCCTCCGCCATGGCCAGGGCCTTGGCGAAAGGATAGATACCCTGTTCGGGGATGTTCTCCCCGACCAGCCGGACTTCCGGGGCGGTAATTTCATGGTTAATCCGAAGGGCGTTTTCGTCCTTCTGGTTACCCTGCACCTGCTGGGGCTTTTTCTTGAGGCCCGAGGGTCTCGGTCTGAAAGGCGTTGCGATAGTTTTGCTCCTTTAAACGTTATACTTACTGGGCCAGTTCTTCCGCCACCGCCTTGCGGACGAAGTCCACAAACTGCGGCACGCTCATAGAGCCCTGGTCCTCGGCTCCACGGCGTACTGACACGGTTTCGTCGGCCTGTTCTTTTTCGCCGACAATAACCAGGAGCGGCACTCTCATCAGGGAAGTCTCACGGATTCTCTTGCCGAGGGTTTCGTTCCGGTCGTCAATAGAGGCGCGAATTTCGGAATTATTTAGCAGATTTACAACTTTTTTCGCATAATCTGCATATTTTTCGCTCACAGGCAGCACTTTAACCTGATCCGGATGCAGCCACAGCGGCAGGTGACCGGCGGTGTGCTCCAGCAGAACGGCCACGAAGCGCTCCAGCGAGCCGAAGGGCGCGCGGTGAATCATCACGGGGCGCTTGCGGCTGCCGTCGCTGTCCACATATTCCAGTTCGAAGCGTTCCGGCAGGTTGTAGTCCACCTGGATGGTACCCAGCTGCCAGCTGCGGCCGATGGCGTCTTTCACCATGAAGTCCAGCTTGGGGCCGTAGAAAGCGGCTTCGCCGGTCTCCACCACATACGGGAGACCCTTCTTCTTGGCGGCGTCGATGATGCCTTGTTCGGCCTTGTTCCAGTTTTCATCGGAGCCGATGTACTTGGTGGGATTCTTCGGATCCCGCAGGGACACCTGGGCGGTGAACTTGTCGAATTTCAAGGTCTTGAACACATACAGGATCAGGTCGATCACCTTCTCGAATTCCTCCTGGAGCTGGTCCTGACGGCAGAAAAGATGGGCGTCGTCCTGGGTGAAGCTCCGCACGCGGGTGAGGCCGTGCAGTTCGCCGCTCTGCTCATAGCGGTACACCGTGCCGAATTCCGCAAAGCGGAGCGGCAGGTCACGATACGAACGCGGCGCGCTGCGGTAAATCTCGCAGTGGTGCGGGCAGTTCATGGGTTTCAGCAGGTATTCCTCCCCCTCCTGCGGGGTATGAATCGGCTGGAAGGAGTCCTTTCCATACTTGGCGTAGTGGCCGGAAGTGACGTAGAGTTCCTTCGCGCCGATATGGGGCGTCACCACGGGCAGGTAGCCGTATTCGGCCTGCTTCCTGGCCAGGAAAGCCTGCAGGGTGTTGCGCAGGGCGGCGCCGCGGGGCAACCACAGCGGCAGGCCGGAGCCCACGCGCTGGGAGAAGGTGAAGAGTTCCATCTCCTTGCCGATCTTGCGGTGGTCGCGCTTCTTGGCCTCTTCCAGCACCACCAGGTATTCGTCCAGCAGGGACTTCTTGGGGAAGGTGATGCCATAAATACGGGTGAGCTGCTGGCGGCTTTCGTCACCTCTCCAGTAGGCACCGGCCAGCGAGAGCACCTTCACGGCCTTGATCACGTCCGTGTTCTTCAGGTGCGGTCCACGGCACAGGTCCGTAAAATGGCCGTTGGTATAATAGGTGATGGTGCCGTCCTCCAGCTCGGAGATGAGCTCCTGCTTGTAGGGGTCACCCTTTTCCTTGAAGTACTTGAGAGCATCGGCCTTGGAGACCTCGATGCGCTGGAAGTCCTGCTTCTCACGCGCGAATTCCAGCATTTTGTCCTCGATGGCCTTGAAGTCCGCGTCCGTGAGGGTGCGGCCGTTCATGTCCACATCATAGTAGAAGCCGTTTTCAATGGCCGGGCCGATACCGAATTTCACCCCGGGGAACAGCGCCTCCAGGGCTTCTGCCATCAGGTGCGACGAGGAATGCCAGAAGACTTTCTTGGCTTCGTCGTCTTCCCACTTGAGCAGGCGGATAGCCACGTCTTCAGTGATGGGGCGGGTGAGGTCGATGGTGGTTCCCTTGGAGGTTTCGGGTTCATCCGGCCGCTTGATATTGACAGCCAGGACCTGCTCTGCCAGACGCGGGCTGATGCCCATGGCAATGTCGTATCCGCATACGCCGTTTTCGTACTGGCGCACGCTACCATCCGGGAACGTAATGTTAATCATAGTCAATTTATTTATAGCCTACAAAGTTAATAATTCTATGGCACAAAAAAAAGAGCGCTATAAGCGCTCCTTAATCTGGTAATTGTTGCGGCCTTCCGAGGAGCGGGCAATCATTTCGCCCAGGAAGCCGGCGAGGAAGAGAATGACGCCCAGAACAAGGGCAACCAAAGCCAGGTAGAACAGGGGCTGGTCCGTTACTGCGCGGAACTTGCTCCCATTGGCCTGGGCCACCAGTTTGGCGGCGATGATCCAGACGGTCATCACAAAGCCCACCAGGAACATCAGGATGCCGCTGGTGCCGAAAAAGTGCATGGGCCGACGGCCGAAGCGGGACAGGAAACGCAGGCTCATCAGGTCCAGCATCCCGTGTACGAAGCGGTCCAGGCCGAATTTCGACTTGCCGTATTTGCGCTTCTGGTGCTGCACGGGCTTTTCGCCGATTTTGTCGAAACCTGCGTTCTTCGCCAGATACGGAATGTAGCGGTGCATTTCCCCATAGACCTCGATATTCTTTACCACATCGGCCTTGTAGGCCTTCAGGCCGCAGTTCATGTCGTGCAGTTTGATGCCGGTGACGCGGCGGGCCGTCCAGTTGTAAATCTTGGACGGGATGTTCTTCGTAAGGGCGTTGTCCTTACGTTTTTTCTTCCATCCGGAGACCAGATCGTACCCCTCTTCGCGAATCATCCGCACCATCTCCGGGATCTCTTCCGGGGAGTCCTGCAGGTCCGCGTCCATCGTCACCACGATGTCGCCCTGTGCTGCGGCAAAACCCTCATACAAGGCGGCCGATTTGCCGTAATTCCGGCGGAAGCGGATGGCCCGAATCCCATCATCGGCCATCTCTTTGATTACCTCCCACGACCCGTCCGTGGAGCCGTCGTCCACGAAAATCACCTCATAGGAAAAGCCTGTGAGCGAGCGGTCTATCCAGGCCTTCAGTTCAGGCAGGGACTCGGCCTCGTTGTAGAGGGGAATGACAATCGAAAGATCCATAACTTATTGCTGATCAGGCGTATTCATATCCCGGGGAGGGAAGTTTCCGCCAAAGAGTTTTTGCAGGAATATGTAGCGGGAAAGGAGCGAAGACAACACCGTTCCGTACAGAAAACAGTAGATCCATTGGGTAATGAAGGTGATGACGGGAAGTTTGTCCATCACACGGTCCACGTCTTCCCGGTCGATGCCGCCGGGGACCGCCTGGGCAATTTGATCTGCCAGTGCGGTGATATCGGCCGCCGGAGCCTTCATGATGAAAAGGGCCTGGGCCGATGCCACCACGAGTCCGCTGAGCAGCGCCGAACGTCTTCCCATCCGGAAAGTATCGGCCATCTTGACTCCCTCATAGCGATCCCGGAAAGAGAGCATCCCGTTCTTGAGCACGAGGATGCAGCCGAAAAACTGCACCGCCCAGAGAATGATGGCCGCCGCCTGTACCAGAAACGTGCTGCCGGATGCGGCCGCCAGCTCCTTCAGCGCCAGGCAGCCGACGGAGATGCCGCCCAGATAGGCGCCCGTCTTCGCGGCCTCGTTCCATGAGGACGTATTATCCAGCGTTTTGTTCATAGCTTACAAATATAGTGATTATTATTCAGAATGTGATAAAAAAGGCCCTGGCATCGTTTGATGTCAGGGCCTTCGAAAAACCGCAGCTACCTACTCTCCCAACTGGTGGGTCAGTACCATCGGCGATGGTGAGCTTAACTTCTCTGTTCGGAATGGGAAGAGGTGGTTCCTCACCGCTATAACCGCGGCATTATATGACTTGAGAGAACAGATTATTGATTCTGCGCCAGATTCAGGCAACTATCTTTCTCTAGAGAAAGTCTCTCGGGCAATTAGTACAGGTCTGCTGAGGCCCTCTCAGACCTTACACATCCTGCCTATCAACGTGGTAG
>JAFZKT010000044.1 GCA_017553545.1 Bacteroidales bacterium | reverse complement strand
CAGGGGATGACGCCGGAGATGTTCGTCTCCGACAGGATTGCGCTGGATCCGCACTTTGGCCTGGAAATGAGTTACAGAAGGTATAGGAATTGGATGAAAACGGCCTTCGGGAACGGTACGGCGTCCTTTTTCCAGATTCTCTACAAGGGTGAGCCGGTGGGCTTTTCGATGTATCGGATCAAGGACGGCCTGTGGCTTGGCGACCTTGGCGGGATGTATCCCTCCAGTGACCAGGGGCTGGGCCTTCTGACGGCCGCCGCAGCGTTCCTTTATATGAAGCGGCGGGACCTCAAAAACCTCAAGCTGGTCTCCTGCATTTCTTCCAATAACACGCCGGTGATATCGGCCTTCAATTACTGCCATTTCAACTTCAAGAAGTTCAAATACGTGTTTGTTAAACACGTCTGAGGGGACGCCCGTTTTGTTTTCCCGCAAATAATGCGTAATTTTGCAGTTACCCCCGCGCACAGGCGCACAGACGGGTAACTGTTTTTGTTATGGCAAATCAGAAAGAGTCCGGATGGATCAGGAGGGTGTCCACTTGGTATTTCAGCAAGCGGATGTTGCCCTACTGGATGATATTGGCGATGGACGCGGCCATCGTTTTCGTCTCCACTGTTATTTACTATGTGGCCGGCTTCCGAACCGATCTTATAGTAAAGAATATGTGGCAGCCCATGTTGGCCTGGGCGGCGGTCAACTCCGTGCTCAGCCTGGTGGGCGCCCGCGTTTTTCGCACCTATTCCGGCGTGCTGCGTTACTCCAGTTTCGGGGACCTGCTGCGTGTGGTTTATGCGAACTCGCTCACGCTGTGCCTTTCGACGGGGGTTTATTTCGTTGCCAGGTGGCAGGGCATCACCATTTTAACCAAAATTTCCGCCTGGTTCATCCTGGTAATCTTCTTGCTGTCCATCCTCCTGATGTGGACCGTCCGCGTACTGGTGAAACTGCTCTTCGACGCGGTGAACACGGACGCAAAGGCAAAACGGACCGTTATCTACGGCGCTCTTTCGGGCGGCGTGGGCCTGGCAAAGAGCATCCGGTCCCAGACGCCCGTCAAATTCGAACTGGTGGCCTTCATCACCCACGAGCATAAGATCAAGGGCAAGAAACTCCTGGGCGTGCCCGTGTACACCCTGGAGGACAACCTTGCGGAAATGGTGAAGAAAGAACGCGTGCAGGCCGTCCTGGTGAGCCCGCTGAGGGCCAACGAATTCCGCGAGAACCAGCAGCTGCAGGATCTCTTCATCAATGCAGGCGTCAAGATTTATATGGCATCGGAGGCTCACGAGGCAGGCGTCCGCAACGGGGTGCTGCTGGACGAGCCCATGGAAGATGTCCAGATCAAGGAAGTGAGCGTGGAGGACCTCCTCCCGCGTCAGCAGATCCGCGTGGATATGGAGTCGGTGGGCGAGCAGCTCGCCGGCAAACGCGTGCTGATTACCGGCAGCGCAGGCAGTATCGGCCTGGAAATCGTCCGGCAGGTGGCGCAGTTCGGCCCGTCCAGGATGATGCTGCTGGACCAGGCGGAAACGCCCCAGCACGATGTCCGCCTGATGATGGCGAAGGATTTCCCGAACGTGCCCTGCGAGGTTGTGGTGGCCAGTATCAGCCGCCGCACCCGGATGGAGAATATCTTCGAGAACTTCAAGCCGGAATACGTCTTCCATGCCGCGGCGTATAAACACGTGCCCATGATGGAGGACAACCCCAGCGAGGCCGTGCTGAACAATATCTACGGAACCAAGATTATCGCGGACCTGAGCGTCAAGTACGGCGCCAAGAAGTTCGTGATGATTTCCACGGACAAGGCGGTGAATCCCACCAACGTGATGGGCTGCAGCAAGCGCATCTGCGAGATTTACGTCCAGAGCCTGGACCGCAAGCTCAAGCTGGAAGCCCTGTCCAGAAGCCGCGGCAAACGTGTAGAATACACCCAGTTCGTCACCACCCGCTTCGGAAATGTTCTGGGCAGCAACGGCAGCGTGATTCCGCTGTTCCGCGAGCAGATCAAGGCAGGCGGCCCCGTCACCGTGACGGACGAAAACATTGTACGTTATTTCATGCTCATACCCGAAGCCTGCAAGCTGGTGCTGGAAGCCGGCACCAAGGGCAGCGGGGGAGAGATCTTCGTCTTCGATATGGGCCAGCCCGTGAAGATATCGGACCTCGCTAAGCGTATGATCGCCCTTTCCGGCGCCAAGAACGTGGAAATCAAGTACACCGGCCTCCGCGAGGGAGAAAAGCTCTATGAGGAGGTACTCAGTGACAAGGAGAGCACCAAGCCCACCTTCCACGAGAAAATCCGCGTGGCGCAGGTGCGGGAGTATGATTTCGATGAAGTGAGCCGGGAGATCGACGACCTGGTGGAGATTGCCAAGCACTATGACAACATGGAGACCGTGCGGAAGATGAAGGAAATTGTGCCGGAGTACAAGAGCAACAATTCGGTTTACGAAAAACTGGACGCAAAATGATAGTCAAATCCTTTGTTCTCAAACGGCAGTCCCTGGACAGCATCGCTGCGCAGATTGATGCCCGTACCATCGCCGTGGTGCGGCCGCAGCGCAAGATTGAGGCGCTGTTCCGGGAGGCCATCCGCCTCACGCTGGTGCAGAAAAAACGCTCGGACGCGGAACTCTCCCAGATTGAGGCCTACTTCCTGGAGATGTCGCCGGATGCGGCGTATCAGGCCGATGTAAAGGCCACCGTGGAAGGCATAGCCACGTATCTGCGCGAGGGGATGTACGTGCAGACATCGGCCGTGGCCGTGGAGGACTACGTCCTGGCAAAATGCGCCCGGATGTGCGCGGAGGCCGTGAACGCCTGCGTGAAAGGCCGCTTCATCGACGGCACGGAGATTATGCTATGCCGCAGCGACGCGGCCGGGGAGCAGTTCTTCGACTGGACCGCTTCGCGCGAGCAGATCCGCGAGCGTTGCACGGATACGCCGCTGGTGATTTCCGGCGGGTATGGCAGGCTGGACAGCGGCTATGTGGTGCGGGTAGGGAAGGACGGCGCCCATCTGATGGCGACGCTCATCGCGGAGGTCCTGAAGGCGGAAAGCATCGAATTCCACATCGAGGACCACGGGGTGGACGGCATCCCCGCCATGACCTACGACGAAGCCGCGCACTACTGCGCTTCGGACCGCGCGCCTTTCTCTTCATCGGCCATCTGGCCCGCCAAGAACGCCGGAATCCCCATCCTGGTCAAGGATATAGCCGATGACTCCTTCGCCGGCACCCTCATCTCTACTGAATCCGTGCACCGGACGGCCGTCCTTTGCGACAAAGACCTGGTGCTCATCACCGTCTATGGAACGGGGCTTTTGGGCCGCGTGGGCATGTCAGGAGGCATTTCAGTGCTCTTGCCGCCGCCGGCGTGAACGTGCGCTTCATCGCCCAGACCTCTTCCGAATACAGCATTTCCTTCGCCGTTCGGGACTCGGATGCCGCCGCTGCGCAGGAAGCCCTTCACGGGCTCTTCCGCGACAATCCGCTGCTTCCGCTGGACGATGTAGTGGTGCTGAATCATGCCGTGGGCATCGTCACCGTGTTCGGCAGCAAGATGCGGAACCTGCCCGGCACCTCGGCTGCCGTCTATGACAAGCTGGGAGGGGCCGGAATCAATATCATCGCCTCCGCCCAGGGCGGCGAAGAGCTGAGCATTTCGCTGGTGGTGGATGCCGATGATGCGGAAAAAGCGGCAGCGTTGCTGCAATAGCCTGGCACGTAACGCGCTGTTTATCTGTTACTTACGAAAAGAGGGGTGCACCTGGAGGTGCACCCCTCTTTCGGCAACTCGCTGAGCGTCAGCGAATTACGCGTCACGCTACTTAATGTATTTCACAAACCCGAACTGAATCCCCAGCAGGTCTGTGCTGCGGGAGGCGTCGAAGCTGGACATGTGCGCCTTGCTGTTGACGGACTCGGTGCTGATTACGTCTCCGTTGTCATCCCGTTTGATTACGGTGGTGGTCTTATCCTGCGTGGAATAGTTGTAGGCCACGCCGAAGATGGGGATGCTCACGGTGATGGCGCTGCCGTCGCGCAGCATCACCGCCACGCCGCCGGCCGCTTTCAGGCCCACGCCGATGCTTTGGGAGATGCGGTCGCGGTTGAAATCCTTCGCGTCGCGCGGGGTGGAGGAGGTGACGCCGTAGGAGCCGTACAGGCGGCCTTCACCGAACACGGCGATGGATTTGCTGCCGAAGAAAGGCATATACTTGCGGAGGTTCATGGATACTCCGCCGGCATGATGCCGGTAGGAACGGTTGGAAATGGTGAAATTCAGCACTTCGTTGGTGCTGTTGATAATGTCACGCAGGTCCAGTTTCAGGTCCGTGTCGATGGCATAGCCGTTATAGTGCAGCGCAAAGCCCAGGGAAAGGTCGTCCGCGAGGAAGGTGGAGTAGCTGGGCGACACGTTCCAGACCTTCAGCTGGCCGTTTCCAACGTTCAGCAGGGAAAGCAGGGAGTATCCAGCGTTGAAGCTGTCGTCGCCCACCGCGTTGAAGCTGCGGTAGCCGCCGCTGATGCCCCAGGCGTGGCTGCCCTTTTCGATGAAAACGGGACTGTCGGGCACGCCGAAGCGGTCCTCAAGATAACGGGTGACGGGGCCTTGGGCGCCGGCGCTGATGCAGGCCAGCAGCAAGGCCAGGGTAACTATTCTCTTCATATTATTTAATGATGCCTTCCTCTTTGAAGACTTTGGTGAGGGCTTCCACGGCGCGGTCCACCTGCTCACGCGTATGGGTGGCCATCAGCGAGAAGCGGATGAGGGTGTCCTGCGGGGCGCATGCCGGCGGAATGACGCTGTTGATGAACACGCCTTCGTCGAAGGCCCGCTTGGTGACGATGAAGGTCTTTTCCAGATCCCGCACGTAGAGCGGAATGATGGGGCTCTCGGTTTCGCCGATCTCGAAGCCTGCCTCGCGGAAGCGCTTGAGCGCATAGTTCGTCACGTCCCAGAGCTTGGCGATTCTTTCGGGCTCTTTCTGGATGATGTGCAGGGCCTCCAGGGCCGATGCCGTGGCGGCGGGGGTGTCCGAAGCCTGGAAGATATAGGTGCGGGCGGTGTGGCGGAGCCAGTTGATGATGGTTTTATCCGCCGCAATGAATCCGCCGATGGCGGCGAGACTTTTGGAGAAGGTGCCCATGATGAGGTCCACTTCATCGGTGAGGCCGAAGTGGTTGCAAACGCCGCGGCCTTCCTTGCCGAAGACGCCCAGGCCGTGGGCCTCGTCCACCATGATGCACACGTTCTCATACTTGTGCTTGAGTTCCACGATTTCCGGGAGTTTCGCAAGGTCGCCTTCCATGGAGAACACGCCGTCCACCACGATGAGTTTGACGGAATTGCGGGGGCAGCGGCGCAGGTGGCGCTCCAGGTCTGCCATGTCGTTGTGCTTGTAGTGCAGGCTCTTGGCGAAGCTCAGGCGGCGTCCGTCCACGATGGAGGCGTGGTCACGGTCGTCGCAGATGATGAAATCGTCCTTTGTAAGAAGCTGCGGGATCACGCCGCTGTTCACCGTGAAACCGGTGCTGAACACCAGGGTTTCCTCCTTGCCCACGAAGGCGGCCAGTTCTTTCTCCAGCTGCACGTGGATGTCCAGGGTGCCGTTCAGGAAACGGGAACCGGCGCAGCCGGAGCCGTATTTCTTAAGGGCTTCGATGCCGGCGTTGATTACGCGCTCATCTCCGGTGAGACCGGTGTACGCGTTGGAGCCGAACATCATAATCTTGTGACCGTCCATGGTCACTTCCGTTCCTTGTTTGCTGGTTATCTGGCGGAAATAAGGGTAGATACCCTTTTCCATCATTTGCTGAGGGAGGTCATATTTGGCCAGTCTGGCGTGTAAAAGGTCCATTCCGATTCAATTTTAAGTTTGCAAAAGTACGAAAAAATCCATAATTTTGAAAGTTATTATAATAAGCGTCTATGGAAGAGCGTAAACTGAACTTCATTGAAGAGATTATAGAAAAGGATCTGGCGGAGGGAAAAGTGGATTCCATCCTCACCCGTTTCCCCCCGGAGCCGAACGGCTATCTGCACCTGGGACACGCCAAGAGCATCTGCCTGAACTTCGGCCTGGCGCAGAAGTACGGAGGTAAAACCAACCTTCGCTATGACGACACAAACCCCACCAAGGAAGACACCGAATACGTGGATTCCATCAAGGAGGACATCAAGTGGCTGGGCTTCCAGTGGGAGAAGGAACTCTATGCCAGCGATTACTTCGACCAGTTGTATGAGTGGGCCGAAGAATTGATTCGGCGGGGCCTGGCCTATGTGGACGACCAGACGCAGGAGGAGATCCGCGTGAATCGCGGTACCGTGGACAAGCCCGGCACGCCCAGTCCCTGGCGGGACCGCAGCGTGGAGGAGAACCTGAAGCTCTTCCGGGAGATGAAGGCCGGCAAGTACGCGGAAGGGGAGAAGGTGCTGCGCGCCAAGATTGACATGGCCCATCCCAACATGATGTTCCGGGATCCGCTCCTGTACCGCATCAAATTCGCCCATCACCACCGCACCGGAGACAAGTGGTGCATCTACCCGATGTACGACTTCACCCACGGCCAGTGCGACTCAATCGAGCATATCACGCACTCCATCTGCACGCTGGAGTTCGATGTGCATCGGCCTTTGTACGACTGGTTCATCCAGACGCTGGGCATCTATCCTTCCCATCAGTATGAATTCGCCCGCCTGAACCTCACCTATACGCTCATGTCCAAGCGCAAGCTCCTGGAACTGGTGCAGAAGGGCCTGGTTTCCGGCTGGGACGACCCTCGGATGCCCACCCTCTGCGGCGTGCGCCGGCGCGGTTATACCGCCCGGGCGTTAAGGATGTTCTGCGACAAGATCGGCGTCTCCAAGCGGGACCAGCTGATGGATATCCAGTTGCTGGAGTGGTGCGTGCGTCAGGACCTGAACGAGCGTTCCAACCGTTATATGGTGGTGCAGGATCCCGTGAAGCTCACCATCACCAACTGGCCGGAAGGCAAGGTGGAATGGTTCAACTGCCCGCTGAATCCCGCGGAACCGGACGGAGCCAAGCGCCGCGTTCCCTTCACCGGAGATCTGCTGATTGAACGGGCCGATTTCATGGAAGACGCGCCGAACAAGTTCTTCCGCCTCAAACCCGGCGGGGAAGTGCGGTTGAAATATACCTATATCGTCAAGTGCAACGAGGTGGTGAAAAACGACCTGGGCGAGATTGTGGAGCTGAAGTGCACCTATGATCCGTCGCCGGAGTATCGGCCCGTCAAGGGGACCATCCACTGGGTTTCCGCGGCACACGCCAAGGAGTTGGAACTGCGGAACTATGACCGCCTGTTCACCCTGGCGGATATGTCCCAGGTGCCGGAAGACAAGGACTATAAGGACTTCCTGAATCCGGAATCGCTGGTTGTCGGCAAGGGCTGGGCGGAACCCGCCCTGCTGGAGGACGCCTCCGGCATCGCCGTGCAGTTCGAGCGGACCGGCTATTATGTCCAGGATCCGGACTCCACGCCGGAGCATCCCGTCTTCAACAAGACCACAGCGCTGAAAGATTCCTATAAACCTGAATAGTTCAGTAAACATATCGGAAAGCAGCAGAAGGATAGCGCGCAACACTATCCTTCTGTATTTCCGTATGCTGGTGATGATTGTCATCGGCCTCATCTCCTACCGCATCAT
>JAFZKT010000043.1 GCA_017553545.1 Bacteroidales bacterium | reverse complement strand
GAGCAGCTGGAGGACATCTTCAAGCAGATGCTCAAGTACCAGGACCTGCTGCATCGGCCCATCGTGATGGAAGACATCCTGAAGCTGGTGGAAAAGCCCGTGCGCAAAATCTCCAAGTTCGACGCCAAGGCGATGGACGAAAAGATTTACGGCCTGGAGGACCAGATGAAAAAGGTGCAGGATAACCTGGACCACATCACGGAATACACCATCGAATGGTTCCGCGGCCTCAAGAAGAAATACGGCTCTGAGTGGCCCCGGCTCACGGAGATTTCCTCCCTGGAGAGCATCACCGCCACCAAGGTGGTGTCCAACAACGCCAAGCTGTACGCCAATCTGGCGGAAGGGTTTGTGGGCATCGGCCTGAAGAAGGACGACGGCGGCGTACTTATCGGCGAATGCTCGGACCTGAGCGAAGTGATTGTCATCGGCCGCGACGGAAAGTTCCGCGTTTCCAAGGTGACGGAGAAGGCTTTCTTCTGGAAGGACCTGCTGTATGTGGGCGTTTTCACCCGCGCCGACGAACGGACCATCTACAACGTGATTTACCGCGACGGAAAGGGCCCCAACCACTACGCCAAGCGTTTTGCCATCACTTCCGTCACCCGCGACACGGAGTACAACATCACAACCGGAGCACCGGAATCCAAGATCCTGTGGTTCACCGTGAACCATAACGGTGAGGCGGAAACCGTCCGCGTTTCCCTGCGGCCGAAGAAAGGGCTCAAGAAGCTCCAGTTGGAGTGGGATTTCTCCACCCTGGCCATCAAGGGTCGTTCTTCCCGCGGCAATCTGGTAACGAAGAATGCAGTTGCGAAGATTCAGCTGAAGTCCAAGGGCATCACCACCCTGGAAGGCAAGGACATCTGGTACGACCCTGATATCCAGCGTCTGAACGAAGAAGGCCGCGGTGACCATCTGGGCAAGTTCGCTGGAGAAGACCGCGTGCTGGCCATCTTCGCCGACGGCAGCTATTACACCACCACCTATGACCTGGTAAACAAGTACCAGGGCGACATCATCCACATCTGCAAACTGGATCCTTCACTGGTCTATACTGTGCTGTATTGGGACAATGCCGCGAAGGCCTACTATGTGAAGCGGTTCTCATTTGTTGAAAGTAACAATACGCCGGTGTCATTTATTTCTGATTCCAAGGGATCCAAGCTGGTGGACATTTCCTGGGATCTGCATCCGCAGATGGTTCTCACCTTCGGCGGAAAGAATGCCCACAGGGAAGCAGAAGTGGTTGATGCAGAAGAGTTTATCGCCAAGAAAGGGCTTACCGCCAAGGGCAAGAAGTGCTCCCCGTATGATTTGAAGCAGGTAGAGTTCGGCGAACCGCTGCATAAGCCGGAGGACGTTGTGGAGCCCGAGGAGAAACCCGTCGAGGTGGATCTGATAACCCCCGGAGTTGAAATCCACATCCCCGTAGCGCCGGAACCGGCCGCCGAAACGCCCGCCGCCCCGGCCCCGACTCCGGCGCCGGCCAAGAAACGGGCCGCCAGGCCCAAAAAAGCCGCCGCATCCGCTCCGGCTCCGTCCCCGGCTCCTGACACCCCTTCCGAGCCGTCCAATCCGGACGCCCCCGCAGACTTTGAGGACTGGGAACCCACGCTGTTCTAATTAGATGAGTTCATCCCGCTCCCGGATGTCCTTGAGGCGAAGCTGGATGGTGGACGAACCGCGATAGAAATTCTCCACGATGGAATAGCAGGCATCGATGGGGTTGCCGGCCTTGATGTGGTCGAAGAATTCGGCCATATTGAAGCCGATGGCGGCGATTTGCCGATACGGCTGGCTCTCCTGCATCAGGTCCAGTTTCAGGTGCACGCCGCCGGCGCCCACTTTTCGGCCGTTCCCGGCATCATACACATCTTCCGTCAGGAATACGGGATTGTTGTTCCCCGGGCCGAAGGGCTGGAACTGCTTGAGGATGCGGGTGAACTTGGGCGTTATCTGCGAGAAATCCAGCCGGGCGTCGATTTCCACGATGGGCGTGCGTTCCTCGTGGGTGATGTGGGTGGCGACGAAGGCGTCCATCCGTCGGCAGAATTCGGCCACATTTTCCTCTTTCATCGTGAGGCCGGCCGCATACATGTGTCCGCCGAAGTTCTCCAGCAGGTCCGCGCAGCTTTCGATGGAGGCATACAGGTCGAAGCCCTGCACGCTGCGGGCGCTTCCGGTTACAAAGCCGTTGCTCTTGGTGAGCACCACGGTGGGTTTGTAATAGGCTTCCACCAGACGGGACGCCACGATGCCCACCACGCCCTTGTTCCAGGCGGGATTATAGACGATGGTGGCGTTGGCCGTCGCCAGGGCCTTCCCGTTCTGCACCATTTCCAGCGCTTCCTGGGTGATTTCCCGGTCGATGGACTTGCGTTCGTTGTTGTTGTCGTTGATCTGCTCGCCGATCTTGATGGCCGTGCGGTCGTCCGTTGCCGTGAGGAGTTCCACCGCCAGCCGGCCGCTTTCCATTCGGCCCGCCGCATTGATGCGCGGCCCGATCTTGAAGACAATATCGTCTATGCCGATGTGTCCGGGCTCCAACTTGGAGAGGTTGATCATCGCGAGCAGTCCCTTCCGCGGGTTTTCGTTCAGCCGCTTGAGGCCGAAATGCGCGAGGATGCGGTTTTCCCCGGTCATGGACACCAGGTCCGATGCGATGGACACCACCTGCAAATCCAGCAGCGGTTCCAGTAGGGCTGCATCCAGGCCGAACTTCTTCACATAGCCCTGCACCAGTTTGAAGCCCACGCCGCAACCGCAGAGGTCGTCGAAGGGATACTCACTGTCTTCCCGCTTGGGATCCAGTACCGCCACAGCCGCCGGCAGTTTATCCTCCGGGAGGTGATGGTCGCAGATAATAACGTCAATCCCCTTGGAACGGGCATACTCCACTTTTTCGATGGCTTTGATGCCGCAGTCCAGGGTGATGATCAGGTGAATGCCGTTGTCTCCCGCCCAATCCAGGGCCTTGTAAGAAAGACCGTAGCCTTCGTCGTAGCGGTCCGGGATGTAGAACGAGACATTCTTTGTGAACTGCTTCAGGAAAGAATAGACCTGGGCCACGGCAGTGGTGCCGTCCACATCATAGTCTCCGTAAACCAGGATCTTCTGGCCCTCCGTGACCGCCCGGTGGATGCGTTCCACGGCCTTGTCCATATCCTTCATCAGGAAGGGGTCGTGCAAATCTTCCAGCCGTGGGCGGAAGAAGGCGCGCGCCTGTTCGAAGGTTTCCACGCCGCGCTGGACCAGAAGGTCCGCCAGAACCCGGTCAATGCCCAGTTCCGCCGCCAGCCGCGCAGCCGCTTCCGGCTTCGCCGCCTCCTTCAGGATCCATTTGCGCTCGTTTGTGCCCATAATCATACAAAGATACGCAATCCCTGCCGGAAAAGCAAATGCCCCTGTTTGGACCTGGTCCAACGGCCAGCACGGGGGAGCATAAAAAAATGGCGATAATTTAGGTTCAGACGTGCTCCAGCACAGGAGAGCGTGAATATTAGCCAAAAAGTTGGGTTCCGACGTGCTACCACCTGGTTTGGTGGACTCGGGGGTTACAGGCAGTCGATAATAATCTCGTCGGCGAGCTGCGAGGGGGTGAAGCCGTCGGTGTCCAGCGTGATATGGGCCGATGCGGCATAGAGCGGCTCGCGGGCGGCAAGGCGCGCCTCCCAGCCTTCGCCGGCGAGGGGACGGCCGTCGGTGGCGCCGGCGAGGTTTTCCCGGAGCGTTTCCACCGTAGCGCGCAGATAGATGCAGAGGGTCCGCGCCTGAAGGAGCTCCACGGCGCCGGGAACGGTGACGGTGCCGCCGCCGAGGGCCAGGACGGCCGTGGACTCGGCGTATTTGGCCACCGTCTGCTCCAGGGCCTTCTTTTCAAGCTGGCGGAAGCCCGCTTCCCCATCGGCCTCAAAAATCTCGGGGATACTGCGGCCGGCCTTTTTGACGATGACTTCGTCCAGATCGATGAAGGGGCAGCCGAGGGCATCGGCGATGATGCGGCCGACGCTGGTCTTGCCGCTTCCCATAAATCCTGTGAGTGCGATTAACATAGGCCTATCCCATTATCCATTTGCCCACGACGGGAATTTTCCTCAAAAGCACAGCGCCCAGCCCCACCGCCGCAAAACTGATGAGAGCCGTTCCAATGATTTCCACGGGCGTAGTCCAGGTAGGACCCAGCAGCCCGTCCGGGCCAGTGCCCATCCAGCCCCGCAGCCAGGACGACACCACCGCCAGTACCAGCATATGCGCCAGGTACATGCCGTAGCCGGCTTCAGAGAGATTTCGGACGATTATACTTTCCCGGCAGTTTTCACGGCGAAAGGCCAATGTCAAACCAATAGACGTTAACGCTACCGGGAGCCCGCAGAAGGCGATGGCGGCTTCCCAACCGACGGCCAGGGCCACGGGGCCTTCCAGCGGGAAGGCGCCGGAGGCAACAATGCGCTGCATAAAGCCGAAGCACACCCAGATGAAACCCACCAGGAACAATGTCCAGCCCAGGCAGCGGACAATGCGGTTAGCCGGCACGAAACGCTTGACATAGAGCCCCAGGAGCATGTATCCGGCAAAACCGCTCACGTAGTAGAGCAGGCCGAAAGGATTCCACGAGGCCTCGCCCCAGAGCGGGAACAGGGCCGGCGCGGGAAGGCCGTCGGCGGCGTAAATCAGGGGTGCGGAGCCTCCGGCCGCTTCGCGGATGAAGGGGATAAGGAGCGTCAGCCCCCAGATGCCCAGATACACGGAGAGTTCACGTTTTGACACCTTGGCCGCCCAGGGCGACAGCAGGGGCATAATCAGATACAACCCCAGCAGCATATAAACGAACCACAGGTGACCTGCGGCATAATTGAAGTTCAGCAGCAGGCCTTTGAAATTGGCCACGGGCTCACCCCAAACCAGCGCGTAAACTACAGTCCAGAAGAGCAACGGGATGAGGATGCGAATGGCCCGCCGACGGAAGAATTCGCCGGTGGAATAGCGAAGCGGCAGCTGCAGATAACCCGATGCGATCACGAACAGCGGCACGCAGCAGCGGGCGAGGCCTTCGAAGACGCTCACCCAAAAGGCATCGGCCCCTGTCAACACCAGGGACCCCTCCCCTCCCAGATAGAACGGTTCGGTGGAATGGACCGTCATCACCAGGAAGCAGGCGGTCACCCGCAGAAAGTCCAGCCAGATTTCCCTTTTCATAGAATGTAGCTTACCTCTTTGAAATAATAGCGGCGAATCTCCCCGGAAGCGTCTTCGATGCGCAGCCGTCCGTCGGGGTCCACGCCGCGGATGATGCCGTCGAAATCCACATCCTCCAACATATCGTGGTAGCGGGCCGATGTCCCCAGCCGATACAGCCGCCGCTCATATTCTTCAAACAACTCCGCCGACCGCAGCTGCGGCAACAGGGCCTGCAGTTTTCCCAGAAAAACATCCAGGCAGTGGACCAGGTCCAATTCGGCTGTAAGGCGGGAGGGCGGCGCTCCTGAGGGAGCATCGGCCTTCTTTTTAGCGACCGAAGGAGTCGCCTCCTCCGGCCTGGCGGCCAGCACCATGGATGTGGCATTGGCCAGTTGAGGAAACTCCGTCTGATTGACATTGATGCCGATACCCATGACGGAATAGGCCACCGAGCCGTCTGCAAGGCCGTTTTCCAATAGCATGCCGCAGATTTTACGGCCGGCGACGTAAATATCATTTGGCCATTTCACAGAAGAAGACACTCCATAAGAGGCCAGGAAATCGGAAACGGCGACGGAACAAAGGCAGTTCAGCCGAAACGCTTCGGCGGCGGGCAAATCCAGTGACTTCAATACCACCGAGAACGTCAGATTCTTCCCCGGCTCGCTGAACCAGGTATTTCCCCGCTGGCCGCGGCCGGCCGTCTGCTCGCGGGCCGCGAGCACCGTCCCCGACGGGAGCGACGGCAGCCGACGCAAGGCCTCGGAGTTGGTGGAGTCAACCTTATTGATCCAAATCGGGTTCATTGAACGGCTCCAGGAAGGGGTTGTACATACCCTCGCGGGCGATGGAGGTGGGCTGACCGTGACCGGGCAGGACGTCCGTCTCCCCGGGCAGATTCAGCAGCTTATCCTTGATGGAGGCCATCAGGGCATCGTAGTCCCCGCCCGGCCAATCCGTCCGGCCGATGCTGCCGGCAAACAGTGTATCCCCGCTCAGCAGGAGGTTGTCCGACGGAATCCAGTAGCACACGCTGCCGGGGCTGTGACCGGGCGTGTGCAGCACACGAATGTCTCCGCAGGCAAAGTGCAGGACGTCGCCATCGGCCACATCCACCGTGGGAAAATTGTGGCACAGGGACTTGAAGGCGCTCATGCCGCGGAAGGCCGATGCTCCGTCGGCCAAAAGGCCCCTGTCCGCCGGATGCATGTACACCGGCACCGGGAAATGGTTCAGCAGCCGCTCCACGCCCCACACGTGGTCGAGGTGCCCGTGGGTGAGGAGGATGGCTTCCGGCGTCAGGCCATTATCGGCCAGAAAATCCGTCATCTTCTTCTCCCCGTCGTCGGACGACATCCCCGGATCCACCACCACGCAGGCGGCATTTCCACCCGAGGCCCACAAAACCTCGCAATTGGTCCCTAACGGATTGAAGGTGAAGATTCTGGAATGAAGCATAGTCGCAGTTAAAAAAGCCGTTGCGAATTTACGAAAATTTTGCCAACTTTGTAAAGTCAAGACCACGCGCACGCACTATGCATATAGGAATAGCCGGTAATATCGGAAGCGGAAAGACCACGCTCACAACGCTCCTCGCCCGCCATTACGGCTGGACGCCCAAGTTCGAGTCGGTCACCTACAACCCTTATCTGGCAGACTATTATGCAGATATCAAGCGCTGGTCCTTCGCCCTGGAAATGTATTTCCTGCAGGTTCGTCTGCACGACGTACTGGAAATTTCCAAGTCCAAGGACGTTATCATCCAGGACCGCACCCTGCTGGAAGGCGTAAACATTTTCGTCGCCAACAATTACGCCCAGGGCAACCTCACGGAGCGGGATTACAATACTTACATGGACACCTACAACGTGATGATGGAAGTGGTGAAGCAGCCGGACCTGATGATCTATCTTCGCTCCAGCATCGAACATCTGGTGTCCAACATCCAGAAACGCGGGCGGGATTACGAGCAAACCATTTCCATCGAATACCTCAGCGGCCTCAACCAGCGGTATGAGGAATGGATTGCGAATTACAAAGGCCGCCTCATCGAAATCGACGCGGACCACCTGGACTTCCTCAATCGGCCCGAAGATTTCGCCCTCATTACGGACCGCATAGACGCGGAACTTTACGGATTATTTTAACACACCATACTATGCACATCGCTATTGCCGGTAATATCGGAAGTGGCAAGACCACCCTTACCAAGATGCTGGCCGCCCACTACGGCTGGACCCCTAAATTCGAATCGGTGGATTACAACCCCTACCTGGCGGATTTCTACGAGGATATGGAACGCTGGAGTTTCAACCTCCAGATCTACTTCCTGAACAAACGTTTCCAGGACGTGGTGGAAATCTCCAAGCACAAGGAGGTGATCATCCAGGACCGCACCATCTATGAAGACGCCCGCATCTTCGCGCCCAACCTGCACGCGATGGGCCTCATGTCCACCCGGGACTTTGAGAATTACAGTGACCTCTTCGACCTGATGATGTCACTGGTGAACCCGCCGGACCTGCTGATCTACCTCCGGAGCTCCATTCCCAACCTCATTTCCCAGATTCAGAAACGCGGCAGGGACTACGAACGCAGCATCCGCATAGACTATATCACCGGCCTGAACCAGCGCTATGAAGACTGGATCAAGGACTACAAAGCCCGCCTGCTGGTCATAGACGTAGACAATATCAAGTTTGAGAACAACCCGGAGGACTTCCAGTTTATCACGGACAAGATTGACGCGGAACTCTTCGGCCTTTTCCCCACTGAATAATATGGCAGAAAGACCCACCATCATCGACTTTGTGGAGAAGTATTCCCGCAAGTTCGAAAACGAGATTTACCTCCGCGAAAAAGTGGACGGCGCCTGGAAAGAGATCACCCAGGGCCAGACACGCGAAGAAGCCTACCGCATTGGCGCAGGCCTGATGTCGCTGGGTCTCAAGAAGGGGGACAAGATTGCGCTCCTTTCGGAAAGCCGCGCGATGTGGATTCTGGCCGAGCTGGGCGCGATGTACGCCGGCGCAACTGACGTGCCGCTGAGCGTGAACCTGGGCGAGGGAAAGGACCTCATTTTCCGCATCAACCATTCGGACTCCAAGTGGATCCTGGTGTCGGGGAACCATCTCCCGAAGATCCGGGCTATCCTGGACGAATGCCCCGCCGTGGAGAAGGTCATCGTCTTCGACGACACAGCCTTCGACTATGAATCCCTGGAGCCCAAGGAGATCCGGATGAGTGAAATCCAGAAGATGGGCGACGAATTTTTGAAGGCCCATCGGGCGGATTTCGAGGCGCGGTATAAATCCATCGGCCCGGACGATTATGCGAACATCTCCTACACTTCCGGCACCACCGCGGACCCGAAGGGCATTCTGCTGACGCACCGCAATTATACGGCTAATGTCGAGCAGGGCAACTCCGTCATTTCCGTGGACTTCAATGCGGTTATGCTCATCATCCTGCCGCTGGACCACTGTTTCGCGCACGTGGCCGGCATGTACACCATGATGATTTACGGAGGTTCCATCGGCTTTGTTCCCATCGGCAAAAATGCCATGGCCACCCTCAAGAACATCCCCATGGCCATCGCCGAGCTTCGGCCGCACGTGATGCTCTCCGTCCCGGCCCTGGCGCGCAACTTCAAGAAAAACATCGAGAACGGCATCAAGAAGCAGGGAGCGTTCACGCAGAAACTGTTCAACTTCGCCGTTTCCAACGCCATTAAATATAATAAGGAATATTACAACCGCGGAACGGGCGGCACCTTCTGGCGCGCTCCCCTGGTGAAGCTCTTCGACAAGATTCTCTTCTCCAAGGTCCGCGAGAGTTTCGGCGGCCGGATGCAGTTCTTCGTGGGCGGCGGCGCCCTGCTGGACATTGAACTCCAGCGCTTCTTCTGTGCGGTTGGCATGCCCATGTTCCAGGGCTACGGCCTCACGGAAGCCACGCCCATCATCTGCGCCAACTCCTCCGGACACGCGCGTTTCGGTTCCAGCGGCCGCATTGTGAAGCCCATGGACTGCGTCATTCTGGACGCGGAGGGCAAGGAAGTGCCGCACGGCGTGAAAGGCGAAATTGTCATCCGCGGTGAAAACGTGATGGCCGGCTACTGGAAGAATCCCAAAGCCACGGCGGACACTATCGTGGACGGCTGGCTGCACACCGGAGATATGGGCTACATCTGCCCCGACGACCCTGAATTCCTCTATGTGGTGGGACGCTTTAAGAGTCTTCTCATCTCCTCCGACGGCGAGAAGTATTCCCCGGAAGGCTATGAAGATAATCTCACCGAAACCTCCAAGTGGGTGGCCGCCTGCGTACTGCACAATGACCAGAAGCCCTTCTGCGTGGCCCTGGTGGTGCCGGACCGCGGGGCCCTGGCCGAAGCCTGCAAAGCCAAGGGGCTTTCCGCGGACTCGGAGGAAGGCAAGCGCTATATGCTCTCCCTCATCCAGGCCGATGCAGACTCCTACAAGAAAGGCGGCAAGCACGAAGGCATGTTCCCGGAGCGCTGGCTGCCCTCCGCCATCGGCATCTGCGACGAAGAGTTCACCCTGGCCAACAAGATGATGAACTCCACCATGAAGATCGTCCGCGGCAAGGTGGAAGAGCATTACGCCGCCCTGCTGGATTACCTCTACACCGCCGAAGCCAAAGACATCTGCAACCCGCGGAACTTGAAGGCGCTGTAATTCCGGCTTAACCCATGAAACACAAAACGAAAACCATTCTCCGGATCTGCGCCGGGACGCTGGCGGCTGCGCTCATTGGGGGCTGCCTGTATCTGAACACCCTGATGCCCATCATCACGGGATATGCCGCCAAGAACCTGGCTTCCGCTGTCTTCGTCTCCGGACGGGATGCGGCCGAGGTAGAGGCTCTGGACCTTCATTTCTCCTTCATCAAATTCACCAGCAATACGGTGGATATGGAGAAAAAGACCGTCACCAGCCGCTTCCTCTGGAGCAAATCCGTCGCCGCCTACAGGGAGGGTTACGGCGTCACGCTCCTTCGCGGCAAGAAGGCCGATGAACTCCAGGCAGAGGCTTACCCCATCCCGCTCCCCGAACCCATTCCCGAAAGGCTCCTCCCCGGTGACGAGGCGCTAGCCGCCAGGCTCGAACCCATCGCGGAGGCGCTGGTGGACCGGAAGGCCTACAACGGAACGCCCTTTGCCTTCGTGGTCCTGCACGAAGGGAAGATTGTCGCGGAGCGCTACCGCGAAGGGATGGGTAAAGATACCCGCCTTCTGAGCTGGAGCATGGCCAAGAGTTTCACCAACGCCCTTGTCGGCATTATGGCAAAAGACGGAATGCTGGATATCTACGCCCCCATGGCCATCCCCGAATGGCAGGCCGACGGAAGGAAAGCGATCACCCTCAACGATATGATGCAGATGCAGAGTGGACTTCACTGGAACGAGGACTACGGGAACCGCTCCGATGTGAACCTCATGCTGCACAGCGAGCAGGATATGGGTCTCTACGCACAGTCCCAGCCCCTCGAGTATGAGCCCGGCACGCACTGGTATTACTCCAGCGGAAACACGAATGTGGTAATGCGTTATCTCCGGGGGCTGTTCTCTTCGGATGAAGCCTTCCTGTCATACATCCAGGAGCGGCTTTTTGCCCCCCTCGGCATCTGGAACGCCTGTTTTGAACCGGACATGAGCGGGACGCCAGTAGGATCCTCCTACCTTTATGCCACAGCCAGGGACTACGCCCGCTTCGGACAGCTCTTCCTGGATGACGGCCTTGTCGGCGAAGAGCGCATCCTCCCGGAAGGATGGGTGGCATACACGCGAACGCCCGCATCCTGCAGTGAGGGACGCTACGGCGCATTCTTCTGGCTCAACCAGGCCCTCACCCTGCCGGACATTCCGGCCGACACCTTCTCCTGCCAGGGCCATGACGGCCAGGAGATTTTCATCATCCCCTCGAAGGACCTTGTCGTTGTCATCCTGGGATACTCCCCGAAACCGGATCACGTCATTGACTTCAACGGCGTGGTGAAGGATATCATCGAACAGCTGTAAAGATATGCTCAAACCCGGTGACAAAATGCCCGCTTTCGAGGTCAAGGACCAAAGCGGCAATACGGTGAAATCGGCCGATTTCATCGGCAAAAAGACCATCATCTATTTCTACCCCAAGGACAACACCTCCGGCTGCACGGCGGAGGCCTGCTCCATCCGGGATGGCTATGAGGCGCTGAAGGCCCAGGGATATAACGTGGTGGGTGTGAGCAAAGACAGCGAAAAGTCCCACGCGGGGTTTGCCCAAAAACATTCACTCCCCTTCACCCTGCTGGCCGATACCGGCAAGGAAATGCACGAAGCTTTCGGAGCCATCGGCGAAAAGAAAATGTACGGAAAGACCGTAGTGGGTACGCTCCGCCGCACTTTTATCTTCGACGAAAACGGCATTCTGGTGCGAATTATCGAAAAGGTGGACACCAAGAATGCTGCTCAGCAGATTCTGGAAGGGTAGGTCCGCGCTACTGCATATCCGCCAGCATGGCTTCACAACCCTCCAGTATGTCCTGGAAGGTTTCTTCGAAATCCCCGGTATACCAGGGGTCTGCCACGTCGCGGCCCACACCGGTGTAGGACATCATCAGATGGATTTTTCCCTCCGGGTCTGAAGGGATGATGCGTTTGATAAGCCGCAGGTTCGAAGCATCCATACAGATGATACGGTCAAAGCGGTCATAATCGGCCGCTGTCACCTGGCGGGCGCGTTTCGCGGAGTCGAAGGACACCCCGTGCTGGCTGAGGCAACGCTTTGCCGGCGGATAAATAGGGTTGCCGCTTTCCTCCGAAGAGACAGCGGCGGACTCGATGTAGAATTGTTCCGATAGGCCCCTGGCCTTTACAAGTGCCTTCAGCATGAACTCCGCCATGGGACTGCGGCAAATGTTGCCGTGACAGACAAATAGGATTCGTATCATTGAGCCAAAGGTACGCATTTTCTTCGTATCTTTGTAGGACATGCCAAAAACGGAGTTCATAAAGATACGTGGCGCGCGGGCGAACAACCTGCAGAACATCGACGTGGACATTCCCCGCGGGCAATTCGTGGTGGTGACGGGCCTCAGCGGGAGCGGCAAGAGCTCGCTGGCGTTCGACACCATCTATGCGGAGGGTCAGCGCCGTTATATGGACACCCTCTCCACCTATGCCAAGCACTTTATGGGCATTCTGGAGAAGCCGGAAGTGGAAGAAATTCAGGGGCTGAGTCCCATCATTGCCATCGAGCAGAAGACCACCGGCAACAATCCCCGAAGCACGGTGGGCACCATCACGGAAATCTATGACTTCCTGCGCCTCCTTTATGCAAAAGGCTCGCGGGCCTATTCCCCGGAAACCGGCCGGGAGATGGTGCGTTACACGGACGAACAGATTGTGGACCTCATCCTCAAGACATTCGCCGGCAGGAAGTGCTATCTTTTGGCGCCGCTCGTAAGGGGCCGAAAAGGCCATTATCGCGAGCTCTTCGAGAGTCTCCGCAAGCGCGGCTATACGGAAGTTCGCATCGACGGAGAAATCCTGGAACTCCAGCAGGTGGACGCCCTGGACCGCTACAAGCCCCATTTCATAGAACTGGTGGTGGACCGACTGAAGCCCCAGGCGGGCGACGAAAGCCGCATCAGGGAATCCGTGGGGCGGGCCATCGGCATCGGCAAAGGGTCTGTCGCCGTCCTGGATATGGAAACGGACGCCCTGAGCCACTACTCCAAGCACCTGGTGGACCCGGAGAGCGGCCTTTCCCTGCAGGAACCGCAGCCGCACAGCTTCTCCTTCAACTCGCCGCAAGGTTACTGCCCGCACTGCAAAGGGCTGGGGACCATCGTGGACGTGAATATGGACACCATCATCCCGGACCGCAGCAAGAGCGTAGCCGATGGTGCCATCGCCCCCCTGGGCCGCATCAGGGAGAACCGCAAGTTCGACATCATCCGGGCCATCGCCCGCAAATACAACTTCAGCCTGTACGACCCTATCGACGCCCTCCCGGACGAGGTGGTGAGCCTGCTGGTCTATGGGGCCGAGGACCTCTTCCGCGTGGGCGAAGGCAATCTCACGGAGATGGTGAGCTGGGACGGCGTCATCGACGATATAGAAGATAAAATCATCTGCCCGGTCTGTGGCGGCACGCGCCTCAACAAGGAAGCGCTGTGCTTCCGTATAGACGGCAAGACCATTCCGGAAGTGGCCGCCATGGAAATGTCTGAACTCCGGCAGTGGCTGGACAAGATTCCCGCGGGCTTCAACCAGCGGGAGAAAAACGTCTCGCGCGACATCCTGAAGGAGCTTCGCGAACGGGTG
>JAFZKT010000042.1 GCA_017553545.1 Bacteroidales bacterium | reverse complement strand
GTCTCCTGCCTCTTTGCCGATTCCAACCTCGGCAAATCCCTCTTCGCCGTCCAGATAGCCGAACAGATTGCCAAACGGCACCGCGTTCTCTACCTTGACGCCGAACTCTCTGCCAAGCAGTTCCAGGACCGCTACACCGACCGCAAAACCGGCCAGCTCCACCGCTTCCCCGACAACTTCTTCCGCGCCACCCTTGTCCCGGCCCGGATGGAACTCAAGGATTGGGAAGACAAGATCCTCGCCAACATCGAGAAAGCCGCCCTGCAGATGCACACCCCCGTCATCATCGTCGACAACCTGGGCGTCCTCTGCAACAACGCCGAGAAAGGCCAGGACGCCGGCACCTTCATGATGAAGCTCCTGCGGCTCAAACAGCAGTACAACTGGTCCATCCTCATTATCGCCCACACCCCCAAACGCCACGCCTGGAACCCCATCACCCAGAACGACCTGGCAGGCTCCAAGCGCCTCTTCAACTTCTTTGACAGCGTCTTCGCCATGGGCCAGAGCGCCAAGGACGAACACTTCCGCTTCGTCAAGCAGCTGAAGGTCCGTACCGGCGAATTCTCCTACGGCCCCGGCTCCGTCATGGTCTTCGAGCTCGGCAAGGAAGGCGACATGGTCCGCTTCCAGTTCCTGCACACCGAGCCCGAGAAAAACCACCTCTCCGAGCCCGACGACAGCGACATCATCCAGCGCGACCTCCGCGTCGTGGAACTCCACAAACAGGGCGTCAACTACCGTGAAATCGCCGCCCAGGTGGGTATTTCCAAGTCCATGGTCGCCAAAATCATCAAGAAAGCCGAGCCGTCTACCCCGGTGTCCACGGTGGACAGCGTGGACAAGGTGGACAAAGTGGACAACGGTGGACAAGACCTTTTCAACCAGAAAAACGCCGAATAACATGGACTACGACTATCATCTCCAGAAATACGCCGGCACCGCCTCCCGCCACACCTGCCCCCACTGCGGCGGGAAGCGCTGCTTCACCCTCTACGTCGATGCCGAAGGTAAGCCCCTGCACGAAACCGTCGGCCGCTGTGACCACGAGTCCGGCTGCGGCTACCACTACACCCCCGGCCAGTACTTCAAGGACCACCCCGAAGCCCGGCCAAACGCCGAAGACTGGCGAAAGGCCCCCGACTGGCTCTCCAAGCCTGTCCACCAGCGTACACCTGTCCACCCGTCTACCGGAGTGGACAAGGTGGACACCATCCCCGACGACATCGTTGCCCGGAGCATCCGCCCCGGCTTAGACTCCGACTTCATCACCTTCCTCCGCACCCTCTTCGACCCAATCACGGTCGCCTCCCTCATCCAGGAATACCGCCTGGGCGTCACCCGCGAACGTGCCGTCATCTTCTACCAGATCGACTACAAAGGCCGATGCCGCACCGGCAAAGTGATGAAATACGACCCTGAAACCGGCCACCGCATCAAAGACGAGAACACCAAAGGCCGCATCACCTGGGTGCATTCTCTGATGAAATACGCAGGCCAGCTGCCGCAGGAATGGACGCTCACACAGTGCCTCTTCGGCGAGCACCTCCTGTCCCTCTTCCCGGAGAAACCGGTTGCCCTCGTTGAATCCGAGAAAACCGCCATTATCTGCGCCGGCCTCATCCCCAAGTTCATCTGGCTGGCCACCGGTGGCAAGTCCCAGATCAACTCCCGCCTGGACGTCCTCCGCGGCCGTTCCGTCACCGCATTCCCGGACATTGACGGCTACAGCACCTGGGTCGAGAAACTCGGCACCCTGGAGGGCTTCTCCTACACCGTCTGCGACCTTCTGGTCAAATACGGCAAGCCCGAGGACCACGAAGCCCACATCGACATCGCCGACTGGCTCATCCGCTGGCACCGCACCCCCAATCCCCGTGCCGATGCCACCTTCGCCGCCGTCGCCCAGTACTTCTCCCCGGAGGTCCACGATGAAATCAAAGCCCTCATCCACGACCTTGACCTTGAGTTCCTTGGCGTTGAAAAGATCGAAGAGCTATGATCGTCCCGTCCATGACCCTTCCGGAGATTCATTCCGAACTCCAGAAAGACATCGAGGACATCCGGCCCTCGGTAAACTACAAGATGAAGCAGTTCGGCTCCGTCGTGCTCAAATCCAACCGGTATCCGGTCCAGCGCCGATACTCCTTCAGGTCCAAGACCCGCAGGAACACTTTCCACGCCCGCCTGACAGCCTTCAAGCGCGGCTATTGGAACAATCCCGCCGTTCACGTGTACTGCATCTATTCCCGCCCCGAAGGGCTCCACTGCGCCTTCCTGGACGTCCTCCATCAAGTATCCATCATCTTCCCGCCGCACTTCTTTTCGCGTTACAGGGAAAGGATTATCCGGGACGATACCCTGAGCACGGAAGGACTCATCCACCTGTTCTCTTCCCGCACCTGGGCCATCAGCTTCCAGCCGCTCAGCCCGGAGATGGAGAATCTGCTTCGCAAATGGCGTGACTATCCCAAGGATGTGGAAGTGCCGATAGTTGCTTTCTGCCCCGACGGAATGCTCTTTGGCCAGCGCACGGGCAACGTCACACTGGTAAAGACCATCGTCTCCCCGTTGATGCTGTATCCCAACCAGCTGCCACTGTACGAATCCCTGCGGGATTGCTACCACCGGCGCTTGCGGGAGTACTATCCCAAGGAGGAAGCCGAGTGGCTGATCGGGATGGAGGGAGACTATCAAGCCGGTTGATTACCCCTTCTGCCAAAAAATCAGTAACTTTACGCTGCGATTCCACTACGGAGTCGCGGCTTTCTTTTCTGTGCGCACATTACAGAAGGCCATTGTGAAACATAATAACGCTAAAACAATGGAACCAACAGGAAAGAAATGTACCTTCGATGAGATGCCAGACATTCTCTCAAAGCTTCTGGAGCGCTTTGACAACCTCTGCGCCCTGCTCCGATCCAATCGAACCGGCAGCTTCCACAGTGACTGGATGGACATCGACCAGCTACGCGAGTACCTTCCAGGCATCGTTGCCCGCTCTACCATCTATGATTGGATACACAACAGCGGTTTCCCGCACTATAAACACGGCAAATCTTTTTTCTTCCTTCGCCCCGAAGTGGATATCTGGCTAAGAGGAAAGGGTAAGGCATCATAGGAAATATGTCGCGCCGTCACATCAATCTGCCGTAACAAGAAAGAAAGGCTTGTGGAATCAACCGCAAGCCTTTCCTGTAATACACTGAGAAGGTCCCTACTTTCTCGGGCCGATGAATCGGTCACCATTGAAATGAATCATATGGTCCGGCGTATCGGAAAGCCAAACTTCCGTTTCCCAAGCGATATCATCAATGTGCTTCTTGAATTCCTTGGCGTTGGGGAATGCCGTCACGTAAACGATACCGTAAGAGCAATCCTTGGTAAACTCCTCTAGCTCCACCACGCGTTTCGCAGAAACCGGTCCGTGGGAGGTCACAACCTCAATCAAGAACAACCAGCCGTGCTTCTCATCACTGATAACGATATCCGGCAACTTTGAATGCTCCGTGATGGGAAGTTTGAGGGCCTCAAGGCCTTCGGCATTTACATAAAGATCCTTATCCTCTGTATCGCCAATGTAGAGCAGTTTTCCACCAGGTGCAAAACGAGGGGCAAACTCCTCGACGACAGCGGCCTGCACCTCATTGTGGGCGCCAGGAGAAAGATAATACTCATTGCCCTCAATAATCAGCGGAATGCGGTGCATATCCCGCTCAGCGGAGTACTTTTCGCGCAGCAGAACAGTGTCCTGGACGAACTTCTCCACTTTCTTTTTCCAGCCCCTCTTTCCGTAAGACTTGACAACGACCAGTGCTTCTTCCGTAATGGCATAGTGCGCCTTGGGGCTATTAACGGGCAGGCCCGGATCATCCGGATTATAATTAGCTACAGAGGCCTGAACGAACTGATGCAAAACCTGGCGACGAAAAGTCTCGCGGGTATTCGGGGCATAAGGAGCAGCAGCCTTGTAATTCTCATTCACAAAGGCCATAATCTCCTTCGTGATACGTTGGCTGGTGCGTGTCGCATTTGCCCAAGGAGTATCTTCCTTGATGCTACAAAGCGCCAGAAGCGTTAAAGCGGACATTTCGTTCTGCTGGGCAGCCGGCAGTCCCAACGCTTTCAATATTTCTTGTGCCTCTGTAATCTTGCTCATTATTATCGAATCTTAAAGTAATCCAGGACCAGATCGTTGATATAGTCGATGGAATAATTGTTCCTCAAAATAATCTTCCTGCCAATCTCCCGGATGGTTTCAATCGGAGGAAGGGGCATCATCCGCAGTTCCGTAGCACTTACGTTGATGTTGCCATTGAAGGTTCTGAACCAGGCATCAAACATCTCGCTGTCCAGCAGCGCGGTCAGTCCCATTACTTCATCTCTGCGGAGGTGTCCTTTCGGTCTGTAAATATAGTTCAATTTGTTCTCAATTCCAACAAATTCGCTCTTCGTCATATTGCCGAAGTACGGCGCAGCCACCAACCGGCTGCTGTCATCTTTGGAACTGAAACGCCTGAGTAGCACATAGTTCTTATTTGGAAGGAGTGCCGCCTTTGTTTCCGGAGCCACACGGATGTACTGCCCCTTGTCCTTCTTCTGTACTGGATGGTCACACAGCATTTTTACTACATTGTGAAGCCAATAAAGCGGCACGGTATCTTCGGCCGGTTCATTCACAATAAAGTCGTAAGCCCGGAAAGCGACGACAGGTCCTGTAGAGATTTTGATGCCGTACTTCTCCATATTGCCATCCCAAGAGCGGAACAGGCCAAGAATGGCCTCATCCCTACCATCCACAGGCAGATATACAACCTTCTCTTCGCTATCCACATTCACAATGTCCGAAGCCGCATACTCTTTTTGATAGGGATTTGCCAGATCACTGAT
>JAFZKT010000008.1 GCA_017553545.1 Bacteroidales bacterium | reverse complement strand
GTGATAGCCGCCGCCAAGATAGCCAACGCCCATGAGTTTATCATGGAGAAGGAGGAAGGTTACCAGACCAATATCGGGGATCGCGGCAGCAAACTCTCCGGCGGTCAGCGCCAGCGGCTTTCCATCGCCCGCGCCATCCTCAAGAACCCGCCCATCCTCATCCTGGACGAAGCCACGGCCTCGCTGGATACGGAAAGCGAACGGATGGTGCAGGACGCCCTGGACAAACTGATGTCCAACCGGACCACCATCGCCATCGCGCACAGGCTTTCCACTATCAAGAACGCCGATGAAATCATCGTCATGCACGAAGGCCGTATCGTGGAGCGCGGAAAGCACGAGGAACTCATTGCGCTGGGCGGTTATTACAAGAAACTCAACGACATGCAGGCCCTGTAATGAGCAAGGGACAGAGAATCGCTTTTCAGTTCTTGTTCTTCCTGTATCTGGCAGGAATACTGTTCCTGTGCTTCTGGCACTTTGAAAGCCTGCCCACTACGCCGTCGGCCCTTTTCGGCATACCCATGGATAAGCTGGTTCATTGCGCGATGTTCCTCCCGTTCCCCGTGCTGGCTTTCCTGGCTTTCGACCGGTATACGGACACGGCAAAGCGGACTTTCTTATTTGTCGGGATTACGATGGCCATCGGACTGCTGCTTGCCGCCGGTACCGAATGGGGACAGTCCGCTTTTACGGAATACCGCAGCGGGGATCCCTTGGATTTTCTGGCCGATGCCGCTGGCCTGCTGGTCAGTTGCGTCATCGTCACTATTTGGGATATTAGAAAACAGAGATCATGAAGCGTTTCTTCCTTGTGCTCGGTTTTTGGGCTGCAACCCTGCCGGCAATCGCGCAGGCTCCCAAGACGTCGGATTTCCGTGTGGCCACGGACTCTCTGGAACAGCGTCTGTATCGCCGTACGGGAGTAAGGAGCAGCTTTAAAATGGACAGGGCGCTGGTTCGGAACAACTACCTGGATTTGTATTTCTCCCAGAACTTTGCCGGCTTCCCCTGGCGTCCCGGGGATGTGGAATGGGTCCGCGACCAGATAGAACAATTGGCCGGGAAGTACTACAAGGGTTATGAGTTGGGTGATATTTTTGCCGGACGGCAACCTCTGGGGGACTTGCTGGTTCCTGCCATCGGCAACAACGGAAAACCCCTTGAAACCAATTACAAGGTGGCCGATCAGAAAGGGAAGACGGTAGCCCTGGTTCGCGGCGACGACAACTGGCCTCTGGGGATGAGCGGCCGCCATATCGCCCTTTGGCAGAGCCATGGCTTCTATTATAAGGCGGAGACAGACTGCTGGTTATGGCAGCGTTCCCCCAACCACCGGACGGTGGAGGACATTTTTACCCAGGGGTATGTGGTCCCGTTCCTGATGCCCATGCTGGAGAACGCCGGAGCTGTTGTCCTGTGTCCGCGTGAGCGGGATCCGCAGCCCAACGAAGTGGTCTGCGACAATGACGCGGCCTTCGGCGGCAGCCGTGGCGCCGGGGTCCGTCGCAAAGGCGATTATAACGAAAACGGGCGCTGGACCGATGCCGGAACGGGCTTTGCCGACGCAAAGGAAATCTACGAACTGGGAGAGAATCCGTTCACCATGGGGTCGGCCCGGAAAACCGACTGCGTGCCGGAGGACCGGGAAGACGCTCCCTCTGTGGAGTGGCGGCCGGACATCCCCGAAAAAGGACGTTACGCCGTCTACGTATCCTATAAAACGCTGTCGAACAGCACCACGGACGCCCGTTACACTGTTCATCATCTTGGCGGGGAAACCCTCCTGCACGTGAACCAGAAGATGGGCGGAGGCATGTGGATTTATCTGGGGACCTTTTCCTTCGACAAGGGGACGGACGGGTACGTGGAACTCAGCGCCTGCAGTTCTGCGCGCGGGGTGGTATCGGCCGATGCAGTCCGCTTTGGCGGCGGAATGGGGAAAGTCGCCCGCGGGGACGGCATTTCCGGAAAGGCGTCTTATTTCGAAGGGGCCCTCTACAATCTCTCGTACAGCGGGATGGACATCTCCCTTTTCGATGATTGGGAGACCGACTATGTAAAGGATTATGCGGGAAGGGGCCGATGGGTACAGGACCTTGCCGGCGGTTCGCGCGTGAATCCGTCCATGTCCGGAAGGCACATTCCCGTGGACCTGTCGCTCGCGTGGCACTCCGATGCCGGCAGTACGCCGGACAACAGAATCGTCGGCACGCTGGCCATCTATACCCGCCTTAACAAGAACAAGGAAGAGTTCCCCAATGGGGAGGACCGGATGAATTCCCGACTCCTCAGCGACCTGGTGCAAAGCCAGTTGGTGGACGATATCCAGGCTTTGTATGAGCCCATCTGGCAGCGTCGTCAGCTTTGGGACCGCTCCTACAGTGAGAGCCGGACGCCCAACGTGCCGGCCCTGCTGCTGGAACTCCACTCGCACCTCAATTTCGCCGACATGCGGTATGGGCTGGACCCCTCGTTCCGTTTCACTGCGGCCCGGGCTGTTTATAAAGGCATTCTGAAGTATCTGAGCGCCCGCTATGGCTGCTCCTATGCCGTACAACCCCTGCCCGTGCAGGATTTCAAGGTCCAGTTGAAAGACGGGAAGGCGATGCTGTCCTGGAAACCGGTTAACGATCCCCTGGAACCTACGGCCAAGCCCACTTCATACCGGGTTTATACCCGCGTGGAGGGAAAGGATTTCGGTGCCGCCGGGCAAGTCTCCGAAACGGAAATCTCCATTCCCCTGGACTGCGGGAAACTCTATTCCTTTAAGGTTACAGCCTGCAACGATGGCGGTGAAAGTTTCCCCTCGGAGATTCTCTGCGCGGGCTATCCCTCCACCTATGCCCGGAAAGTGCTTGTGGTGAATGATTTTACCCGTGTCTCGGCCCCCGTCTGGTTTGATACGCCCCAGTATGCCGGCTTCCTGGACAATCTGGACAGCGGTGTTCCGTGGGGGACGGACTATTCCAACGCGGGAGATATCTTCCAGTTTGCGCGGAACCAGGCCTGGTCGGAAGACGCCAATCCCGGCTTCGGCGGTTCCTATACGGACCGCGCCGGAAAGGCGGTTGCCGGTAATACCTTCGATTTCGCTTCCGTGCACGGCCGGGCCATCCTGGACGCCGGCTATGCCGTAGAGTCTTCTTCCGCATCGGCCTTTGACGGCAGCTCGGAAGCTTTTGCCGCAGACGTGATCTGCGGGAAACAGCTTACCACCGTTGTCGGCCGTGGGGCAGTACCCAACCGCTATCCGGTGTTCCCGGACGGTTTGCAGGCGGCTTTGCGGCGCTATACCTCCTCCGGCGGCAACGTGGTCATTTCCGGCTCTTACATCGGCACCGATGCCTGGGATGCCGTTTTCCCGGGCGTCCCGAAAGCTTCGGACGCCACGCGCAGTTTTGTTACGGACGTGCTGGGCTACCAGTGGGTGACCAATTTCGGAGACCACGGCGGCAAGGTTACGGGCACCCGCGGAAGCGGACTTCCCGAGGTCTCCTATAACCGGGACTGGTCTCCTGACTACTATCGTGTGGAAAGCCCGGACGGCATCAAACCGGCCTCTAGTAAGGCGTCCATCCTCATGCGTTACAAAGACGGCAGCGTGCCCGCCGCCGTATGGTTCGAGTCACCCGCCGGTTATAAAGTCGCTTCCTTCGGCTTCCCCCTGGAAACCTCTCCGGAGCTTCCCGAACTGATGGATGCGGTGTTGAAGAAGTTCTAAAGAACCTTGTCCAGCCAGTGGAAGATGAGGCGGATTCTGTCGCGAAGGACATCGTAGTCCAGGGATTCCGGCGTATCCGTGGGTTTGTTGTTCAGGAAGGTGATTCCGGAAGTGAACATCACGGCGGGAATCCCGTGCTCCAGAAAAACCCGCTGGTCGCAGATACGCCGATAGAATAGTTTTGTGAAGTCCGCGCTGCCGTAATAATCGTAGGCCAGTTCCAGGCTGAAACCCTTTCCCTTGTTGGCATTATCCAGAGCGCCCCGGCGCCCCACGGCGTCGTCCGACAGCATCATCAGGAAACGCGGATTGCCTTCCGTGAGAGGTGCCAGCGTACCCCCCAGCTGGTCCAGATTCACAACCAGAGAGATTTGGGATGCCTGTACAGCCTGCCCGGAAACGGGATCCAGCAGCTTCTTCTGCTCGATGAGCCGCCACAATTCCACGGCACCCGCCTGGTTCTTCTCCTTGGCGTCCAGGGCCGCGACGATGAGTCCGCAGCCGTAAATCTTATGGCAGGTGTTCATCCGGGTGACCATGGCGGCCAGTTCCAGCAGGGCCGCCACACCGGAAGCGTTGCTGTCCGCGCCGGGATAAAAAGTCCCGTTCAGCGTGCCCAGGTTGTCATAATGGGCCATCAGCACGACATAGCGGGCGGGAGAAGCGCTGCCGGGAATGAGGCCGATGACATTGCGCCCCATTCCCTCGGAGGTGCTGAATCCGTGCAGCCACGCACCGCCCAGAGCCTGCAGCCCCATCACGCGGTAGTTCCCCTCCAGCCAGGAAGCCACTTTGCGGGCGCCGTCCGTACCCGTGGCCCGGCCACCCAAACCGGGATCGCAGAGGTAGTCCACGCTGGCGCGGATGTGCTCCTTTTTCAAGACTGCATCGGCGTTCACGGGCGAAATGGAATAACGCTGCGCATGGGCCGCCGATGAGGTCAGGAGCAAAAACAAGACAAATATTTTTAGTATCTTTGTCATTCGGCACGAAATTAGTCATTTCAGCCGGGAAATGAAAATTTTTTAATGAAAACCCGCCTCACAATCCTCCTTCTGCTGCTGCCCATGCTGGCATCGGCCCAGTACGACAAGGAGGTCTTTTCCTTCCGCGGCCGGCTGGCCCTGCAGGAGGGACGCCTGAATGAGGCGGTCTCCAATTTCAATATCCTGGCCCAACTGGATTCCACGGACTACTGGACCTTCTTTTACCGTGGCATCGCCAAGTACAACCTGGGCGACATCCGCGGGGCCCGGGCAGATTTCTCCACATCCGTCCGCCAGAATCCGGTCTTCACCTCCGGTTACCATTACCGTGCCATTACGGAAAGCCGTTCGGGGCAGTACGACGAAGCCTTGAAGGACCTGGAGAAAGCCATCGAACTTCGTCCCGGCTCCCCGGGCCTGTACTATACCCGCGGCGTCACTTATTTCCTGAGCCGGCAGTTCGAGCGTGCCGTGGACGATTTCGACAAGTACATCCGCAGCGAACCAAAGGACGCCTCGACTTACCTCAATCGCGGTGCCTCCTACCTGTTCCTGGGGGATTCACTGAAGGCGCTGAATGACTACAACCGCGCCATCAAACTGGACCGGTTCGAACCGGAAGGCTATATTCGCCGCGGCAGCCTGAAAGCCGCCCGGAAGCAATATGCGGAATCCCTCCATGATTTTGACAAAGCCATCGAACTGGATTCCACCGTTACGCTGGCCTACTTCCAGCGCGCCCTGGTGCGCTGCGAAACCGGCGAATTGAAAGCGGCGATGGAAGACCTGAACACCGTGCTCAAGTATGAGCCCGGCAATGCCCTTACCCTCTACAACCGGAGCCTTCTGAGCGCACAGGTGGGGGATTTCGAGGGCGCGCTGGCCGACATGGACCGCGTTATCGCCATCAACCCCGGCAACGTGCTGGCCTGGTTCAACCGCGCCGGCTTCTTCGTGGAAATGGCCCGCTGGGATGATGCATTGGCGGACTATAACAAAGCCATCGAACTGTATCCGGACTTCGCCAAAGCCTATATGAACCGCGCCTACGTAGAGCTCCAGATGGGGATGAAACGGGCCTCCAAAGAGGACTATCGCACCGCCCGGGCCAAGGTGACCGCCTATGAAAACGCCATATCCGGCGGCGCCAATTTTGCCGACACAACCCGCAAATACAGCAATCTGCTAGCCCTGGATGCGGAATTTGCCCGAAATGGCGGCTTCGAAGACGAAATGCTGCGACATCGAGACGTGGACATCAACCTGAAACCCCTCTATCGCTTTGCCCTGGCCAAGGACCGCGATGCGGGCGGCAGCTACATGATTGAGCGCCGTTATGAAAACCGCCTGCTGGACGAATACCTGGCCGCCACTCCGGTTCCGGTCACCGTAAGTCAGGAATCTCCCGCGGAAGAATTGCCGGCGGAAATATCGGCCGACGCCTTTATCACCGGAATGGGAGATGTGGCGGGGAAACAGTATTCGCAGGCGCTCCAGCATTTTACGGAAGCGGTAGACGGTCCCGTACCTGAATCACCCTACGGGGCCTACTACAAGGCGTTTTATCTGATGAACCGGGGTACCCTGCGGGCAGAGATGATAGACTTCATCGCCTCCTTCGAATCCAATGTGCAAACCCTTACGATGGACGACAAAGGAAACACACGCGCCCGGGTGCAGCAGCAGGTGAGCCGGGAATATGACTATTCGGAAGCGCTGGCCGATATGGAGGCGGCGGCCGAAATCCTGCCCTCGCTGCCATACATCCAGTATAATCTGGGCAACCTCTACAGCCTGAGTTCCCGCTTCGTGGAGGCCATCGAGAGTTACAACAAGGCCATTAAACTCTATCCCTGGATGGGCAGCGCCTACTTCAACCGCGGGCTGGTGCTTATTTACCTGAAGGACAAGGAGAAGGGCTGCATAGACCTGTCCCGTGCGGGAGAACTGGGCGTGGACGGTGCCTACAACGTCATTTCCCGCTACTGCGACAAGGAGGAGAACCAGCTATGATGCGATTCGTGAGTTTCTCCAGCGGCAGTTGTGGCAACTGTTCCCTTTTGCTGGGACCGCATTCGGGCATAATGATTGACGCGGGAGTGGGAATCCGTCACATTAAAAAGGAACTGGAGGCGCTTCATTTGGACTATAGTGCCATATCGGCCATCCTCATCACCCACGACCACGGGGATCACATCCGCTCCCTGGGCTCTTTCTGTAAAAGGCTGTCTGTCCCGGTGTGGACCAGCACCACGCTGCACGAAGCCCTTCTGTGGCATCCCTATACGCGGGAATGGATAGGACCCTGCCGGCAGGACCTGCTGCCGGGCGTGTGGAATCCCGTCACCGAAGACTTCGACGTGCAGTATTTCGTGGTGCCGCACGACGCCACCCAGTGCCTGGGGTTCGCCATCCGCTGCGGGGAAGAGCTGTTTGTTTTGATGACCGATATGGGGCACACAACTCCCGAAGCCCTGGAATGGGCCTCCCAGGCCTCTACCGTGGTGATCGAATCCAATTACGATCTGGAGATGCTGCTGGGGGGAAGTTACCCTGAAGTGCTGAAACGCCGCATTACCCATGGTATCGGCCACCTGTCCAACGACGCCTGCGCCGAGGCAATTCCCAAGTTTCTCCACCCGGGGCTGAAGAACCTGTTCCTGTGCCATCTGAGCGGCAACAACAATACACCGGAACTGGCCTATGACAGCGCCCGGGCCGCCCTGGTGGCCGCAGGCGTACAGCAAGGCTCTATTTCCCTTAGAGTGCTGAAACGCGGCATTTCCTCGCCGCTGCTGGTGCTTTAATCCTCCGGGGCGGGGACGTCTCCCCGGTCAATCATTTCCCGCAATACTTCCAGGTAGGAATCGTCTCCCGGACCGAAGGCCGCGCGGAGCCGCTTCAATGTGTATCGCCCTTCGCGCGCATCAATCCATTCCTTCAATGCCGTTGAGATTTCCACGGGTTTTGCCGCGCCGCTGCGGCACAGGTCGCACTTCCCGCAGGGGGCGCTGACGGCCTGGCCGAAATAGCGCAGGAGGAACTGCGAGCGACATTCGTCGGCCTCTTCCACGTAGGAGAGCATGGTCTGTATCCTTTCATGGTAGGTGCTCCGGAGCATCCCGTAGCGTTTGGGGTTCAGCTGGACGTTGCCGGGCCGCAGGCGGTCGTGCTGCAGGAGGAGGACCGTGGCGTGGTCGGCCGGAACATAGCGGACAAGGTGGTTGATGCTCAGTTGATAGAGTACTTGACGAAGGGCCGGGACGGCGAGACCGCAGCGCCGGGCCACGGCTTCTTCATCGATGGGAACGGGATAGGAGAAGATGCCCGTGTACATCCGCATGAGGGCTTCCAGCACGGAGGGCATCGCCGGATCCGGGAAATCCGTCTGGTTCAGCGCCTGGCGGGGGACATCGATGCCGATGCGCGTCTGGATGTCCATATCTTCCGCCAGCGTCCAGTGGCCTTCGCGTTCCAGGTATTTGACGGCATAATACGCGGGTGACTGCTGCAGCTTGAACTGCCTGCAGAAGGCCGCAAGGTCGAATTTCAGCATCCGTCCCATTCCGGTGTCATAGGGGATGCCGAAAAAAACGTGCACTTTCTCGTAGATGTCTTCGATGTATTCCAGGGAAGGGAAGGAAACCTGTTCCAGTTGCGCGAGCCGCTGCTTGTCCGTGGCGTTCCAGAGCAGGACGGCGTAGGAATCCAGTCCGTCGCGTCCTGCACGCCCCGCTTCCTGGAAGTAGGCCTCCGGGCTGTCCGGCAGGTCTGCGTGAACTACAAAGCGAACATCGGGCTTGTCGATGCCCATGCCGAAGGCGTTGGTGCACACCATCACGCGGGTGCGGCCGGCCTTCCAGTCTTCCTGTCTGTCGGCCCGCGTCTGCGCCCCCAGTCCGGCGTGGTAGAAAGAGGCGGAAAATCCTGCCGCATTCAATCCGTCCGCGATTTCCTTGGCGCGGTTGCGGCTGCGCACATACACGATGCCGCTGCCCGGTACGCCTTCGCAGATGCTGCGGATCTGGCCAATCTTGTCCTGGGTTTTCCGTACGATATAACTGAGGTTCGGCCGTTCGAAGCCTGCTTGCAGCAGATTCGGCTCCTTGAATGCCAGGCGTTCCATAATGTCCCGCGCCACCAGGGGCGTAGCCGTGGCGGTGAGGGCGATGACGGGGGCGTCCAGGCGTTTGCGCAAAAGGCCGATCTGCAGGTAACTGGGCCGGAAGTCATATCCCCACTGGGAAATGCAGTGGGCTTCGTCCACCACGAGGTAGGAGACCTTCAGCACATCCAGATAGGATTGAAAGAGTTGCGTCTGCAGCCGTTCCGGGCTCAGGTACAGGAACTTGTAGTCACCGTAGGCGGCGTTGTTGAGGGCCAGGTCCACTTCCCGCCGGTCCATTCCGGCGTGGATGGCGAGGGCGCGGATACCCTTTGCGCGGAGGTTCTGCACCTGGTCTTTCATCAGGGCGATGAGCGGGGTTACCACCAGCGCCAGGCCGTCCTGCATCAGGGCAGGGACCTGGAAGCAGACGGACTTTCCGCCGCCGGTGGGCATCACGGCCAGCACATCGCGGCCATCCAGGGCTTCCCGGATGATGTCTTCCTGCAGGGGACGGAAACTGTCGTAGCCCCAATATGTGCGCAATACATCCTGTGGCGTCATACTTCGTGCTAAGTTAATGCTTTTTTTGCTATTTTTGCAAAAAAGAAACGTCCCTATGTATTACGTCTGCAAGCGGCTGGAAATCTCGTCGGCCCACGCCCTCAATCTCTCTTACGAAAGCAAGTGCGAAGCCCTGCACGGGCACAACTGGATTGTGAAGATCTACTGCAGGAGCGAGAAGTTGAACGCCGACGGAATGGTGACGGATTTCACCCACATCAAGCGGGACATCACGGCGGCGCTGGACCATAAGAACCTGAACGAGGTCTTCGACTTCAATCCCACGGCGGAGAATATCGCCCGCTGGATCTGCGAGCACGTGGACAACGCCTACCGCGTGGAGGTGTGGGAGAGCGAGATGAACATGGCCGCCTATGAGGTATAAGGTCAACGAGATCTTTTATTCCCTGCAGGGGGAAGGTTTCTGGACGGGAACGCCCATGGTGTTCGTGCGCTTTTCGGGCTGTAATCTTCGTTGCCCATTCTGCGACACTTCGCACGCCGCCTTCATGGAGATGTCGGCCGATGAAATCCTATCCGCAGTTCGGGCCGCCGGAGGGGAGTGCCGCCGCATCTGCCTCACGGGCGGCGAACCGTCCCTGCAATTGGACGAGCCGCTGGTGCGTCTGCTGAAGGCGGAAGGCTATGCGCTTCACATCGAGACCAATGGCACACGGGAACTGCCGGAAGAGCTGGACTGGATCACCTTAAGTCCCAAAAGCGCGATTGTACTGCAGCAGGCCGATGAACTGAAGCTGGTTCTGGCCCCGGGCGTAAACCCTGCGAAATGGTCGGACTTCAATACCCCGAATCTATTCCTTCAGCCTTGCGACGACAATGGCCGCACGAACGTGGCTGAAGTGAAGGACTATATTCTGGCCCACCCGCAGTGGCGCCTGTCCCTGCAAACCCATAAACTACTGGGAATCAGATGAAAAAAGAGGGGAGCGGACTGCTTCCCTCTTTTCCCAGAGCCACTCATCAGGCTCGAACTGACGACCTGCGCGTTACGAATGCGCTGCTCTACCGACTGAGCTAAAGTGGCCTGACCGGTTGTGGTGGACCGGGACTGCAAATATACGAACAATTTTTTGTTTTACAAAGCTTTGGCTGCGGATTCTCCGGCCAGATAGCCCGTGCAGAAAGCCAGTTGCAGGTTGTAACCGCCCGTGTCGGCATCCATATCCAGCACCTCGCCGGCGAAATAGAGGCCGGGTTGCTTCTTGGATTCCAGCGTTTTGGCCACCACCTCGGCTGTGGAAACACCACCGGCCGTAATAACGCTGCGCTCGAAGCCCACGAAACCGGCTATATCCAGTCTCCAGTCCTTCATGGCGGCGGCCAGCGTATCCACGCTTACCTTTGGGTTCGTCTTCAAGAAAGCCAGCGTCAGGTTCCAGGGAAGGAATTTGCCCAGCATAATGCGGAATAGGCGCTGGAAAGACTGTCCTCTCGAGCGTTCGTCGTGGGTGATTTCTTCCCATTTTTCGTGTACGTCGGCATCCAGTTTTTCCAGTTCCACAGCAGGCTTCAGATCTATTGCGACGGACACTTTCTGACCGTCGTTCAAGGCCTTCACGGCGCGGCGGCTTACGAGGAATCCGAGGGGGCCTTCCAGACCGCCGTCGGTGAACTCTATATCACCGAATTCCTGCTGCACCTCCTTCCCATTTACGAAGAGCGTTAACTGAATGTTGTCGAGATTGTTGCCATTAAACAATTCTCCTAAATCTGTAAGTGGTTTAATGCGCTCGATATGCTTTTCAAATTTGGGGTACCAGGCGGGCAGCGGAGCAATTTTCCGCTCCTTCATTTTGCCGTAAACGGTGCGTCCGCGGAAAGCTTGTTTGATTTCCCCGGCGAGGGTTTCTTTATAGCCTGCAGGAACCAGCGCGGTGAGGGCCGGGAAGCAGGGTTCCACGCTGTGCCCGAGTCCCCCCGCCCAGAGGTAACCGTCGCCGGTGGAACCGGTGCCCGGATAGGACAGTCCGCCGGTGGCGATGATGAGTTTTTTACAGCTGTACGTGACGGGCTCTATGGTGAGTTCTTCCCGTGTGGGAGCCGGCTTTCCGGGCCTCGGGGGACGCTCCGTGGGGATGCGCACCTGCTTGCGGGAAGTCTGCACGCAGTCCAGGCTAAAGCCGTTTTTACTCACGTCGATGGTTTTCACTTCGCAGTCCGTCACCACCTTTACTCCGCTCAAGGTGCAGGCACGCAGCAGCGTGTCCACCACCTCGCCGGCATTGTGCGACTGAGGGAAGGCCCGGTCTCCGCGTTCCACCACGCTCCTTAAACCGTTTTCTTTCAGCAGGTCGATGACGTTCTCCGGGGTGAGATTGTGCCATCCGGGGCTCACGAAATTGGCATCCGTCCGGATGTGGTCGCTGAATTCCTGCCAGGGTTTGACATTGGTGAAGTTGCATCGGCCTTTCCCGGTAATCATCACCTTCCGGCCGGCCTTGGGCATCTTTTCCAGCACGGTCACGGTGCCGCCGTTTTCACTTTGGGCCAACACTTTCGCCGCCCCGACTGCGGCCATCAGCCCGGCGGCTCCTCCTCCCACGACAATGATATCAGAACGCATAACTCAGTATTTGTTCACAAAAATACAAAAAAAAGGTATCTTTGCGTTCAAATCGCAGATTATGGACAAGAAAAGTTATGCATTCGGAATGAGCGTGGCCTCCAGCTTCTATCAGCAGGGGATCCACGTAAACAATGTGGAGGATTTCCTCGCCGGATTGAAGGCGATGCTTACGGGCGCCCAGCCCGCCATCTCCCTGGAAGAAGCCGGGGAGGCCCTGGAAGCCTTCTACAAGGAATTGGAAGACGAGACTTCGCAGCGGGCCGCGGCAGCCGGCGCCGCCGCCAAGGCCGAGGGCGAAAAGTTCCTGGCCCAGATGGCCAAGGATCCGGCCGTGAAGGCCACCGGCAGCGGCCTGATGTATAAGGTCATCAAGGAAGGCACGGGCAAGAAGCCCAAAGCCACGGATAAGGTATATTGCCACTATGAAGGCACCTTCCCGGACGGCACCGTTTTCGACAGCTCCTACAAGCGGGGTGAACCCATCGAGTTTGGCCTCAATCAGGTGATCAAAGGTTGGACGGAAGGCTTGCAGCTGATGAGCGAAGGCGCCAAATATGAGCTCTATCTCCCGTATCACCTCGCTTACGGCGAATCCGGCACGCGCGGCATCCCGCCCTGCAGTGCCCTCAAATTCGTGGTGGAACTCATAGAAGTAAGATAGATGCGAGAGGGTGTCTCTTTCAGAACCGTCGCTCCGCGACCCCTCCCATAAATGGGCCCCTCCCTCTTATGATGCCGAGGGTGGCACAGGTTCTGAAAGAGACACCCTCCCGCATCAAGGATAACAATGTTTCAGGCAATCGAAATATTTGCCATGGTCACCGGCGTCGCATATGTGGCGCTGGAGATTCTGCAGAAGCGGTTGATGTGGGTGGTGGGCATCCTCACGGCCGCCGCTTGTGCGTTCAGTTTCGGCGTGCAGCATGTATGGGCGTCGATGGGCCTGAACATATACTATTTAGTGATGTCGGTAGTGGGCCTTGTGCAATGGAAGAAAGCCGAAGAGCAAGTGGGGGAGAGTGAGATTCACCTGAAGAAGATACCCGGCAGGGTGGCTATCTGGAGCGCGGTGCTGTTCCTTCTGGGCTCGCTGGGTCTCATTGCCCTTTTAAGGGCTACCGGAGGTGAAGCGCCGGAGCTGGACGGGGTTGCCACCATGCTGAGCGTCGTCGCCACCTGGTGGCTGGCGCAGAGCTACCTGCAGCAGTGGCTGCTTTGGATTGTGGCCGATGTGATTTCTACTGCTCTTTGCATAGCCACCGGGCAATACTGGATGGCCGCCCTGTATCTGGTCTATGTCGCCTCGGCGGTTTATGGATATTTTCATTGGAAAAGACGCGGAAAGTACGTAAATTTACCCCAATGAATATTCTGGTAGCAGACTGTGGCGCAACAAAGGCCGATTGGTACGTCTCGGGCGGCATTCACGTTCGCACGGATGGTATCAATATGGCCCATACGCCTCCGGAGCGCGTGAAGGAAATCATCGCCGATGCGGCCCAAAAGCTGGGCTCGGATATCGGCGAGGTGCATTTTTTCGCCGCCGGCGCCATCGGGGCCCCTCCTGTAGATTTTCAGGAATTCTTCCCGAATGCCACCATAGAATATGCGTCGGACCTTTATGCCGTGGCGCGGGCCGTCTGCGGCCATAATCCCGGCATTGCCGCCATTGTGGGCACCGGCGCCAACACCTGCCAGTGGGACGGGGAGAAGATTTCAAAGCAGTTCCGCTCCGGCGGCTATATCCTGGGCGACGAAGGCTCCGGCGCCGTGCTGGGGCGGCAGTTCATCGCCGACCATATTAAAGGTCTGGTCCCGCAAAGTCTGGCGGATGAATTCTGGAAACGGTTCCAGTTGGATTATGCCGCCATCGTGAAAGCGGTTTATGCCAGCCCTGCTCCGGCGCGTTTCCTGGGCGGCCTTGCCCCGTTCCTCGTAGACCACTATGAGAAAGAGGAATACGCCAGGGGCCTGATAGACAATAATTTCCGCGGTTTCTTCAGCCGGGCCGTCACCCGCTATGATGCCCTTCCCCTGGGCATCGCGGGCAGTTTCGGCTACGCCTGTCGGGACATCATCCGGCGCATCGGCGAGGAAGAATTCGGCGTGCGGTTTACCACCATCCTGCCATCCCCGCTGGAAGGACTGAAGACGTATTATGGCCTATAAAGAGACATATCCGTCGGCCCTCCTTACGGATGCGGTGGAGGCCATCGGCACGCTGCCGGGCGTCGGACGCCGCAGCGCACTCCGGCTGGCCCTGCATCTTTTGAAGCAGCCCGCGGAGAACGTGCATCATTTTACGGAGTCCATCGACCGCCTTCGTGACGGCGTTCACTATTGCTCCCGCTGCAGGATGATAGCCGATGAAGACATCTGCTCCATCTGTGCGGACGGCAAACGGGACCAGCGTACCATCTGCGTGGTGGAAAGCGTCCGCGACGTGATGAGCATCGAGGCAACGGGCCAGTATCACGGCGTATATCACGTCCTGGGCGGCATCATTTCTCCCATTGCCGGGGTGGGTCCGTCGGACCTCACCATCAAGGAACTGGTGGAAAGGGTGCAGGCGCTGGAAGATCCCGCATCGGCCGAAATCATCCTGGCCTTGAGCGGCGACGTGGAAGGGGAGACCACCGCCTTCTACATTTACAGGCAAATCGAAGCCACCGGCATCCGCGTGAGCGCCCTTGCCCGCGGCCTGGGCTTCGGGGACGACTTGGAGTATGCGGATTCGCTCACCCTGGGCCGTTCCATCGTCAACCGTCAAGCATTCAAAGTATGAATACGGAAGCATCGCGCTGTTTACTCTGTAAGATTCCGAAGTGCTCCCAGGCCTGCCCCGTGCACACGCCTGTTCCGGAGTGCATGGCCTTGTACCGGGAAGGGAAGCTGGAGGAAGCGGGCCGGATCCTCTTTGAGAACAATCCGCTGAGCGCCGTTACCTCGCAAGTGTGTGACTGGAAGCAGTTTTGCCTGGGTCACTGCGTGCTGAACATTAAGCAGGTGCCCGTCCGCTGGTATGAGATTGAGCAGGAGATTTCCGGCGCTTATCTGCTTTCGGGCGCGTCCCTGGAGCGCAAATCCACGGTTCTGGAAGGCCGGCGCATCGCGCTGGTGGGCGCGGGTCCCGTGGGCATCGCCGCCGCCGTCTGGCTCTATCAGGCCGGGGCCGATGTCTCCCTCTACGATGCCAATCCCCGCCTGGGCGGCGTGCTGCGTTACGGCATCCCGGAATTCCGTCTCGCGAAAAAGTGGTGCGATGCTTATGAGAAACTGATTGCGGACGCTGGAATTGCCTTCCACGGCGGCGTACAGGTGGGACGGGACGTGAAACTGTCGGCCCTCTCCGCCTCCTTCGATGCGGTGCTGCTGGGCGCCGGCGCCGAAGTTCCCGCACGCCTGGGCATTCCCGGTGAAGAACGCGCCGTGCAGGCCCTGCCTTTCCTGAAGAACCCGGAGGCTTTCGAACTGGGCCGGAAGGTGATTGTCGTCGGCGGAGGAAACGTGGCCATGGATGCCTGCCGTACAGCCGTGCGCCAGGGCTGCGAAACCTGGGTCTATTACAGGAAAACCTACGAGAATATGCCCGCCAATCCCGCGGAAGTGATAGAGGCCAGGGCCGACGGTGTCCAGTTCAAGGTCTTCCAGGCGCCCGTTCAGGTGCAGGAAGGCGGCGTTGTTTTCCGTGACTGTGAGAATGTCCAGCCGGAGGATGGTGGACGCGTGGTGACGAGAATTATCGACGGAACAGACCACTTTGTGGCCTGCGACACGCTGCTGGTGGCCATCAGCGAGAAACCGGATTTCGGCTTCCTCGCCGGCACCGGCGCCGTCATGGATCAGTGGGGCTGGCCGGTTCTGAATGAAGGTCAGCAGGTGGAAGGTCTCACGAACGTATGGGTGGCCGGAGACTTCTGCTCCGGGCCCAGGACCGTGGTGGAGGCGGTTGCATCGGCCCGTATAGCGGTGGACAGCATCTTGGCCAGGCTATGAAAGCGGTTCTCATCTATTCCGGCGGGCTGGACAGCACCACGCACCTGTATGAATACAGGGACAGCATAGCGCTGGCCGTTACCTTTGACTACGGTTCCAAGCACAATGCCCGGGAGATCGCCTGCGCCCGTGAACATTGCGCCCGGCTGGGAATCAAGCATCTGATTATCCCGCTGGGTTTCATCGGAGAGTATTTCAAGAGCGACCTGCTCCTGAGCGGCGGGGACATTCCCGAGGGCTCGTATGCCGACGACAACATGAAGAGCACGGTGGTGCCTTTCCGCAACGGCATTATGCTGGCCGTAGCGGCCGGGCTGGCGGAAAGCTATGAGCTGGATACGGTCCTGCTGGCGAATCACGCCGGAGACCATGCCATTTATCCGGACTGTCGTCCGGAGTTTATCGACGCTTTTGCAGCGGCTGCCAAAGCCGGCACCTACAACGGCGTGCAGGTGGTTTCGCCCTATTGCAACATCACCAAACGGGACATTGCCCTTCGCGGCCGTGACCTGGGGGTGGATTTCGCGAAGACCTATTCCTGTTACAAAGGCGGGGAAAATCACTGCGGCAAGTGCGGCACCTGCACTGAACGCAAAGAAGCCCTTGAGGGCTTCGATCCCACAATCTACGAGGAATAGTATTGCTATTTCAAAAATAATCACTACTTTTGCAGGCTGACTTTTCCGTAACGTCAGCTGGTTGAAACGTAAAATCCATCCGGTGCGACTGGCCCGGAGCTAAACAAGAAAGAGATATGCTGAGTATCTTCTACAAAGAAAACGGAAAAATTCTCCTCTCCCAGTCGGAGAAAGACTTCCCGAAGATCAAGCTGGAAAACGCTGTATGGATAGACCTGGTGGATCCCACCGGGGACGAAAAACGTGCAGTGGAGGCCTTCCTGGGCACTGAAATCCAGAGCCGCGCACAGGCGGAGGAAATCGAATCCTCCTCCCGCTACTTCGAGACGGACGACGCCATCTTCGCGAACACCAACTTCCTCACCCCGGGGCAGGATGAATACATGATGCAGCCCGTTTCGTTCACCATCATGGACGAAACCCTCACTACGCTCCGCGAGGTGCCCCTGCGCTCGTTCACGGAACTGCAGCGGCGTATGCAGGTGAATCCCAAACAGTATCCTTCCGGCTTCAGCGTTTTCGCCAGCATCCTGGATCAACGCGTGGACCTGGATGCAGATATGATCGAGCTCCTTTCCAAGGAAATCTCCCAGTACGCCAAGCAGATCAACGACCAGGAAGACATAGACCAGGAACTCCTGATAGACATCTCCCAGATGCAGGAAAATACCATGGTCGTGCGGGAAAACGTGGTGGATAAGCAGCGGCTCATTTCCAACCTGATGCGCTCCACCAAGGTTCCGCGCACGCTGGAAAACCGCCTGAACGTGTTGCTGCAGGATATTTCTTCCCTGCTGAGCCACACCAACTTCTGCTTCGAACGTCTGGAATACCTCCAGGACACCGTGGTGGGTCTCATCAACCTGGAGCAGAACAAGATCATGAAGATTCTGGCCGTGGTGAGCGTGTTCTTGATGCCGCCCACCCTCATCGCCGGCTTCTACGGAATGAACGTACGCCTGCCCATCCTGGCGGCGGACGATCCCAATTCCAATTTCTGGAACTGGGTGATTATCATCGGCCTGATGGCCCTGAGCTGCCTGCTGGTTTTTGTCCTCTTCCGCCGGAAGAAACTGTTATAGTAAATTGCTTACAATCAGCATTTTATAAATCAAGGGGTGCACCGCCAGGTGCACCCCTATTTCTGTAAGTGATTGAGTGCTAGTTAGATGAGCTCCAGGCAAAAACTAGAAGTTTACCGTGAAACCAATCCCTGACGGGGCGGGGCCGAAGGCCACCTCCACGGCGGGCTCTTCCGGAGCGGGGATGGTGGCGTTGTAGTCCTTTACGATGCGGTTCATCCGGTGGGTGTTGACCGCCAGCAGGGGAATGCCGGCACCCAGGCAGAGGGCGCCTACGCCCATGGCGATGAGGCCGCCGGTCATCAGGGGCTGGCCGGCCTTGGCGCCGGCTTCTGCTCCGGCCGCCGCTCCATCGGGACCGCCGATGGCACCTGCGCCGGCACCCACTGCCACACCCACTACGGAGACCAGGACGCCTCCC
>JAFZKT010000041.1 GCA_017553545.1 Bacteroidales bacterium | reverse complement strand
TTTGCCGTTCCAGCTCTTGAACACGCCGCCGATGGAACCCCAAAGCTGGGCCATGGCGTCGTCCGGGAACTCAACGCCCAGGACTTCCTTGATGCGCACCTTGAAAGCCTCGGCGAGGTCTTTCAGCTGGTCTGCGGTGAGTTCAGTGTCGCTCTTGTAACCGTTGGCCTTCTTCACGTCCTCCATCATGCGGTCCAGCTGCTGGCGGATGCCCTGGCCGTCGGCGGGCTCAATGCCCTCGGCCTTCTCCATCACAACATCGGAGTACATCATGATGAGACGACGGTAGGCGTCGTACACGAAGCGGGGGTTGCCGGTCTTCTTGATCATCCCGGGGATGGTGGCGCTGCAAAGGCCGATGTTCAGGATGGTGTCCATCATACCGGGCATGGAACTGCGGGCGCCGGAGCGGCAGCTCACCAGGAGCGGGTCGCTGGGGTCACCGAACTTCTTGCCCATGATCTTCTCCGTGGCGGCGAGGGCCTCGGCCACGTCCTTCTTCAGTTCCGGGGTGTAACCACCGCCCAGGCGGTAGTACTCCGTGCAGCATTCGGTGGTGATGGTGAAGCCTGCGGGAACGGGCATGCCCAGAAGGTTCATCTCCGCCAGGTTGGCGCCCTTGCCACCCAGTAACTCTCTCATTTTGCCATCGCCCTCGGCGTGCTTTCCGCCAAAGCGATAGACTCTTTTCTTTTTATCAGCCATAGAAATGTATAAGTTTTAAGATTTTTCCACTAAATCGTACAAATATACAACAAATTGCACAAAAAAAGAATAGCGCTCCTCCCCAAGAGCGCTATTCCCGTATATAAAACGAACTTAACAAACAGACACGAAGAAATCTTCGATGTCCATGGGCAAAGTTACACTCTTTTATCGGTAAAACAAATCTTTCTTACAATTATTAAGTAAATAAATATTTTTACTAATTAAATTGTAAGATTACAGAAGGGCGGTGAGGGCGCTGTAATAACGCTTGGAAACGGGAATGGCCTTGGCACCGGGCTGGTCCAATTGCGCGAGGGCATAGCCGCCGGCGTCTTTTTTCAGCAGCTCCACGTGCGCGGCGTTCAGGAAGAAGGAGCGGTGGCAACGCACAAGGCCATGACGCTGGAGGATGTCTTCCAGGGCGCGCATGGAGGAGCGCAGTTCGAAGTCCTTGATCTTTCCGCCGTCCAGATGCACGATGTGCACGTAGTTGTCTTCGGCCTCCACGTAGAGGACATTTTCCGAAGCGACCACCAGTTTGAGGCGTTTTTCGCTGTCGTGGAAGCGGATGAGCGTCTTTTCATCGGCCACGGGTCCCGCGGGCTGGTCCAGGACATAGAGTTGCACGGCCATCGAGAAGATGGACAGCGGAAATACCAGGATGCCCCAGGTGGAGAGCACGCAATGCGACATCACCGTGAAATAGGGTTTCGCACCCGCCCAGCCGATGCCCATCGGGATGGACATATACAGGCCGCAGAGAATCACTTCCCCGAAGCACCAGAGGATGTACAGCGCCCAGTTCAGGTCTATGCGCCGACGCAGGATGTACAGAAGCATCCGGGAAATGGAAATCACCCCCAGCACGATGAGCGTGCAGATAATAAGGTTCAGCGTGTGGCCCGCCCCCACGGACAGGAATTCCTCTATGCCGAAAGGATTGTAGGCCAGGACGAACAGGAAATAGAACAGCGGAACGCCCACGATGAACAGGGTGTTCACCGGCATCTTATAGAAGGTACGGGAGATGGTCTTCATTTCCTGCAAAGATACGAATTAAAGCAGATACGCACAAAAGCCGATCCCCATCAGCAGGGACAGCGCGAAGGTGGTGAGAACCAGCAGCGGCAGCATCCGGTCCAGGGCGCGGTCCTGGAGCGTCCAGACGCCGCGAAGGTGCAGGATATAAAGCGGCAGGGTGAGAAGCCACAGCCAGTGCCGCCAGTCGGGGAAGCAGAGGAGGCAATAAGCCGCAATGGCCGACAGACCCAGGCCGATGAGCACCGTCTGGTAAATCCGCGCGCCGCGGAGGCCCAGCTTGATGGCTATGGTGACACGGTTCGGCGCATCGGTCTTCATATCCCGGATGTTGTTCACGTTGAGAACGCCCACGCTGAAACAGCCGATGCCCGCAGCCGGCAGCAACAGCTTCCAGTGCAGCCCCAGTCCCTTCGTGCAGACGAAATAGGAGCCCAGCACGGACACCAGGCCGAAGAACAGGAACACGTAGATATCCCCTTTCGCCCGGTAGCCGTAAGGGTTGCGGCCCAGGGTGTATTTCATAGCCCCGGCGATGGCGGCGGCGCCGAGCATCAGCACCAGGATGGGCGTGAGGTCCAGGAGCGTTCCGAAAGCCCGCCAGGTCATCAGGGTGCCGAAAAGGATACAGACACCCACAAAAATGCCGATGAGCACTTTCATATCGGCCACACTCATTCCCCCGCTGTTCAGGCCGTATTGCGGCCCCTGACGATCGGCGGTATCCGTCCCGTGAAGGACGTCTCCCAACTCGTTGGAGAGATTGGAGAGGATTTGCAGGGAGACGGTGGTGAGGCAGATGAGAATGGCTGTCCAGATGTCCACGTGATAGTCGGCCACGCAGAGCAGAATACCCAGCAGCACCCCCGCCAGGGAAAGCGGCAGGGTGCGAAGGCGCATGGATTGAAGGGCGGCTTTAAAAGACATTTAATCCAATTTTAACACGGCCATGAA
>JAFZKT010000040.1 GCA_017553545.1 Bacteroidales bacterium | reverse complement strand
CCTCCCACCGTCTCCTTCGTCCCCTCCGGGAACTTGTATCCGGCGGGCCCCTCCCCCTATACTCGTCCGGGGGTGGACAAGCCCCCCGTCTCTCCTCTCTGCCCCTCCGCCCAGCGTTCATGGGTTGGGCAGGTGTTGGCTCCCAGCGGAGCAGGTGTCCCCTACAAATGGCGCAGGTGTCATAAAAGAACCTGTACCTGCGCCGCGAATCTGCATTCTGTGCGTTCTGATGGAGCAGGAACCCCGACAAAAAATGCACCTGCACCGTTTGTTCCCTATACCGGCACCAGTTGGGGCCGATACCTGCGCCATTCGGGGTTGGGACCTGCGCCACGGAAGATAAAAAGATGCCCAACAACGGGCTTTTGGTATGAGCGAAGCGAACCGGCGGCACCTGCCGCCGAGCCTCTTCTAAAATGCGGCAAAAGTCCCTCCCTCGAGGGGAGGGAGTTAGGGAGGGGGTTACGTAGGCACAGAAGGCCATGCCAATGGCCTTCGTTCAACGAAAGAGAGAGGCTCACTGGCCTCTCTCTTTCGTTGAACTGCAGCGATTCGAACGCTGACTGAGGGAACCAAAATCCCTAGTGCTACCATTACACCACAGTTCAATACCGGGCTGCAAAGATACTACTTTTTTTAGAATAAAGAAGGGTGGTTCTCTTCAAGTTCCGTGAGAATCTTTGACATGATGGCCTCACGGAAGAGGGCGCTCTTGGCGTGCACCTTGAAGCGGCCGCAGTATTCGTCGATGGCGGCCATTTCGCTGTCGTTGAAATAGAGGACGTGGCGGTTCTTGCGAAGGAGCAGCGCGCGCTGTTTCTCCAGATAGGCGGGATCCACGCCGGGGATGCGTTTCTTTCGGGTCATAATATTACATAACGGTGCTGAATCACACCTTTCTTGTCCACTTGCAGGACGAAGGGCATTCCGGCCAGGTCGAAGGTGTCCAGGAGCTGCGTGCCCAGGGTGGGATTGTCGATGAGCACGCCGTCCATATCGATGAGCAGCACTTTTGCGTTATAGTTCGAATCTACCAGTTTGTCCACTGCGGACAAGGTCTCTTCGCAGAGGCTGCACCCGCGCGTGTAAAAGACAATGTAGCCGGGCTTGCCTTTCAGCGAGGTCAGGTCAAACTCGCCTTCCTTGGTCCCTTTCCGGAACAGGCAGGGTTTCTGGCGCAGCGTGGCGGGGACCGTGATGGAAGGCACCACGGAGCCGACGGGCGTCCGGGAGGTGAGTTCCGCCATCAATTCGCCCAGGGATACCACCTGCGCTTTGTCATCGGCCGATGTCCACACGTCGGGAAGGCCGGTGATGTATTTCTTGACGAAGGGAACGACGGCGTCGTGGTAAACCTCGGACCGCTGGTTGGAAAGGTAGTAGAGCAGGTCCCCGGTCACCTGCTTGAAGGCGTCTATTTCGCCCTCGCCGAAGGTGCGTTCCGCCAGATAATCGGCCACCTGAAGGATGTGGTTCACGGAAAGCGTATCCCCGTACACGCTGAACAGTTGCCCGTAGCGGGCCAGCTGGCCGCTGTCGCCGTAAACGGAGGAATCCGCCGAATAGGCCTGGTTCAGAAGGATCCTGAGCGCCGGCGTATCCAGCCCGCGGCCCAGAATCTTGCCGTCCGGGCCGATGAGGAACATGGACGGAGTCTTCAGCACCCCATACGCGCGCTGCCATTCGGCATCCTCGGAAGGGTCCCAGAGATGGACGGCTTCCGGCAGATTGGCCTGGAACTTTTCCCAGGCGGCGGCATCGGCCCCCACATAGATGGCGTAAACCGTCATTTCGTATTTGCCGGAGGCGACCAGTTCAGACAGCCGCGTGCTTTCCAGCCGGCAGGTGCTGCAGGCGGTGTCGTAGAAGTAAAGGACGTTGTAGGTCCCGGCAGCGGGAACCGAAACGGGTTCGCCGTCCACCCCGGTCAAAGTCACGGAAGGCGCCTTGGAGCCAATCAGTGAAGATTTGTTGAACTCCGTAAAGATCCGGGCGTTCAGCAGGTCTTCGTCAGAAGCCATGGCCACTTTTCCGGAAAGGAACCATTTTTCCGCCACGTGCACCGCCACGGCGTCGTCGCCCATGATGCGCGAATTCAGATAATGGTTGTAGACCTTGAGGGCCACATACTGCCGCACCAGGGAATCCTGGCAGGATTCTATGATGAAATCACACTCCGCGCTCTGCACGGTGGGGTTTTCCCCGGCGAGGGCCGTGAAGTATTCCTCCAGCTTGGCGCCCAGTTCCGGATACGGTTCCTGCGCCCGGAGGACCGGCGACAAAACGCAGAGCAGCGCCGCTAAAATCCATTTTTTCATAACTTGACGCCTTCAGGGATGAATGCCGAATAGTCGCCCCCGTGCCGGAGGATGTCCCGCACGGCCGACGAGGAAATGTGCGCGAACTCCTGCGCGGTGGGGATGATGATGGTCTCGATCTCCGGAGCCAGGCGACGGTTGGCATCGGCTATGGACCTTTCCGTCTCGAAGTCAATCATGTTCCGCACCCCCCGCACGATGTGGCGGATGCCCAGTTCCCGGCAGATGTCGATGGTGAGGTTGCTGTACTGGATGACACGCACGCCCGGTAGCCCCGCCGTGGCCTGCCGGATGATGTCCAGCCGCTTGTCCATGTCGAAGAGGCCGCGTTTGTCCTGGTTCACGCCCACGGCCACCACCACTTCGTCGAACATGGTGAGGGCGCGTTTGAGGATATTCAGGTGCCCGGCCGTAAACGGGTCAAAGGAGCCGGGGAAAAGCGCGATGTGATTCATAACTGCCAGTCTATAGGGGTTTTACCTTCCTTGAGAAGGATGTCGTTGGTCAAAGAAAAATGCCGGCATCCGAAAAAGGCGCCCCGGGCCAGCGGGGAAGGATGCGCGGCGGTGAGCACAAAGTGTTTAGAGGAGTCGATGAGGGCCGATTTCTCCTGCGCGTACCGCCCCCACAGCAGGAAGACGAGGCCTTCCCGGTGGGCCGACAGGTAGGAGATGACGGCGTCCGTGAACCGCTGCCAGCCGATGGCCCCGTGCGAGGTGGGTTCTCCGGCGCGGACGGTGAGGACGGCGTTCAGCAGGAGCACGCCCTGCCGGGCCCATTTCTCCAGGTTCGGCCGGCCGCTCATCCGTACGCCCAGGTCGTCCTCGATTTCCTTGAAGATGTTGCGGAGGGACGGGGGAGCGGGCACGCCGTCCGGCACGGAGAAAGACAGGCCCATCGCCTGCCCGGGGCCATGGTAGGGGTCCTGGCCCAGGATGACCACTTTCACCTGGTCCACGGGCGTTAGGTCGAACGCGCGGAAAATGGCCCCTCCGGGCGGGTAGATTACCTTTCCGCTGGCCTTTTCCTGATGCAGAAAGCGCACCAGCGACGCGAAATACGGTTTGTCGAATTCGCCCGCGAGTGCGTTTTTCCAACTGTTTTCTATCTTGACGTCCATGCCTTAGAAAATGTAGTCGATTACATCGGCTATCGTTTTCACATAGACAAAGATAAGACCTTTTATGTAAATATCCTTGATATCCTCCACATCTTTTCGGTTTTCTTCCGAAATGACGATGGTATCCACGCCCGCGCGTTTGGCGGCGAGGATCTTCTCCTTGATGCCGCCCACGGGCAGTACGCGGCCGCGGAGGGTCATTTCGCCCGTCATCGCGACGCCCTTCTTGGGGGCCTTTCCGCGAAGGGCCGACACCATCGAGCTTACCAGCGTGATGCCGGCCGATGGCCCGTCCTTGGGCACGGCGCCCTCCGGCACGTGGACGTGGATGTCCTTCTTCATGAAGGTCTCCGTGTCCATATCGGCCAAAGCGGGATGCGCCTTCAGGTACTGCCAGGCGATCTGGGCGCTTTCCTTCATTACGTCGCCCAGGTTCCCCGTCATGGAAAGGTTGCCCTTTCCTTCGCTCACCTGGCTTTCCACGAAGAGGATTTCGCCGCCCATCTCCGTCCAGGCGAGGCCGGTGACAACGCCCACGCCTTCGTTGCCCTTCACGTCGTCGTGGAAGGCGGTGGGGATGCCCAGGTATTCACGCAGGTGTTCCGGGCCGATGGTATGGGGATACTCCTCCTCCAGCGCAATCTTCTTGGCGGTGACGCGGGCCACCTTCGCAATCTGCTTTTCCAGGTTGCGCACGCCCGATTCGTGCGTGTATTCGTCGATGATGTGCTGCAGGGCTTCCGGGGTGAAGGAGAGTTCGCCCTCCTTGAGGCCGTGCTCTCTGATCTGTTTGGGTACCAGGTACTTCAAGGCGATCTGGAGCTTTTCTTCGGCCAGGTAACCGCTCACGTTGATCATCTCCATACGGTCCTTCAGGGCGGGCTGGATGGTGCCGGTGCCGTTGGCCGTGGTGATGAAAAGGACGTTCGAGAGGTCATAGTCGATGTCCAGATAATTGTCATGGAAGGTGTTGTTCTGCTCCGGATCCAGGGCTTCCAGAAGAGCGCTGGAAGGGTCTCCCTTGAAGTCCGATGCCAGCTTGTCGATTTCGTCCAGCACAATCACGGGGTTGGAGGTGCCGGCGCGCTGGATGCCGCTCAGGATACGGCCCGGAAGGGCGCCCACGTAGGTTTTGCGGTGGCCGCGGATTTCCGCTTCGTCGTGCATGCCGCCCAGGGAAATGCGGATGTATTTGCGGCCGAGGGCGCGGGCGATGCTCTTCCCCAGCGAAGTCTTGCCCACGCCGGGAGGGCCCCACAGGCACAGGATTGGCGAACGCATGTTGCCCTTCAGTTTCAGCACGGCCAGGTATTCGATGATGCGGTCCTTCACGCTGTCCAGGCCGAAGTGGTCTTCGTCCAGGACTTCCTGCGCGTGCTTGAGGTCCAGGTTGTCTTCCGACATCTCGCCCCAGGGGAGGTCCAGCATGAACTGCAGATAACCCAGCTGGATGCTGTAGTCCGGGGAAGTGGGATTGAACTTCTCCAGGCGGGCCATTTCCTTGTCGAAGATGGCCCTCACTTCCTTGGACCACTTCTTTTCATCGGCCCGGCGGCGCATCTTGTCGAACTGCTCGCCTTCATCCATGCCCAGCTCTTCCTGGATGGTGCGGAGCTGGTTGTTCAGATAATACTCGCGCTGCTGCTGGTCGATGTCCGTCTTCACCTTCTGGTTGATTTCCTGCTTGATTTGCAGGAGCTGCGTCTGGGTGTCCAGCACCTTCAGCAGGGCCAGGCCACGCTCGTAGATATCGGCTATGGCCAGCAGCGCCGTGCGTTCCTGGAGGTTCTCCACCTCGATGGTGGTGGCGATGAAATTCACCAGGAAGTGGAAGTTGTCGATGCTTTTGAGCGCGCCGACGGCTTCCTTGGGGGCGAAGGAGGAGGATTTGACGATGTAGGCGGCCTTTTCCTTGAGGGAATCCGCCAGGACGCTTATCTCGCGTTCGTCGATGCCCGCGGGCTCTTTTTCATCAATCAGGCGGACGCGCGCGGTGATGTAGGGTTCATAGGCGACGACATCCTGGCGCTCCGCCAGGGATGCGCCCTGGAGGATGGCCGTGACGGTGCCGTCCGGCATCTCCAGCGTCTTGATGAGCTTGCACACCGTGCCGTATTTGCACAGGTCCTCTTCCGAGGGCTCTTCTACGCTCACGTCCATCTGGGGGATGGCTGCCAGCCATCCGTCGGCCTCTTCCACGTCGCTCACCAGCTTGATGGACTTCTCCCTGCCCACGGTGACCGGGAAAACGGTGCCGGGGAACAGGACGGCGTTCCGGAGGGGGAGTACGGGGATGGCAGGCGGGAGCTGCGACAGGTCCGCCTTCATCTGGGAAGCCTCGCCGATGACGGGCATGATATTCACTTCGACGCCCTGAGGGGCGGAAAAATCGGGGGATAGTTTCATGGGCACTGACAATTTGTCATATTATTGGCGCACAATACGCCAGGGGCCTATATCGTCAATCTCTGTGCCAAGCTTTCAATGTGTCAGTTTTTCTGCCTTTTATTTTGATATTTCAGAAATTAACTCTAATTTTGCCAAGATTTTCACACATATTTCTAAAACATTAAATAGTAGTAACATGACTAAGGCAGAAATCGTAAACGAAGTGGCAAAGTCCACCGGACTGGAGAAGGCTCAGGTATTGGCCGTTGTAGAAGAATTCACCGCTGTGGTTAAGGGTTCCATCATCGCCGGCGAACCCGTGTATCTGCGTGGTTTCGGCAGCTTCATCATCAAGCATCGCGCGCAGAAGGCCGCCCGCAACATCACCCGCAAGACCACCATGGTTATCCCTGCACACAACATTCCCGCTTTCAAGCCTGCCAAGACTTTCGTGAACGCTGTCAAGGAGAAATAATTTTTAAAACCTATTAGCTATGCCTAGCGGTAAAAAGAGAAAGAGACATAAAATGGCGACGCACAAGCGTAAAAAGCGCTTGCGCAAGAACCGCCACAAGAAGAAGTAATTCTTCTCACAGCTAAGGGCCCTACGGAGGATTTCGCAGGCCCTTCCTTTTATCCAAACCATTTAATTTCCACATGGAGGGAGTCAAACCGGACAAGGATCTGATTGTCGACGTTTCGGCGTCGGAGGTACACATCGCCTTGATGGAAAACCATCGGCTGATTGAGTACAACACGGAGTCCAGCACTGGGAACAAGTTCACCGTGGGGGACGTTCACCTGGGAAAGGTGAAGAAGATTCTCCCGAACCTCAATGCTGCCTTTGTGGACATCGGCGACAAGAAGGAAGCCTTCATCCATTACCTGGACCTGGGACTCTATTTCCCCGCCTTCGACCAGTTCGTGCGGGAATCCAACGGGAACACCAACCTCAAGGACCTGTATTCCCGGATTAAAATCGGCGAGGCCCTTCCCAAGGAAGGCCGCATCGAAGAGTACCTGCGTCCCGGGCAGATGATCGTCGCCCAGATTGTCAAGGAGCCCATCAACACCAAAGGATCGCGACTCACTGCGGAAATTTCATTGGCAGGACGGAATATCGTGCTTCTCCCCTTCGCGGAAAAAGTGTCCATCTCCCAGAAGATCGGCTCGAAGGAGGAGAAACGTAGACTGGAGACACTGGTCCGGAGCATCCTTCCCGTGAACTACGGGGCCATCATCCGCACGGCGGCGGAAGGCAAGAATGCCGCCACGCTTGTAGCGGAAACGGAAAGCCTCATCGAGAAATGGGAAAGCTCCTGGAAGAAGATTGCCAAAAACAAGAACGTCCAGCTGCTCTTTACGGAATACAGCAAAACCACTACCGTGTTGAGGGACCTCCTCAACGACTCGTTCTCCAACATCTGGATCAATGACGAACGGGTGGCCGATGAAGCCCGGAAGTACGTGTCCCTGATATCCCCGGAGCAGGAGAAGATAGTCCACCTGTATGAGGGCAAGCAGCCCATCTACGACCATTTCGAGGTAACCCGCCAGATCAAGGGTTCCTTCGGCAAGGTGGTTCCTATGCGGCAGGGCGCGTATCTGGTAATCGAGACCACCGAAGCGCTGAATGTAATCGACGTAAACAGCGGCATCCGCACCAAGACCTCGGACCAGGAGGAGAACTCCTTCGAGGTAAACAAGATAGCCGCGGAAGAGATTGCACGGCAACTGAGGCTCCGCGATATGGGAGGCATCGTGATTGTGGACTTCATCGACATGGAGTCCAACGAGCATAAGAACGCCCTCCACAAGTATATGCAGGAGCTGATGGAGGCCGACAGGGCCAAGCACAACGTGCTGCCGCTCACCAAGTTCGGGCTGATGCAGATCACCCGGCAGCGGATCAGGCCCGTCACGGAAATCAACACCATGGAAACCTGTCCCGTGTGCCACGGCACCGGCAAGATCGCTTCCAGCGTGGTGATCGACGAAGAGCTGGAGCGCAAGATCGCGTTCTACTCCATCGAAAAAGGCGTCCGTTACATCCAGCTCAAGACAAGCCCCATCCTGGGCGCTTATCTCAAGCGTGGTTTCTTCAAATCCTTCCTGGCCCGGTGGCGCAAGCGCTACAAAATCAGGATAGACCTGGTGGAAGACACGAATTTCTTCGTTCTCCAACATGAAATGCTGAATGAGAAAGGGGACAAGCTCGAGTAGCGGGTCCCTTTTTTTTGCGGGGTGCCGGGGGCGGGCAGTATCAGCACGCCGCAACCCTGATAATTGCCATTCTTTCACGCTCTCCCGTGCTAGAGCACTGCTGAACCCGGATATGAGCCGGAATCTCACGCTCTGCCGTGCGCAGGAAGGGTGGGTCTCCGTTCAGTGTTTGGAAACGGCGCTCACCCGGTCGCTGGACGTCCTAACTCCTCCTTTTATGGGCGTGGCCTGCGACCCCGCCCATAACGTCGTCGAACAGACTCCGTCCTGCCGCTGACGCGGCATCGCTCCCTCCGCAATGCCTCCCCACGGAGCCGTTTCCGCCCATTCACTCCGACCCATCCCTTCCACCGCACACGCCTCGTCATGCCCGGCACCGACCGGGCAGCTCTTCTTGCCGTGGAGATAATATATTGATTATCAGTGCTTAATGCAAAAGTCCTCAGGTGGAACCACCCGAGGACTTTTGCGTTTCTTGCTAACTATCAATGACTTGGTTCCACGCTACCGAATCACCAGGCGGTGGATGCGGCGGGGGACGGAGACCAGAATCTCATAGGGGATGGTGCCCAGGATGAGAGCAAGTTCGCTTACGGTAGGGTCTTCGCCGAAGATGGTCACGGTATCGCCCACGGCGGCGGGGATGCCAGTAACGTCCAGCATACACATATCCATACAGATATTGCCGATGGTGGGTGCCCGGTGGCCGTTCACGCTGAAGGAAGCGGCGCCGCGGCCCAGATGACGGTCGATGCCGTCCGCGTAACCCACGGGAATGGTGGCGATGACGGTGCCTTCGGAGGCCGATCCGTAGCGGCCATAGCCGACGGTTTCTCCAGGGCCTAACTTCTTAATCTGCAGAATCTTGCACTTGAGCGACGCCACGGGTGCCAGGCGTTTTTCCGGCAGGGCGCTGATGCCGTAGATGCCGATGCCCAGACGCACCATATCGAACTGGAACTGCGGGAAACGCTCGATGCCCGCAGAGTTCAGCAGATGGCGCATGGGCTGGTAGCCGATGCCATCGGCCAGAAAACCGGCATTGCGGGTGAACAGTTCCGCCTGCTGCAACGTGAAACTGTCCTGCTCGGGGTCTTCCGCCACGCAAAGGTGGGAGAAAACGCCCTTGACTTTCACTTCCGGAGTCTGCTGCAGGTACTTCACCAGTTCCGGCAGTTCTTCGCTCATAAAGCCCAGCCGATGCATCCCGGTGTCCAGTTTGATGTGGATGGGATAGTCCTTGACGCCCTGCTCCCTGAGCACTTCCACCAGTTTCTGAAGCGTGTAGAGGTTGGGGATGCTGGGCTCCATCCGGGTCTGGATGATTTCCGGAAAAAAGTCCGTGCCGGCGGTGAGGACCAGAATAGGCAGGGAAATGCCGCCCCGGCGCAGTTCCAGGCCTTCCACAGGATAGGCTACGGCCAGATAATCGGCCCCGGCGCGCTGCATCATGGCGGCGAATTCCACGGCGCCGTGACCGTAGGCGTTGGCTTTCACCAGCACCAGCAGTTTGGTCCGCGGCTCCAACAGGGAACGGAAATAACGGTAATTCTCTCCGGCAGCCTTCAGGTTCAATTCCAGCCGGGAGAAATCTTCCTCTATATGATAGAACTTTTCCGTCATTCGATTTGCAAAAATAACACTTCCCCATGACAAATCCCCATAAAAAGTGTAAATTTGTAAAAATGAATGTTATGCCGGTTTCTCTTATTTGGATTATCATGATAGCGGTGATGCTGGGCAGTTTGCTGGTCCAGAACATGCTGCAGCGCCGCTTTTCGAAGTATTCGCAGGTTCCTCTGGGACTCACGGGGGCGGAAGTCGCATCCAGGATGCTGGCCGCCCACGGCATCCGCGACGTTAACATAGTTTCCATTCCGGGGAAGCTCACGGACCATTATGATCCCACCACCCGCACGGTGAACCTGAGCGAAGAGGTCTATTTCGGCCGATCGGTGGCTGCCGCGGCGGTGGCCGCGCACGAGTGCGGGCATGTGGTGCAGCACGCCACCGGCTATGCCTGGATCCGGATGCGCAGCGCCCTGGTTCCCGTGGTGTCTTTCTCCAACAATATCGTATCCTGGGTGCTCCTGGCGGGGGTTCTGCTCATCAATATCTTCCCTTCGCTGCTGTGGATTGGCATCGGCCTGTTTGCCCTTACCACCCTGTTCAGCTTCATCACCCTGCCCGTGGAAATCAACGCCAGCGCCCGTGCCGTGAAATGGCTGGAAAGTGCCGGCGTCGTCAGCTATGAAACCCGGCCGATGGCAACGGACGCCCTCCGCTGGGCCGCCTACACCTACGTGATTGCAGCCATCGGCTCGCTGGCTACGCTCCTCTATTACATCTCTCTGGGCAGCCGGCGGAATTAGCTTCCCGAGTGTTGTAATTATCTTTTTAATTCCTTAATTTTGCGAGAGTTATAAATCCTTTCGCCATGAAACGTTTAGCCCTTCTCCTGTCCATCCTGCTGTGCCTGCCGCTGGGGGCGCAGAAACAGACCAAACATTACAATAATTCATCTCAGGCCTTCAACGAGCTGATGGCTCCCTGGAAGGAAATGTATGACGCTTATCGGGCAAAGGATGGTGGGGCACTTTCCTACGGGAACTACGAAATCCGCACCGGTCACGGGCTGGACGGAGAACCCGCGCCCTGCCTGTGGGACGCGGCGGCGGGAAAGTGGATAGTGGCGCCGGCAACAAGTAAGGAAATCGCCTGGTACAAGAAACAGATGAAAAAGAAGTACCAGATTCCCGAGGGCACCCGCGAGTGGGACCGGATGTTCTTTTTGGATTCTCAAAGGGGGCCGATGGCAGGCTGCCCGGAGCGTTTTAACGGCTGCCTGTGGATGGAGGGGCACGAGTGGCACTGGGTAGAAAAGGATAATCGTTCGTACTGGCGTACCCTCGTGGGTGTTTTCCGGATTGTGGACGGCGGGATTCAAGAAGTCTGTTGCTTCCCTGTGAAGCATCTTTCGACCAATTTCAGTCTGTATCGGGCAGACGGAAAATGGTGGCAAGATGAAAAAAATATCACTATTTTGATATTTACCTGAATTACCTCGACATTCTGAACAGTGATTATGTGGTGGACAAGATTTCCCATTTGTATATGAAGCGTCCCGATGAAAGTAGTGCCGGTGATTTCACCCAGTGGTGGGAATACGTGGTGTACGACTGGTCCGGCAAGGAGGTGACACGGTATGACATGACTGTCCGGCGTGGCGATAGAATCTGGTTGCGGTCCGGGAACATATGGACGCTCGTGGACCAGCAGATGCATCCCGTAACGCTTCCATACGACATAGCAGGACCGGTGGAAGATGCCTTTTATGACCCGGCTGCAACCATTGTGTGCAAAGACGGGAAATGGGGCGTACTGGACACTCGCGATGAAATTCTTATCCCCCTTATATATTCTTCCTTGGACGGGGACGTTTATACCGGCGCCCGGGCCGCCTACCAGCTTCTTCCGCGGGTTTGCTACAGTCACTGGTACATTGATACGGCGGTGGACTTTGCCGTGAAAGGTGAATTCGAGAAACAGGCTGATTATGAGACTCGTATGAAGAGCCCTGAACTGCAGGCCGCTTATATAGAAAAGCAGCTAGGCCCTCTCCAGGATGCCTATTTCAAATGGACGCGCCTGCACATGGAAATCTACGGGAAGTATGACTCCGAAAAAGAGTGCTTCACGCTGGTTCCCACGGCTACCATCAACCATGAAAGATATCCTGAAGGTGTGAACGTTCCCATCTTCTGGCACAAGTTCGAACTGCCCGTTCCCATTGCCGATGCTCCCGCCTTCAAGGAGGCTTTCGACAGCATCAAGGCGGATGCCGTGGCCGGCGCCAAACTCTCCCTCCGCGGCGACGTAGTGCACGTGGATGAAATCACCTTCACCCTCCCCGACGGCCGCAGCTTCAAGTACGCGGAATAGTGTCGTGGAGCTAAGTTATTGATAGTTAGCGAGAAACGCGAAATTCCTCGGGTGGTTCCACCTGAGGACTTTTACATTAAGCGCTGATAATCAATATATTGTCTCCATGGCTAGAACTGCCCGGTCGGTGCCGGGCATGACGAGGTGTGTGCGGGAGGGAGGGATGGGTTGGAGTGAATGGGCGGAAACGGCTCCGTGGGGAGGCCTTGTGGAGGGAGCGGTGCCGCGTTAGCGGCAGGACGGAGTCTGTTCGACGACGTTATGGCTGGGGCCGCAAGCCACGGCCATAAAAGGAGGAGTTAGGACGTCCAGCGACCGGGTGAGCGCCGTTTCCAACCGCTGAGCGGAGACCCGCCCTTCCCCCGCACGGCGGAGCGTGAGATTCCGGCTTATATTCGGGTTCAGCAGTGCTCGAGCACGGCAGAGCGTAAAAATCCGGATTATATTCGGGTTGCGGCGTGCTGCCTCAGGGTGCTGGGGATTACAGCATCAGGCCGGAACGGACCTTCACGGCGGCTTCGGGGCCTTTGAGGTAGGCGAGGATGGCCAGGCCGAAGTCCACGGCCCAGCCGGCGCCGCGGCCGGTGATGAGCGT
>JAFZKT010000039.1 GCA_017553545.1 Bacteroidales bacterium | reverse complement strand
CACCACACAGCGTAGGAGATGAACTTGAAGCCACGGGTTTCGTCGAATTTTTCGGCGGCCTTGATCAGGCCCAGGTTTCCTTCGTTGATCAGGTCCGGAAGGCTGAGTCCCTGGTTCTGGTACTGCTTGGCTACGGACACCACGAAACGCAAGTTCGCGCGGGTGAGTTTTTCCAGGGCTTCCTGGTCCCCTTTGCGGATGCGCTGGGCCAGTTCCACTTCTTCATCGGGGGTTACCAGCTCTTCGCGGCCGATTTCCTGCAGGTACTTGTCCAGCGACGCGCTCTCGCGGTTGGTGATGGACTTGGTGATTTTTAATTGCCTCATTTGCTTAAATAAACGGTTTTTCCACTTTATTTGCCGAAGCTAAAGTAGAAAGTCCGTCCGTTTGCGTCGATGCCTTCAAGGTGAATGGCGCGCGATGCTTTCTTCGCTATAGCTACGACATCTTCGGGTTTTGAAACGGGCTCATCGTTCACATAGACGATGATTTCGCCCATCCGGGCTCCTGCATCGGCCATCCTGCCGCTTCCCAGGGAGACAATCTCCACACCGTTACGAAGACCGAAGGGCTGGAGCGCCTCCGGAGAAGCCGCTTTCAGGCGGGCCCCGTAGAAGGCAACGCTGCCGTCTGCGTCTTTCTGCCCGTTCGCGTCATTGGCGCCTTGGAAGACGACCTCCACCTGCTCCTGCTTGCCGTCACGGATGAAAGTGACCGTGGCTTTGTCGCCGGGATGATAGTTACCCACCTTGGCCTGGACGGAAGAGGCGTCCGTAATCTTCTGGCCGTCGATGGCAAGGATTACGTCATTCTTCTTCAGGCCGGCTTTGTCTGCAGCACTCCCCTTCAAAACCTCGTTAATATATACGCCGGACACGGAGGAAAGTTTCATTTCGTCGGCAAACTTTTTATCCACATTGCCCATCGTGATACCCAGCATGGCACGTTTGACGCTGCCGAAATCCATCAAATCCTCCGCGATGCGTTTGACGATGTTCACGGGGACGGCGAAGGAATAACCGGTAAAGGCGCCGTTCTGTGAGATGATGGCGGTATTGATGCCCACCAGTTCACCCTTCTTGTTCACCAGGGCACCGCCGGAATTGCCGGGATTCACCGCCGCATCCGTCTGGATGAAGGACTCGATCTTGAATTCACCGGAATAGTTGGGCATCGAACGGCCTTTTGCGCTCACGATACCGGCCGTGATGGTGCCCCGAAGCTGCTCGCCAAGGGGAGAGCCGATGGCCAGCACCCATTCGCCCAGACGCAGGGCGTCGCTGTCTCCCATGGGAATGGTGGGGAGATTGTCGGCCTCCACTTTCAGAATAGCTACGTCCGTCACGGGATCCGTACCAACGACGGTGGCCTCGAACTGCCGGTTGTCGTTCAGGGTGACCATAACGCTGGTAGCGCCGGCCACCACGTGGTTGTTGGTGACAATGTAGCCATCCTCGCGGATGATTACACCGCTGCCGTTTCCCCTCAACTCCCGGGACTGGGGCTGGGAATAATCATATCCGAAGAAGTAGCGCAAGAATGGATCGTCCAACTGGTATTGCTGACGGACGGTCACTTCCACGAAAACGACAGCCTCAACCGCAGTTTCCGCGGCATAGGTAAAATCCGGGTAGTCACTGTCTGCCAGATTGACAGTACGCGTAACCACCGTATTGCCGGCGGTATCCGCTTCAACGACGGCCGGTTCCGGTTGCGCCACTTTCACCACGGCGAAAGCCGTGAGCCCCCCCGCCAACACGGAGAGCAGTACGGTCAGTACGGTAAATACTCCTTTTTTCATATCATCTTTTGTTAAAAATATTCCGGCGACAAAAAAATCAAAACTTATGCCATTTGAAAGAAAATCCTTATATTTGTATGCTTGTGAAATAAAAGATAACGCTATATGAAACTGACCATCTCCAGCACCAATCTCCTGAAGGCCCTCATGGATGTTTCCAAGGCCATTCCGTCCAAGTCTCCGCTTCCCATTTTGGAGAACTTCCTCTTTGTCCTCAAGGGAGGCAAACTGGAAATCACCGCATCGGATTCGGAACTCACGCTTCGCACGGCCATCCAGGCGGATGACGCCCCGGAAGACGGCGCTGTAGCCGTACCCGCCCGTCACATGATGGACCTCCTGAAGGAACTGCCGGACCAGCCCCTTGCCATCAAGACCGTGAGCGACAGCTCCATCGAGTGCAGCTGGGCCAGCGGCCATTCGGCCCTTCCCTATTTCCCGGCAGACGATTATCCGGAGATCAAAGGCACGGGGGCCGATGCCCTCAAGGTGGAATTCCCGGCCGAAAGCCTGGTGGACGGCATTCAAAGCACCGTCTATGCCACGGCGGATGATGAAATCCGTCCCGCGATGAACGGTATCTTCTTTGACATCGCTCCGGAAAGCACCACGCTGGTCGCGTCGGATTCCCATAAGCTCATCTGCTACACCACCAGGGACGTGAAGGCTGCGGAAAAGGCTTCCTTCATCCTGCACAAGAAACCCGCGAACGTGCTGCGTTCCATCATCGGCAAGGATGTGGAGAACGTAGAGGTGGCCTTCGACAGCAACAATGCGCAGTTCACCTTCGGCAGCACCACCATGGTGTGCCGTCTGGTGGTGGGCAAGTATCCCAAGTACCGGGATGTCATCCCCATGAACAACGCCAATGTCCTGCAGATAGACCGTCAGCTCCTGCTGAACACCGTCAAGCGTGTTGCCGTATGCGCCAACAAGGCGTCCAACCATATCAAGTTCACCCTTAAGGCTGGCCAGCTGGAAATCAGCGCCCAAGATCTGGGCTTCGCCCTCGCCGCCTACGAAAAAGTGAACTGCAACTACGCTGGAGATGAACTCACCATCGGCTTCAAGAGCACTTTCCTCACGGAAATCCTCTCCAACATGGGCTGCAACGGCCTGGTGATCAAGTTCGCGGACGCCCGTCGCGCCGCCCTCATCCTCCCCGCGGAAGAAGAGGCCGAAAGCGAGAAGGTCTGCGGAATCCTCATGCCCATCATGATCCAATAGCCTCCGGCCATTGGATCCGTTTCACTTACGTAACCCCCACCCTAAATCCCTCCCCTCGGGGGAGGGACTTACTATCGCCCCTTCGGGGCTCCAAGCGTTTATATGGAATTAAATTTAGAACGGCCGTTACTTTTCTTTGATATAGAGAGTACGGGACTGAATATTGCGACGGACGGGATTATCGAACTGTCGTTCGTGAAGGCCCTGCCCGGCGGGGAAACGAAAATCAAAACCTGGAAAATCAAGCCCTGGGACTATGAAGGCCACAGGCAGATTCCCATTGCACCGCAGGCCAGCGAGGTGAACGGCGTGAAGGACGAAGACCTGGTGAATTGCCCCAAATTCATCGAAGTGCTTCCGGAAGTGCTGGAATGGATGGAGGGCTGCGACCTTGCAGGCTTCAATTCCGTCAAGTTCGACCTGCCGCTGCTGGCAGAGGAGATGGAGCGTGTCCGCGCCTACTGCCGCACGCGGGTGGCAGACCCCAAGTCCGCCGAAAAGGCTCGGCAGATGCTGGATGCTTTGGACAAGGTGGACCTGCACAGCTGCAAGATGGTGGATGTCCAGAACATCTTCCACCACTTCGAGCCCCGCAACCTCAAGGCCGCCTACCGCTTCTACTGCGGCGGAAAGGACTTCGAGAACGCCCATACGGCAGAAGCGGACACCGTAGCCACCCTGGAAGTGCTCAAGGCCCAGCTGGACCGCTACCAGGCGCCCACGGACTACCGGGAGGAAGTGCTGAAGAACGACGTCGACGCCCTTTCCAGAATCGGCGGCCGTCCCCGCACGGTGGACTTCGCCGGCCGGCTTATCCTGAACGACGACGGAGAGCCCTGCATCAGTTTCGGCAAACACAAGGGGCGCACCGCCCGGGAAGTATGGGAAAGCGAGCCATCCTACTTCGCCTGGATTGAAAACGGGGATTTCACCCTGGACACCAAACAGCAGTTCGCCCGCCTGAAAACGCAGTTCCAGAAAGAGCGCAAACAGGCGCTGGACCGCCCGGCCACTACAGACGAACTGCAAGGCCTGGCGGACAAATTCAACGGGAAACTGTTTTAAAACAGCCCCTATCGGGTATAATTAATCCATTTTTAGTTTTTTTTCTCCCCGGAAGGGTATAAATTCTGGTTTAAAAATTAGATTTGTACCCGATTCACGAAAAACAGGGCCATCAGCGGAAGGGCCAGGATGGCCATGGTGGCGTTGATGGGCAGGTCTCCTGACTGCTCCCGGCACGGAGCAGTCACACCATGCAGATTGCGCAGGTGTTCCCCTCAGATGGTGCAGGTACCTGGTATCCCCGGTGCAGGTACCCCATGCGAATGGTGCAGGTGCTCTAAAAGTGCCTGCACCGGCGCCGCGAATCTGCATTCTGTGCGTTCTAGCGGTGCAGGAACCCCGACTATTTTTGCACCTGCTCCAAATGGTCCGTACACCTGCGCCAGCGATAAGCATATGTGCGGAAGGAGGGGACTGGTGTCCGGGGGTGTGTCCACCCCCGGACACATATAGTGGGAGGGGCCCGTTGGATACAAGTTCCCGCGCAGCGGGGACGCAGGAGACAATGGGAGGGACAAAGCGACGGAGATGCCCGGTCTCGCCGGGCATGACGGAGCGGAGCCCCCCGGACACCAGTCCCCTCCTTCCGCACACCTCTCATTGGGGCTTGAGCCATCAGGACACCCGACTTACATCAGCCAGCCGGACATATCCTTTCCGGCAGCCATTCCTGCACGAATCTCCGTGGAGGAAATGGTCACAAGGGGTGCTTTCAGCAAACGGATTTTGTAAGACGGATCTTCTTTCAGGAGCCGGGCTTTGTCGTGGCCCCGGTGGAAGCCCTTGCGGGGGAATACCACCACGCCGTATTCCCTTAAAATGCGCTCGTGGAAGCGCCAGCCGGCGAAAGAAGCCAGATTGTCGGCCCCTATCACAAGGGTGAAATTGTTCTCCGGTTCTCTTTCGCGCAGGGTATCCAGCGTGCGGATGGTGTACTGGGGCGGCGTCATCTTCAACTCGATGTCCTTCACCTCCACTTTCAGGTCCGGATGCCTTTTCACGGCCTCCACCGCCGCCTGGAAGCGTTCTTCTCCAGCCGGCAGACTGTGCGTGACCTTGAAAGGATTCTGCGGGGTCACCACCAGATACACCTTATCGAAGCCCGCCTCCTGCGTGAGGAAACGGATGATGGCCTCATGGCCTTTGTGCAAAGGGTTGAAGGACCCGCTGTAGACGGCGATTTTCACTTGGAAAGGAAATCATTCACCAGGGCCTCCGCCTCTGCAAAAGCCTGTTCCAGACGGTCGTTGACAAGCACTTTGTCGAACTTGGGCGCGTAGGTCATTTCCTCCGCGGCCTTGGCTACGCGGGTTTCAATGGCTTCCGCCGTATCCGTAGCGCGGGCGATGAGACGCCTGCGGAGTTCCTCCACGGAAGGCGCTTGAATGAAGACGGACAGCGCCGCATCCCCGAAATACTTCTTCAGTGAAACGCCGCCCTTGACATCCACGTCGAAGATGATGACATGACCCTTGGCCCAGATGCGGTTCACTTCGCTTTTCAGCGTGCCGTAGAAGCGGTCCGGATACACTTCTTCGTATTCCACGAACTTCTGGTCCCTGATGAGCGAGCGGAAAATATCGGCACTGTAAAAGAGATACTCCACGCCATCCTGCTCTGCCCCGCGAGGCGGACGCGAAGTGGCGGAAACGGAGAATTCAATCTCCGGATGCAGCTCCAGAAGATGATTGACAATGGTGCTCTTCCCCGAACCGGAGGGGGCGGAAAATATGAGGACTTTACCGGCCATAACTCTTTTGTGTTTCCGCAAAAATAGTTAAATTTGTGAGCTTTTAGAAATTTTATATCTATTTACTTATAAAACTATGGTATCCTACAAAGAAATCGGCCTGGTGAACACCCGCGAGATGTTTGCGAAGGCCGTTGCCGGCGGTTACGCCATCCCCGCTTTCAATTTCAACAACATGGAGCAGCTGCAGGCCATCATCCAGGCCAGCGCAGAGACCAAGAGCCCGGTCATCCTCCAGGTTTCCAAGGGGGCCCGTAACTACGCCAACCAGACCCTTCTCCGCTACATGGCGGAAGGCGCTGTGGAATATGCCAAGGAACTGGGCTGGGAGCACCCCCAGATTGTCCTGCACCTGGACCACGGAGACAGCTTCGAACTTTGCAAGAGCTGCGTGGACATGGGTTTCTCCAGCGTCATGATCGACGCCTCCTCCCTCCCCTATGAGGAAAACATCGCCCTCACCAAGAAGGTGGTGGACTATGCCCATCAGTATGACGTGACCGTAGAGGCCGAACTTGGCGTGCTGGCCGGCGTGGAAGATGAGGTTTCCGCCGAGGAATCCCACTACACCCGTCCGGAAGAGGTCATCGACTTCGCCACCCGCACCGGCTGCGACTCCCTGGCCATCTCCATCGGCACCAGCCACGGCGCCTACAAGTTCAAACCCGAACAGTGCACCCGTGACCCCAAGACCGGCCGTCTGGTTCCCCCGCCGCTCGCCTTCGACGTTCTGCATGAGATTGAGAAGAAACTCCCCGGCTTCCCCATCGTCCTCCACGGCTCGTCCTCCGTTCCCCAGGAATATGTGGACATCATCAACGCCAACGGCGGCAAGCTCCCGGATGCGGTAGGTATCCCCGAGGAACAGCTCCGCGAGGCAGCCAAGAGCGCCGTCTGCAAGATCAACATCGACTCCGACAGCCGTCTTGCCATGACCGCCGCCGTCCGCAAGGTCTTCAACGAAAAGCCCGGCGAGTTCGACCCCCGCAAATACCTGGGCCCCGCCCGCGACGAAATGAAGAAACTCTACATGCACAAGATTGTGAATGTGCTGGGTTCCAACGGAAAAGCCGAATAATGAAAAGACTCTTCACACTGGTGTTGGCCGCGCTCATCGGGTGCGGCCAACTGCTTTATGGCCAGGTCTTCACGGAAGCCTCCGACCTCACCCTCGTGGGCAAGCTGATGCCCACCCCGAACCCCTACCACCGCGTGGACACCGTCAAGTACAAGGGCTTCACCAAGGGCGAAAACCTGCAGGTACGCTGCCCCGCCGGCGTAGCCGTGGCCTTCAAGACCAACTCCACCACCATCTGGGCGAAAGCCGTCGGAGACCTTCAGTTCAACACGCGCAACACCATGACGCTGGCCTATACAGGCTTTGACCTCTACATCCGCAAAGACGGGGAGTGGCTTTGGGCCGGAGCGGACTGCCAGCGTCCGAAAGAGCCGGAAAAGGCCGTCGCCATCGTCAAGAATATGGCACCCGGCGTGGAACGTGAGTGCCTGCTCTACCTCCCGATGTACAGCGACGTCTCATCCGTTGTCATCGGCATCGATGAAGGCTGCTACATTAAGCCGATGGAGAATCCCTTCCGTCACCGCGTGGCCATCTTCGGCTCCAGCTACACGCAGGGCATCTCCGTCAGCCGCAGCGGCATGGCCTACCCTTCCCAGTTCAGCCGCCACACGGGCATCCAGATGCTCAACCTGGGCTGCAGCGGCAACTGCAAGATGCAGCCGTATTTCGCGGATGTCCTGGCCGATGTTGAGGCCGATGCCTTCGTCTTCGACTCCTTCTCCAATCCGGACGCCAAGATGATTCAGGAGCGCCTCTTCCCCTTCATCGAGAGGATGCAGGCCGCCCATCCCGGCAAGCCGCTGATCTTCCAGCAGACCATTTACCGCGAGCGTCGCAACTTCAACACGGAAGTAGAGGCCACCGAAGCCGCCAAGCAGCACATGGCCGACAGCCTGATGAAGATTGCCGTCAAAAAGTACAAGGACGTGTATTTCATCCAGACCAACGCTACGTCCAAACTGCACGAAACCTCAGTGGACGGCACCCACCCGGACGATTACGGGTACTATCTCTGGTCCAGGAGCATAGAAAAACCCATACTCCGGATTCTCCGGAAATATGGGTTGAAATAAAAAAAAAAGCCGTCGCTCGACGGCTTTTTTTATTGCTTGTACTTGGCGGCCTGTTCCGCCACGAGGGAGGCATCTTCGAAATAGTTGATCTTCATCGCCTCCTTCATCTCGTGGAGCGTTTGTGCAGCCACCTCGCGGGCGGATTCGGAGCCTTTCCGCAAAATCTCATAGACGGCGGGAATATCCTGCTCGAAGGCGTGACGCCGGGCGCGGATGGGATCCAGACGGTTATTCAGAACCTGGATGAGGAACTTCTTGCACTTCATATCTCCCAGTCCGCCGCGGCGGTAGTGATCTTTGAGTTCGTCCAGGTTCTTGTATTCCGGCCAGAACTCCTCAAAATCTCCGGGTTCGCAGAAAGCATCCAGATAGGTAAACACTGTATTTCCCTCCACCTTCCCGGGGTCTTCCACCCTTAAGTGACCGGGATCCGTGAACATGCCCTTCACTTTCTGCTCCATCTCCTGCGGCGTATCCGACAGATAGATGCAGTTGCCCAGGGATTTACTCATCTTGGCCTTTCCGTCCGTTCCGGGCAGGCGGCAGCAGGCCTTGTTGGCGGGAAGGAGAATCTCCGGTTCCACCAGTACGTCGCACTTGTAGGTGCCGTTGAAACTGCGCACGATTTCCCGGCACTGCTCGATCATCGGCTCCTGGTCCTCGCCCACCGGTACGGTGGTAGACTTGAAGGCGCAGATATCGGCCGCCTGGGAAATGGGATACGTGAAAAAGCCCACGGGAAGTCCGCGCTGATTGTCGTTTTCCGTTTCTGAATTGAAACCACGCAGGGCCATCTCCGCCTTTACGGTGGGATTGCGCTGCAGACGCTGCACCGTTACCAGGTTGGAGAAAAACTGCGTCATTTCGTGCAGCTCCGGGATTTGGCTCTGGATGAACAGGGTCACCTTTTCCGGGTCCAAACCGCAGGAAAGGTAGTCCAGCGCCACTTCGATGATGTTCTGGCGCACCTTTTCCGGGTTGTCCGCGTTGTCCGTAAGGGCCTGTACGTCCGCGATGAACACAAACATACGGTCATAGTTGCCCTCATTCTGCAGCAGCACGCGGTTGCGCAGGGACCCCACATAGTGTCCCAGGTGCAGCCGGCCGGTGGGGCGGTCCCCCGTGAGGATGATGCGACCCATTATTCGGCGATGGGAGCGGCGGGAATTTCTTCTGCCGGTGCAGCTTCCTGCAAGGCCTGTTCCACAGCCTGTTCCGTGACGGCCTCCGAGGCGGGAGTGATTTCTTCCAGGGCGGCGGCCTCCTGAGCGGCGGCGGCAGCTTCGATTTCCTGTTTGGCGGCAGCGGCTTCAGCCTCTGCGGCTGCGGCAGCTTCCTGAGCGGCCTGAGCTTCTGCTGCAGCGGCGGCGGCCTCCGTGACGGCCTTATGTACCTTTTCGCTTTCCTTCACATCCTTCTTGGCGGCCTTCACATCCTTCTTGGCGGCAGCGATTTGCTTTTCTGCAGCCTTGATCTTCTTCTCCGCGTCCTTGACAGCCTTCTTGGAAGCGTTCACCTTGGACTCCGCTTCCTTCACCTCTTTCTTGTAGGCCTTCAGGTCTCCCTCCAGGCCCTTGATTTCCTGTTCCAGGTTGCTGATGACACGCTGGTCTGCGGCGTCAATCTTGCCGTCCACCTTGCGGGCCTTCTTCTCCAGCTTCAGTTCTGACTTCTTAGCCGTGATGACATCCTGCTTCACCTTGAGGGTCTGCTTCATGACCTCCAGGCTCTTCTTTCCGTTGTTATACTGCTCCTTAGCCATATCTGCCTCGGCCTCCAGCACCTGAATCTGGCGCTGGTTGTCGCGGATTTGTTTGTCGGCCTTCTCCTGGGTATCCAACAGGTCCTGTTTTGCCTGTTCCACCTGCTGCTGCGCCTGCTGGACAGCTTCTTCGTGATTCTGTGCAAAAGCAGCCACGGTAAGGCATGCGGCGGCTACGGTAGTGATGAGACGAATGGTTTTCATATCTTTAGTGTTTTAGTTTTTTCCGAAAGACAAAGATACAATTTTTTCGTATATTTGGGAAGAAAAACTCGCAACAATGCCTCTCTCAGACAGACAATCCCTGATGGCCGGCCTTCTGATCGGCCTCGGCGCCTGCGGCTTCCTGGCCCTCGGCGGCCTCCCCGGCGCCATCATTTTCGCCTTCGGCCTGGTGGGCGTGGTGCTCTCCGGCACCCTCCTCTATACCGGTCGCGCTGGCGTGATGACCAATATCCCCGCCCTGATTAGAATCTGGTTCTGGAATGTAGTGGGATGTCTCCTGTTGGGGCTTTTGGTGGTTGCCATCGGTGGAGATATGGCTTCCAGTGCACAGAAAGTGGTGGCCGGCCGTCTGGCCCAGGGCCCCTGGCGGAGCCTCATCCGGGCCGTCGGCTGCGGCCTCATCATCGACATCGCCGTGTGGCTGTACCGCAGCACCAAATCCATCGTCCCCGTCCTCTTCGGCGTGCCGCTCTTCATTGTCTGCGGCTTCTACCATTCCATCGCCGACGTAGTGTATCTGGTGGCGGCATGGAAATGGGACAACGCCATCCTGTGGTATTATCCCATTATAGTTATAGGTAACTACCTGGGCTGCAACGTCCGGCGGGTGCTGCTGCCGGAAAGCAACGCCAAGCAATAATCTGGCGGGTAACACCAGCGCTCATAGCAGAGCAAGCCGCAGGCCGCCAAGCACATGGCACCTAAGTGGCTTTTTATCAAATAGTTATCACAGAAGACGGGTGGCAAATTGCCACCCGTCTTCTGTGCGAACCGGCTGATAGTCAGCAGCTTGACCGCCACGCGGTTTTTACTGCTCGTCGGGACCCTGGTCCTGCGGACCGCCGGGCTGAGGACCCTGAGGGCCGCCCTGGAACGGGCCGTTAGGGCCGAAAGGTCCCTGAGGGCCACCCTGAGGACCGCCCTGCTGGGCGCCGGCCGATGCCTGGTACATCTTCTCGAAGGCTTTGTTCAGCTGCTCGGAGTACTTGTCGATATCGGCCAGATTCTGGGCCTTGACGGCCTCCTTCAGGGAGTTGCAGGCGCTTTCCACCTCGCTCTTGATATCGGCCGGGACTTTATCGCCGTTCTCCTTCAGGAATTTCTCCGCCTGGAAGGTGAGGGCGTCCGCGCCGTTGATCTTGTCGATGCGTTCCTTCTCCGCCTTATCGGCCGCCTCGTTGGCCTTCGCCTCATCCCGCATGCGCTGGATTTCGGCGTCTGACAGGCCGCTGGAGGCCTCGATACGGATGTGCTGCTCCTTGCCGGTAGCCTTATCCACGGCGCTCACGTTCAGGATGCCGTTGGCGTCGATATCGAAGGTAACTTCAATCTGAGGTACGCCACGCGGGGCGGGTGCGATGCCGTCCAAGTGGAAGATGCCAATCTGCTTGTTGTCCTTGGCCATCGGGCGCTCGCCCTGCAGCACGCGGATTTCCACGCCGGGCTGATTGTCGGCCGCGGTGGAGAAGATCTGGCTCTTCTTGGCGGGGATGGTGGTGTTGGACTCGATGAGTTTGGTCATCACGCCGCCCAGGGTTTCGATACCCAGGCTCAGCGGAGTGACATCCAGCAGCAGCACGTCCTTCACGTCGCCGGCCAGCACGCCGCCCTGGATGGAAGCGCCGATAGCCACAACCTCGTCCGGGTTCACGCTCTTGTTGGGTTCCTTGCCGAAGAAGTTCTT